>NZ_JAPYKO010000022.1:0-102391 GCF_037179585.1 Mesorhizobium argentiipisi (SeqCode)
CAGCCGCCCTTGGCAACCCTGCGCCAGAATCTCCATGCCTTGCGACATCGTTGGCGCGAGCCACCACGAAAGCGCAAGTTTCAAGCCATGCCAAAGCTATCTTAGCGCATATGCCCACAAGGGGGGGAGATCAGCTAATTACCCGCGCTCGGGAAACATCGCCTTCAGCCCCTCGCGCGAGGCCTTCGCCACGCCGCGCTCTGTGATGAGCCCGGTGACCAGTCTTGCCGGCGTCACGTCGAAGGCAGGGTTCGCCGCCGGCGTCGCATCCGGCGAGACGCGCACCTGCGCGACCTTTCCGTCGGCCGTCCTGCCCCACACCAGCGAAACCTCGTCGCCGGAGCGCTCTTCGATCGGGATTTCCTTCAGCCCGTCGGCCACGGTCCAGTCGATGGTGGGCGAGGGGAGCGCGACATAGAAGGGCACGTCGTTGTCGGCGGCGGCCAGCGCCTTCAGATAGGTGCCGATCTTGTTGCAGACATCGCCATTGGCGGTGGTGCGGTCGGTGCCGACGATCACCATGTCGATGTCGCCATGCTGCATCAGATGGCCGCCGGCATTGTCGACGATCAGCGTGTGCGGCACGCCGTGCCCAGCCATCTCCCAGGCGGTCAGCTGGGCGCCCTGGTTGCGGGGCCTGGTCTCGTCGACATAGACATGCACCGGAATGCCGGCTTCCGTCGCGAGGTAAATCGGCGCGGTGGCGGTGCCGTAATCGACCGTCGCCAGCCAGCCGGCATTGCAATGGGTGAGGATGTTGACGCTCTCGCCCGGCTTCTTCTTCGCCGCGATCTGCCTGATGATCGCAAGCCCGTTCTCGCCGATGGCGCGGTTCAGCCCGACATCCTCATCGGCGATCTCGGCGGCCCGCTTGTAGGCAGCCTCCGCGCGTTCCTCCGGCGCGAGCGGCTTGAGGTGCCGGCGCATCTCGTCCAACGCCCAGCGCAGATTGATGGCCGTCGGCCGTGTCCTGTGCAGCGTCTCCCATATCGTGTCGAGCGCTTCGTCCGACGGATCGTCCATCATCTGGATGGCGACGCCATAGGCCGCGGTGACGCCGATCAGCGGCGCGCCGCGCACCCACATGTCGCGGATCGCGGCGGCGATGCCGGCGACGCTTCCGATCTTTTCGATGCGGAACTCATGCGGCAGCCAGCGCTGGTCGATGATCTCGACCGAGCGCTTGTCGTCGCTGAGCCAGATGGTGCGATAGTGGCGTTCGCCGACGTTCAAAGGCTCTTCTCCTGTTCGATCAGCGCGGCCAGATTGTTGACCTCGTCGATGCTGTGGATCTGGCGGCGGTTGACCGCGATATGGCGTCCGAAGCGCAAAGCCTTGGCCTCACATGTGGCGCGCAGATCGGGATTGGCAATGGTCTCGAAATCGGCATTGTGGGCCAGCCCGAGGATGCGCCGGTGCACCTCGATGCCGGCAAAGCCCAGCAGGTCGGTCCAGATGGAGTGCAGCATGTGGTCGAGCGCCTGTTCGGAGCCGAGCAGATCGCCCTGATCCTCGAACAGGCTCCTCTGGTAGAGGATGCCGCTGCGCTCGGTCCGCCACAGATGCGAGAACTCGGCGCGGAAGGTCGCCCAGGTCTCGGCCGTGACACCGCGCAGATAGGCGCGCATCGAATCGCGGCTGTCCTTCTCCTCGTGACCGCGCTGCGAGAAGAAGGCTATCCAGAAATTGGCAAGAAGCATGCCGACATCGAAAGCGATCGGGCCGTAAAAGGCGAACTCCGGATCGATCATCCGGGTCTCGCTGTCGGTCACCATGATCGAGCCTGAATGCAGGTCGCCATGCAGCAGCGTCTCGGCATTGGCGGCGAAGAGATGCTTCAGCCGCTGTGCCTCGACCTTGAGGTCGCGGTCGGCGCGCAGTTCGGCGACCAGGCCGTCGAGCTGCGGCGAAGTATGCCGGTTCATCTTGGCGTCGAAATAGGGGTCTGAGAACACCAGGTTCTCGGTGATGTCGCAGAGCTCGACATTGTCGGCGAACAGCGCTAGGTCGGCCTTGCGCTCCCTCGTTACCATCGAGAGATCCGAGCCGCGGAACAGCGTGCGGGCCATGAACAGGCCGATGTCGCGCGCGATGTTCGGCAGTTCGCGGCCGTCGATCAGCGCCCGCCTGAGGATGATGTGCGGCGGCGCCAGATACTCCATCACGATCAGCGCCTGGGTCTCGTCGAAATGGTAGATCGCCGGTACCGAGCCGGGCGCACGGCGCTCCTGCCTGGTCAGCGCATGATATTCAAAGAAGGAGCGTTTGAGCGGCAGCGGCCAGCTGTCGCCGACCAGCCGCACATAGGGCAGCGCCTGCTTGACCACTGCGGCACCCTTGTCGCCTTCGACAATGAAGACGAGGTTGAGATTGCCATCGCCGACCTCCTGTACCTTCCAGCGACTGGTGTCCCTGCCGATGCGCTCGGTCAGGGCCGCGGTGTCGCCAAGGCGCTTAGGCAGCGTTTCCACCGACAATGCTTCGAACTTCCCGGCCATGCTCTCCCTCCTGCGCGTGGTTTCCGACGATAGCGGAGCCACGGCGGCGGGGCCAAGCTAGGAAGCTCTCTGGCAAATGTCAATCGTGTTGACAATTGCCGAATGAGCCCATAGCGTCACGATCCGGGAGGAACGGATGGGCGCAGATGCCGTGTTCCATGTGGAAGGCCTGAGGAAATCCTTCGGCCAGAACGAGGTGCTTGGCGGCATCTCGCTCGACCTCTTTGCGGGCGAGGTGACCGTGCTCATGGGCGCCAACGGCGCCGGCAAATCCACCCTGGTCAAGATCGTCAGCGGCGTCTATGCGCGCGGTGCCGGCACGATGCGGCTCGCCGGCAAGGCCTTCGACCCGCAAACCCCTGCCGAAGCCATTCGCGCCGGCATCGTCACCGTGCACCAGAACATCAATGACGGCGTCGTCGCCGATCTCGACGTCGCCACCAATCTGACGCTCGACCGGCTGAGCGGCAAAGGCGCGTCGTTGCTTTTCAAGCCTGCCGATGTCCGAGCCGAAGCCGGGGCTGTCGCCGACCGCATGGGACTCGCCATCGACCTCAAGGCCCGCGTCAGCGACTTGTCGTTGGCGGATCGGCAGATGGTGGCCATCGCCCGCGCCATGGCGCATCGGCCCAAGGTGCTGATCCTGGACGAGCCCACCTCTTCGCTGTCGAGCGTAGAGGCCGACCGGCTGTTTTCGCTGATCGACCGGCTGCGCGGGCAGGGTGTGGCCATCCTCTACATCTCGCACCGCATGTCCGACATCAGGCGGCTCGCCGATCGCATCGTGTCGATCCGCGACGGCGTCGTCTCCGGCGTCTTCGACCGGAAGCCGCTCGACTATGAGGGCGCGGTCAACGCCATGCTCGGCCGCAAGATCCATCTCGACAAGGTGGTTGCAAGAAGCTCGGCCCGAGCCGTCTTCACCGCCGAGGGCCTGCGGCTGGCGCAAGGTTCGCGGCCGATCTCGATGACGCTCGGCGCCGGGGAGGTGGTGGCGATCACCGGCCTGGTCGGCGTCGGCAAGACGGCTTTGGCGGAAACGCTATTCGGCGTGCGCAGGCCGCTTGCCGGCAGCATGCACATGGACGGCAAGCCCTACGCGCCGGGCTCGGCGCGCGAGGCGATCGCCGCCGGTGTCTTTCTAGTCAGCAAGGACCGCGCCGCCAGCGGCATCGTCGGCGGCTTCAACATCGAACGCAACATCAGCCTGCCGTTCCTCAAGCGCATGTCGGGCTTCGGCGTCATGAAGAAGCGCGCTGAGCGCGTCGCCGCCCGCCGCCAGATCGACGAGCTCGGCATCGTCTGCCGCTCGGAGAAGGACGAACTCTCCGCGCTTTCCGGCGGCAACCAGCAGAAGGTGATGGTGGCGCGCTGGATGTCGCAGGCCTCGCGCCTCTTCATCCTCGACGAGCCTTTCCAGGGTGTCGATATCTCGGCGCGTCGCGACATCGCCGCCAAGCTGAGGGCAAGCGCCGACGGCCGCGCGACGCTGATCTTCGTTACCGAGCTCGACGAGGCGCTGGAGACTGCCGACCGCATCCTGGTGATGTCGGAACACACGATCGTCGGCGAGCACCGCAACGATGACATCGATCTCGACCGGCTGCTGGCGGAAGTGGCCGGTGGACCGCTTCACAGCGCGGCGTGAGATCGCAGGATGACGAGACCCGGAGTGCAGGCATGAGTTCCAGTTTGGCGGGCAAGGCAACGGCGCGGGAGCGTTCGATGACACTGCGCGACTACGCCATCCGCTACGGCTTCATCGTCCTGCTGGTCGGGCTGATCGCCTATTTCGCAGTCGCCGCCGATGGTTTTGCGTCGCCGCAGAGCGCCGTCTTCATCTTCCAGTCGGTGGCCATCACCGGCGTGCTGGCGCTCGGCGTCACGGCGACGCTCGTCGTCGGCGGCTTCGACCTGTCGATCGGCTCGGTCGCCACCAGCGCCATGATGGCGGCATCCTACGCGATGGTCGTGCTGGAGCAGAACGCGATCGTCGCGGTCCTCGCCTGCCTTGTCATCGGCGTCATCGTCGGCCTGATCAATGGCTGGCTGATCGTCTATATGCGCGTGCCCGACCTGCTGGCCACGCTTGGCATGATGTTCCTGCTGCTCGGCCTGCAGCGCATTCCGACGGAAGGCCGCTCGATCGCCACCGGCATGACCATGCCCGACGGCTCGGTCGCCAACGGCAAGTTTTCGGAAGCCTTCCTGGCGCTCGGCCGCCACCGCATCGACTTCTTCATCCCGAACCTGATCCCGGTCTCGGTCGTCGTGCTCGTCGTGCTTGCGGTGCTGATCTGGTTCTTCCTCGAATACACCCGCTTCGGCCGCATGATGTATGCGGTCGGCAGCAACGAGAGGGCGGCCGAGCTCGCCGGCGCGCCTGTCAAGGCATACAAAATCTGGGCTTATGTGATTTCGGGAGTTTTTGCCTCGATCGGCGGGATTTTGCTCGCCGCACGGCTTGGACGCGGCGACATCGCCTCGGGTAATAATCTGTTGCTCGACGCAGTCGCGGCGGCGCTCATCGGCTACGCGGTGCTTGGCGCCGCCAAGCCGAACGCCTTCGGCACGGCCGTCGGCGCGGTGTTCGTCGGCGTCCTGCTGCAAGGCCTGACGATGATGAACGCCCCTTACTACACGCAGGATTTCGTCAAGGGCGCGGTGCTTGTCGTCGCCCTTGTCTTCACCTTCGCCCTTTCCGGCAGGGGCAAGAGATAGTTTCGACCGGGGCATAACAAATGGAGGAAAACGAAGTGAGCATCACAAGAAGACTTTTGGGGAAGGCGGCACTCGGCCTCGCCGGCGCGGCGCTGCTGATGCAGGGGACGGCGCTTGCCGCGGACCGTCCGGCGCCGTTCGACAAGCCGGGCGTCAAGATCGCGCTGGTGCGCTACCTTTCGACCGGCGACTTTTTCCAGGCCTATCTCTCCGGCGTCGAGGCGCAGGCCAAGGCGCTCGGCGTCGACCTGCGCGTGCTGGACAGCCGCCAGGATGCGGCGCTCCAGGCCGACATGGTCGATCAGGCGATCGCGCTCGGCGTGCAGGGCATCATCATCCAGCACGGCCTGACGGAATCGATGAAGGACGCCGCCCAGCGCGCGGTCGATGCCGGCATCAAGGTCGTCGCCTTCGACGTCAATGTCGAGAACCCGAAGATCCCCCAGATCGAGCAGTCGGACAAAGACCTCGCCAAGCTGGCGCTCGAGCAGGCGGTCAAGGACAATGGCGAGAGCTGGAAGGCCGGTTATGTCTATGTTGCCGGCATCGCTCCGCTCGACCGCCGCAACGAGACCTGGGTGGATGTGAAGAAGAAATATTCGGGCATCAGCGAGGTCGCGCAGTTCGGCACGCTCGACAACCCGATCGCCAACTCCGTCGCCAACCAAGCGCGCTCGGTGCTGCAGGCGCATCCCGACATCAACGTGATGTTCGCCCCCTATGACGAGTTCGCCAAGGGTGTGAAGATCGCCGTCGATGAGGCCGGGCTCAACAAGAAGATCAAGATCTATTCGGCCGACATCTCGACCTCGGACATCGCCGCGATGCGCGAACCGGACAGCGCCTGGGCGGCGACCGCCGCCACCAATCCCGCCGTGGTCGGCCAGGTCTCGGTGCGCGCGCTGGCGCAACTGCTCGCCGGCGAGGACCCCGGCCACAATGTCATCGTGCCGCCGACGCTGATCACCCAGAAGGAGCTGATCGACAAGGATATCAAGAACATGGAAGACCTGTCGGCCAAGCTGCCGCAGTTCGCCCATGCCGATGTCGCGATGCCGGCTTGGATGCCGAACCCGAACGCCAAGTAAGGTTTTTGCCAGGCAAGTGAGGAGAGCGGTCCAACGGGCCGCTCTCTGTCTTCAGCCGATCCGAGGCGGTCCTATCGCTGCCAGAAGGGCAGTTTGGCGATCTCGGCCTCGACCTCTTTCCTCGTCAGCCCGATGTCGTCGATCAGATGCGGATTGTCCGTCGCTATCCGCTTGAGCTCGAAGCGGAAATAGGCCTGCTTGCGGCGCTCGGCGATAAGGCTGCGCAAGGCCGCCAGGCTGAAGCGCCCGCGCCTTGAGTGCATTGCCGGTGCTGCCGCCAGACACATAGAGGGCGTGAAGGTATCGTTCATTGCAACCTCCATCGAATGAGGGTTCGAAAACCCCCGACCTGATCGAGATTGCAGTGTGCCGCAGGCGGCTGGCGGCGTAATTAAGCCGTCCCAAATAGTTCTCAAAACTTCCAAATCGGCTATAGATCGCCGCATGCAGGGATCGCGCTTCGCTTTCGGACCGTTCGTGCTTGATCCGGGCGCGGGAACGCTGCTCCGGGGCGATGTTCCCGTCGCCGCCAGCCATCGCGGGCTGAAGCTCCTGGAAGCGCTCGTCGCGCGTCCGGGCGAAATCCTGGCCAAGGCCGAGCTGATGGACGCGGCCTGGCCGGGCACCGCGGTCGAAGAAGGCAACCTCACCGTACAGATCGCGCAGCTCAGGAAGCTGCTTGGCCCGGCGACCGGTGGCGGCGAGTGGATCGCGACGGTGCCGCGCGTCGGCTATCGTTTCGCCGGTACCGTCGAACAACCCGACGCCACACGCAAACCCTTGCCGATGCCCGACAAGCCGTCGATCGCCGTGCTGCCCTTCGTCAATCGGAGCAGCGATCCTGAGCAGGACTCTTTCGCCGATGGCCTGACCGAAGATCTGATCACCGATCTCTCCCGGATCCCGGGCCTCTTCGTCATCGCGCGCAACTCGGTCTTTGCCTATAAGGGCAAGGCCATGGACGTGCGCGCCATCGCCGGGGAGCTCGGCGTGCGCTACCTCCTGGAAGGCAGCGCAAGGCGCGCCGCTGGGCGCGTGCGCATCAATGCGCAGTTGATCGACGCGCTGAGCGGCGAGCATCTCTGGGCGGAGCGTTTCGATCGCAGCCTCGAAGACATTTTCGCCGTTCAGGACGAGGCGACGGCCAAGATCGTCGAGGCGCTGCTCGGGCGGCTGCGCGCGTTGCCGGAGCGCAACCGGCCGAAGAATCTCGAAGCCTATGATCTCGTGGTGCGGGCGCGAAAACTGTTCGACGAGTCGCCGCAAATGGCGCGCGAAGCGCATCTGATGCTGACGCGCGCGGTTTCGCTCGACCCGGACTACGCGGAGGCCTATCGCTGGCTGGCCATGAACCATTGGATGGGCTGGGTGCATTGGGGCGAGCCGTTCGAGCCTGCCCGCAGCACGGCCCTGGAACTGGCGCGCAAGGCTGTGGCGATCGATCCCAACGATGCCGGTTGCCGCTGGGTTCTGGCGAACCTTCTTGCCTATGAACGCGATTTCGAACGGTCCGAGGCGGAATTCGCCAAGGCGATCGAGCTCGACCCGAACGAGGCGGATATCTGGGCGACATTATCCGATATCGACGTGCTGGGCGGGCGGGTAGACGAGGGCCTGGAGCACATCCGCAAGGCCTTCCGGCTCAACCCCTTTCCGCCGAGCTGGTATTATCTGACGCTCGGCCAGGCACAGTATGCGGCCCGTGACTACGAAGCCGCCGTCGAGACGCTGCGCCGCGACGAGACCTACCGCACAAGCTCGCGCCGCTTTCTGGCGGCAAGCCTGGCGCAGCTCGGCCGTCTCGACGAGGCGCGCACCGAGGTCGCGCTGTTCCTCGTCGGCAATCCGCATTTCTCCACGGAGCGCTGGGTCGAGACGGAGCCGTTCCGTGACGACGCGACGCTTGAGCATTTCGTCGACGGCTTCCGCAAGGCCGGCCTGCCGGAGTGATGTGGCGACGCGGCCAACCGGCCGCTGCCGAGATTTCGAATCCTCCGGTCTTTTTCACCGGCCGGCGCGCGCCAGCCCATGGGCCACCAGACGGTCGATGACCTCCGGATAGCTGACGCCGCTCGCCGCCATGGCCTTGGCGTACATGCTGATGTTGGTGAAGCCCGGAATGGTGTTGAGCTCGTTGATTAGGAAATTCATGTCCGGCATCAGGAAGAAGTCGACGCGGGCCATGCCGTCGCAGCCGAGCGCCCTGAACGCCCTTGCAACCGCATCCCGCATGGCTTGCTCGACCTCCGGTGAAAGGTCCGCCGGCACGATCAAGGCCGCGCCGTTCTCGTCGATATATTTGGCGTTGTAGTTGTAGAAACCGTGGCTCTCCGCGGGCACGATCTCGCCCGGCCGCGAGACGAAGAGTTCGCCCTCGGGATCTTCCAGCACGCTGTACTCGATCTCGCGGCCACGAACGAATTCCTCCGCCAGCAGCTTGCGATCGTGCTGGAATGCTTCTGTCAGCGCCCGATCGAATTCCTGGCTGGCATTGACCTTTGCGACGCCCACCGACGAGCCCTGCCGCGCCGGCTTGATGAACAGCGGCAGGCCGAGCTGGTCTTCCAGTTCGGCCAGCGGAGGCGCGGCACCTTCATTGATCGTCACCGAGCGCGCCACAGGCAGTCCGGCCGCCTTCAGCAGCCGCTTGGCGATGTCCTTGTCGAGCGCCGTGGCGGAGCCGAGGATGCCGCAGCCGGCGAGCGGCACGCGTGCCACCTCGGCCACGCCCTGCACCGCGCCGTCCTCGCCATGCAGGCCGTGCAGGACCGGAAACAGGATATCGATGGGAGGCAGGTCGTGGGGCACACCGCCGGCAGGGATCGCCAGCGTCCGTCCATGGCCGCCCGGCACCAGGCAGAGCTGCGTGCCGGCCGACGGCGTCGCCAGCGCGCCGTCCTCAAAGCGGCTCAGCAGCCATTGCCCTTCGCGGGTGACGAAGATCGGAACGGCATCGTATTTCGCCGGGTCCAAGGCAGCCATGACGTTGGTTGCTGAAAGCAGCGATACTTCATGCTCGGCGGAGCGCCCGCCGAAGAGCACGCCAATACGAAGTCTTTTCGCCGCCATCTGGAGCTCCACCAATGATCAAGGTTGGAGCCGCATGCGAAACACGAGGCACCCCTTAAACTGGTTGAGCAATACGCGAAGGATTGGTGCGGATTTTGACGGGTTCGAGCAGTTCTTCAGCAGAAGCGCGGAAGGCCTTCGGTCCCAAACTGCGTCAAAACAGGGACGATGGAGCGGTTCTTCGTTTTCGCGAAACGAAGTACCGCTCCAAGGCATACCTATATGTTCAGCGCAGCGCCGCCGCGATGTTGCCGCCGTCCACCGTCGTCACATCCGCCGTGGTGCGCTCGGCCAGCGCCTGGTGCAGGAAGGCCTGCGCGACGTCGTCGGCCGTCACTTCCTGTCCCAGCAGATTGCCGGACATGTATTCTTTTTCGGACACGCCGCGCGCGCCGGAACGGCTGGCGATCATCGCGTCGGTAAGAAGCCCGGAACGGATGCGGTCGGCGTTGACCGCGTTGGAGCGGATGCCATAGGCGCCGTAGTCAAGCGCATACTGCCGCGACAGGAACAATGTCGCGGCTTTCGGAATGCCGTATGCGCCGAATTTCGGCCCGGGATTGATCGCCTGCTTGGAGGTGTTGAAGAGGAGCACGCCGCCCGTACCCTGTTCCAGCATGATGCGCACCGCATTCTGCGCCGCCGACTGGTGGGCGAAGAAGTTGAGCTCGAAGCTCTTGCGCAGCGTGGCGTCGTCCAATTCGCCGATGCGGCCTTCCCAGGCGGCGCCGGCATTAGAGACCAGGATGTCGACGCCGCCATAGACCGCGACCGCCTTGTCGAAGGCAGCGCGCATCTCGGCCGGTTTGGTGATGTCGGCGCCGACGCCGATCGAGTTGTTGCCGGCCGCCTTCGCCGCTTCCGCTGCCTTGGCCGGGTCGAGATCGACGATCACGGCATGCGCGCCGTTGGCCGCGAACAGTTTTGCCGTGGCGGCCCCGATGGCGCCGGCGCCGCCGGTGACCAGCACGACCTGGCCGGTCAGCGGCTTCGGCTTGTTGGAGGCGAGCTTGGCCTGCTCGAGAGACCAGTATTCGAGCGGGAAGAGATCGGCCTTGGAGAGCGGATGGAATTTGCCGATCGCTTCCGCGCCGCGCACCGCCTCGATCCACATCTCGCCGACATCCGACGCGATCTTCGCGTCCTTCAGCGTGCGGCCATGGCCGAACATGCCGAGGCCCGGCACCAGCGTCAGGCGCGGCATCGGGTCGAGCATGGTGCGCTTGACGTCGTCCAGCGCGTCATTGGTCTCGAAATAGGCGGTGTAGTCCTTGACGAAGGCATCGACATGGCTGCGGACGGCAGCCTTGTAATCGTCGAGCTTGTCGGCGTCTGGCGCCGGTACCGCCATCGGTCCGGTCTTAATGCGGATCGACAGGTCCGGCGTCGACACGCCGCGCCCGGCCAACTCGGCGATCTTGGCGGAATTGATGAAGTCGACGATCGCGTCCGAGGTGCGGAAGTCGCTGATCATGCGGTCGAAGCGGCCTTCGCCGCGCGCCACGGCCACGGCGCCGCGCAGCGTCGGCGCGATGTCGCTGGGCTTCGCGAGCTTTGCCGGCAGCGCTGCCTTGGCCGCCTGCGGCTTGCCGTTTCTGGCGACATAGTCCTCGGCCATGGTCACATAGTGGATCATGCGGTCATAGGCCTGCTTGGCATCGTCGCCGAAGGTGAAGATGCCGTGCTTGTCGAGGATGAGGCCCTCGACTTTTCGGTCGGTGTCGAAGACTTCCGCCGCGACCTTGGCGAGGTCGAAGCCCGGCTTGATGTAAGGCACGTAGCCTAGGCTGTCGCCGAACACGGTCTTGATCAGCGCTTTGCTGTCTTCCTGGTCGACGATGGCGAGGATCGCCGTCGAATGCGTGTGGTCGACAAACTTATGCGGCAGGAAGGCATGCAGCAGCGTTTCGACAGAGGGGTTGGGCGAGGAGGGATCGATAAGGTTGGAGCGCTGCAGCGCCACCATGTCCTCGTCGGAGAGCTTGTCCAGAGAGCGCGCCTTGAGCAGCGCGCCCATCTTCACCGCCGGCAGGCCTTGCGGCTCGACGACCGCCATGTCCCAGCCGCTGCCCTTGACGCAGAGCACGTCCCATTCGTCGCCGACGAGATCGGTGGCTTTGGTCTTGCAGGAGGTGTTGCCGCCGCCATGCAGCACCAGACGCGGCTCGCCACCGAGCAGGCGGGTCGTATAGACGCGCAGCGCAAGGTCGCGGCCGACCCCCTTCTTGGCATAGTCGGCAACCATCTTTTCCGCGTCGGCGTCATTCCAAAGGTTCTTCATGTCGATCCGTCCGATACTCGTCTTTTTGCTCATGAACAGAAAGCCGCGACGCCTTTATGACAGAAGCGGCGAGAGGATTTCTAAGAGGCCTTTTTGGTTGCCGCACCGGCGTGCTGCAGCAGGCGCTCGGCCATATGGGCGCCGATCACCAGATGCGTGCAGAGCTCGCCGGCGATGGCCGAAAGCAGCGGCTCGAACTTGGTGTCTTCCTGCACCACCATCAGCCGCTTCTCGATCGCGCGCAGCGAGGCGAGCTCGGCGGAGATGACGCGCCGGTTGTAGCTGCAGTCGAGAACCTCGCCCCTGGCGTCGATGATCTGCCCGGCGATGACGCCGGCCGCACCCTGGCTGCGCAGCGCTTCCATCTCGGCCGGCGATAGCGCGCCGCATTTCACCAGATGGCTGTCGGCATCGACCGCGCCGACGGAATAGAGCGCCAGATCGCAAGCGGCGATGCCGCCCAGCTGATCGCGGATCACCGGCTCGGCGCGCAGGCTCTTCGCCAGCTCTTCCGTCGACAGCACCAGCGGCGCGTAGAAGTTCAGTCCCTTGGCGTTGAGCCTCCGCGCGATCTCCATCGTGCACTGGTCGGGCCGATAGGAATAGGGCGCGCCGAGATTGCCGCAGAGCTGCACCACGGTGACGTCCTGCAGGTCGGCAAAGGACATGATGTCGGCGATGGTATAGACGGTGCGGCCCCAGGCGACGCCGATGCGGTCACCCTTCTTCACCAGCTCGAGAAAGACGCTTCCCGCCAGCACGGCGATATCGGTCGAGGGATCGGCGAGATAGGCATTTTCCGGCGCAATCCAGACGGCGTCCAGGCCGAAGGCATCCTCCAGTCGCCGCGCCATGACGTCGTCGGTGAAGAGCTGCGTCGAGGTCGAGATGTTGACGATGCCGGTCTCGCGCGCCTTGCGCAGATACATGGCGACCGAGGCGCGTGAAATGTTGAGCTGGTTCGCCACCTCGTCCTGGCGAAGGCCGTGCGCATAGTAAAGCCAGGCGGCCTTGTGGATGAGCTGTTCTGCCGGTCTGATCGCCATGCCGCCTCCTCGGCTGACATTAGTCACGGCTCTCGACAAAAGTCAAATTTGCTTGCGCGAGGCGCAATCACCTCGCCGCGCGGCTCAATCCGGATCGCCATTCTACCAAGCCGGCGCAGCATAGCATTTTCAGCCGCGGAAGGGGGGATAGCGTGACGGCGGGCCTAAGGTTAGAAAGCTCGAAAAGAACATCGGGGAGAACGGGATGGCCAATCCCTACGAACAGGATCTCGACAGGAACGCCGCCAACCACCAACCGCTGACGCCGCTCACCTATCTTGAGCGCGCGGCCAAGACCTACCCCGACCACATCGCCATCATTCATGGCAGCCAGCGCATCACCTATCGCGAGTTCTGGCGCCGCTCGCTGAAGCTCGCTTCGGCGCTTGCGAAACGTGGCATCGGCAAGGGCGATACGGTGACGGTGATGTTGTCGAACACGCCGCCGATGCTGGAAGCGCATTTCGGCGTGCCGATGGTGAAGGCGGTGCTGCACTCGCTGAATACGCGCCTGGACGCCGCCGTCATCGCTTTCCAGCTCGACCACGCCGACACAAAGGTGCTGATCGTCGACCGCGAGTTCTCGGGCGTCGTCAAGGAGGCGATGGCCTTGGCCAAGGCCAGGCCATTGGTCATCGACTATGACGATCCGGACTATGCCCTCGACGCTCCCTATCCGAAGGGCGAGCGGATCGGCACGCTCGACTACGAAGATTTTCTCACCGGCGGCGATGAGGCTTTTGCCTGGTCGATGCCCGACGACGAATGGGACGCCATCTCGCTCAACTACACCTCCGGCACGACCGGTAATCCGAAAGGCGTCGTCTATCACCACCGCGGCGCGGCGCTTATGGCCTACACCAACACCATCCATGCCGGCATGGCCAAGCACGCGGTCTATCTCTGGACGCTGCCGATGTTCCATTGCAACGGCTGGTGCTTCCCCTGGACCTTGGCCGTGCAGGCCGGCACCCATGTCTGCCTGCGCTGGGTGCGGGCAAAGCCGATATATGACGCGATCGCCGATCATGGCGTCACCCATCTGTGCGGCGCGCCGATCGTCATGTCGGTGCTGATCAACGCGAAGGATGAGGACAAGCGCCAGTTCGCGCAGACCGTCACCTTCAACACCGCCGCAGCACCCCCGCCGCAGGCCGTGCTTTCCGGCATGGCCGATGCCGGCTTCGCCGTCACCCATCTCTACGGCTTGACCGAAACCTACGGCCCGGCCGTCGTCAACGAATGGCACAATGAGTGGGACGCGCTGGAGAAGGGACCGAGAACGGCGAAGAAGGCGCGCCAGGGCGTGCGCTATGCCGCGCTCGAGGGCCTCACGGTGATGAACCCGGAGACCATGGTGGAAACCCCGGCCGACGGCGAAACCATCGGCGAGGTTATGTTCCGCGGCAACATCGTCATGAAGGGCTATCTGAAGAACAGGAAGGCCACCGACGAAGCCTTCGCCGGCGGCTGGTTCCATTCGGGCGATCTCGGCGTCATGCATCCCGACGGCTACATCCAGCTCAAGGACCGCTCTAAGGACATCATCATCTCGGGCGGCGAGAACATCTCCTCCATCGAAGTCGAGGACGCGCTCTACAAGCATCCCTCGGTTGCATCCTGCGGTGTGGTTGCCCGCGCCGACGAGAAATGGGGCGAGGTGCCGGTCGCCTATGTCGAGCTGAAGCCCGGCAAGACCGCGACCGAGGCCGAGATCATCGAGCACTGCCGAGGGCTGCTCGCCCGCTTCAAGGTGCCGAAGGCGGTGCTGTTCGCCGAAATCCCGAAGACCTCGACAGGGAAGATCCAGAAGTTCAGGTTGCGGGAAATGGCTAAGGGGGCGTGAGCCTCAAATGGGCGAGGCCGAGTTCCCGCCCACCCCTCTCTGGCCTGCCGGCCATCTCCCCCGCAAGGGGCGAGATCAATCTCGTCACCGCTTTCGCCAACCACCAACGTCGCACGGTGAAGCGCCGCCGCTGAAGCCGCCAATCTCCCCCCTTGCGGGGGAGATGTCCGGCAGGACAGAGAGGGGTGCGAAGGATCGCTGCGCTTAAGAATATTCTCTTTCTCATCACACCGCAGATCCTCGCAACTGTCACCATCTGTCACCAAATTATACGCGTACGTCGATTTCGCGTTGACTCCGCGCTGCTTTCGTTTTACGACTGACGAAAATTGAAATTCGTCACTCATCAAACGAAAGCGTCATGTCCGAAGCCGCCAACATCGTGGCAGACCCCGCCAGACAGGAGAATGTGACCCGCATTCTCGATTGCGCCGAGCGGCTGTTCCGTCACTACGGCTACGGCAAGACCAATGTCGCCGACATCGCCCGCGAGCTCGGCATGTCGCCGGCCAATATCTACCGCTTCTTTGCCTCCAAGGTGGAAATCCACCAGGCCGTGTGCGGCCGCATGCTCGGCGCCAGCTACAAGATGGCCTACGAGATCATGCATCTCCCGGTCAGCGCCGAGGAGCGGCTGCGCCGCTACATCCATGCCCAGTACAAGATGACGCTCGAGACCATGCTCGACGAGCAGAAGGTGCATGAGATGGTCATCGTCGCGCTGGAGCGCGATTGGTCCGTCATCGACAAGCATGTCAACAGCATCCACGACCTATACGCCGAGGTGATCCGCGAGGGCATCGAGGCCGGGGAGTTCAGGGAGCAGGACCCGGAGACGGCCTCGCGCTGCTTCGGCGCCGCGACCGTCATTCTGTGTCACCCGCAAATGGTGGCGCAGTGCCTTGCCAAGACCAACCGGGCAATGCCCGACGAACTTATCGACTACGCCATCAGAGCCTTGAAATAGAAGCCGTCCGCCAGGTGCGGTCGATAAATCATCTCCAGTTCGGGAGTGCTAACGTGTCTTTGTCCAGTTCCATCCTCCCCAGTTCCATCCTCCGAAGACTGCCGGCCGCAGGCCTCCCAACCGCCGCCGTCATCGCAGCAGTGCTCGGCCTTGCCGGCTGCAGCCAGGAAAAGGCCAAGGTCGTCCAGGAAGTCCTCCGGCCGGTGAAAGTGGTCGAAATCGGCGAGGCTCAGACCACCCGTCAGCTCGATTATTCCGGCTCGGTGCGCGCCCGCACCGAGATGAATCTCGGCTTCCGTATCGCCGGCAAGGTCACTGAGCGT
This sequence comes from Mesorhizobium argentiipisi (SeqCode), assembly GCF_037179585.1. Lineage (NCBI taxonomy): Bacteria > Pseudomonadati > Pseudomonadota > Alphaproteobacteria > Hyphomicrobiales > Phyllobacteriaceae > Mesorhizobium > Mesorhizobium argentiipisi (SeqCode). The sequence continues at coordinate 15,840 of NZ_JAPYKO010000022.1, forward strand.
CTGGTCGATATCGGCCAGCACGTGAATGGGGGCGATGTGCTCGCCCGCGTCGATCCTGCCGATTACGAGCTGTCGGTCAAGAGCGCTACGGCCAGCCTCGACGCCGCCGAGCGCCAGGTCGAGACAGTCGACCTCGCCAGGAAGCGCGCCGAGCAACTCTATGCCAAGAATTTCGCGCCGAAGTCGCAGCTCGACCAGGCGCGGCTGACCTACGACCAGGCGGTGGCAACCCGCGACGCCGCCCGCTCGGCGTTGGCCCAGGCGCAGAACCAGGTTCAATACGCCGATCTGAAGGCCAGCAAGAACGGCATCGTCACCGCCATCTCCGCCGATGTCGGCCAGGTGGTCGCCGCCGGCACGCCGGTCATGACCGTCGCGGTCGACGGCGAGAAGGAAGTGTCGATCGCGGTGCCGGAGACGGACATCGCCGGCTTCAAGCCCGGCAAGGAGGTCAAGGCGAGCTTCTGGTCGGAGGAAGGGCTGACGCTTGACGGCAAGGTCCGCGAGGTCGCCGGCAGCGCCGATCCGCAGTCGCGCACCTTCGCGATCCGGGTCTCGCTGCCCAACGACCCGCGCGTGTTGCTTGGCATGACCGCCAATGTCCAGGCGACCGTCGGCAGCAAGACGCAGCTCGTCTCGATCCCGCTGACGGCGATGGCTGAGAAGGACGGCAAGCAGATCGTCTGGGCGGTCGATCGCGCTTCCGACACGGTGCATCCGCGCCCGATCAAGGTGGCCAATTTCACAGTCGACGGCGTTGCCGTTGCCGACGGCCTGAAACAGGGCGACGTCGTAGTCGCGGCCGGCACCCAGTTCATGACCGACAATCTGAAGGTCAAGCTTTCTGGCGACCCCCAGCAATCCCCCTCGGCGGAGGACGACGTCGCAACGACTGGCAGCCTGCACTGATGCTTGTCGCCCAAAAGTGCGAAGCGGTTTTGGGACAACGACATGCATCAAACTAAGACCTGAAGTCAGGCGCAACAGACGCCTTTCCCGCTCTCGCTGCGTAGAGCCGCGAGCCGGGGGAGGCATGGGTTCCGGGCGGCGGACGCCCGATCGTGAGATGCCGGCATGTTGGCTCCCCCGCAGCAGTGCCGTGTCCAGCGCGATTTGCGAGTCTCTCTCCGCTTGAGGGGTCTCGCCGCCCGGAAGCCCGAGCGAGAAATTCATGGGCGGCATGCCATGCATGCCTTGCCGATCAATTGGACTGGACGTGTGCCATGACCACCAGCGACAGCAGCACTGAAAAGCGGCCCTTCAATCTTTCGCGTTGGGCGATCGGACATCCGAGCATCGCGCGCTTCCTGTTCGGGTTGATCATCCTGGCCGGCGTGCTCGGCTTGATGCGCATGGGCCAGAAGGAAGACCCCGACTTCACCTTCCGCGTCATGGTCGTGCAGGCGATCTGGCCGGGCGCCTCGATCCAGGACATGGAGGACCAGGTCGTCAACAAGATCGAGCGCAAGCTGCAGGAGACGCCGCATCTGGATTTCGTGCGCTCCTACACCCGCGCCGGCAGCGCCATCATCACGCTGCAGGTCAAGGGCGACACCAATGCCGAAGAGGTCAAGGACGCCTTTTATCAGGTGCGCAAGAAGGTGGGCGACATTTCCAACGAATTGCCGCAAGGCCTGCTCGGTCCCTATTTCAATGACGAGTTCGGCGACACTTTCATCACGCTGCATTCGATCAGCGGCGACGGTTTCACCTATCCGGAGCTGAAGAAATTCGCCATCCAGGCGCGCGACATGCTGTTGACGACGCCGGGCGTCGAAAAGGCCGTCATCATCGGTGACCAGCCCGAGAAGATCTATATCGACGTCTCGTCAAAGGCGCTCGCCGAGCGCGGCCTGACCATCCTTGACCTGCAGAACGCCGTGAAGGGGCAGAACGCCGTCGATCCGGCGGGCTCGGTCGACACCGGCCTGCGCTCAGTGCGCATCTCGGTCGAGGGCGACGTCACCAAGGCCGCCGATATCCGCGAGCTGAGGCTGCGCTCAGGCAACCAGGTGACGCGCCTCGGCGACATCGCCACCGTCTCTTCCGGCCTCGAGGATCCTTACGAGCGCAAATACCGCTTCAACGGCCATGAGAGCGTCCAGGTCGGCGTCGTCATGGCCAAGGGCTTCAATGTCAGGGATGTCGGCAAGGACGTCGAGGCGACCTACCAGCGCTTCGAGGCCGGACTGCCCTACGGCGTTTCGGTCGACCAGATCTCCGACCAGCCGGAGGTCGTGAAGGATGCCGTAAACGAGTTCATGGAGGCGCTCGGCGAAGCGCTGCTCATCGTGCTTGCAGTCTCGCTGCTGTCGATCGGTTGGCGCTCGGGCCTGGTGATCGCCATCGCCATTCCGCTCGTGCTCGCCGCCACCTTCGCCATCATGTATGAGATCGGCATTGACCTGCAGCGCATCTCGCTCGGCGCGCTCATCATTGCGCTCGGTCTTCTGGTCGACGACGCCATGATCGTCGTCGAGATGATGGAGCGAAAGCTGGAGGAGGGGCTGGTCAAGATCGAGGCGGCGAGCTTCGCCTATACCTCGACGGCTTTCCCGATGCTGACCGGCACGCTGATCACCACGGCTGGCTTCATCCCCGTCGGCTTCGCCGCGTCGACCGCCGGCGAATATGTGCGCACGCTCTTCTATGTCGTCGGCATCGCATTGATCGTGTCGTGGTTCGTCGCGGTCTATTTCACGCCGTGGCTGGGCTATATGATCCTGAAGCAGCGCAAGCATGCCGGCACTCACCACGATGTCTTCGACACGCGCTTCTACCGCCGGCTGCGCGCGACGGTCGCCTGGGCCGTGCGCCACCGCATCATCGTTCTGGTGATGACGCTGGTCACCTTCGCCACCAGCCTCTGGGCCTTCCAGTTCATCCCGCAGAACTTCTTCCCGCAATCCTCGCGCCCGGAAATCCTGGTCGACCTGTGGCTGCCGGAAGGCACCTCGATCAAGGAGGTCGAGAACCAGGCAAAGGCGCTGGAAGCCAAGATGATGGACGATCCCGACAAGCGCTTCATCGCCACCTATATCGGCGAGGGCGCGCCGCGCTTCTTCCTGCCGCTCGACCAGCAGCTGCGCAATTCCAACTTCGCCCAGCTCCTGGTGATGGCCAAGGACGAGCCGGCGCGCGAGCGGTTGATCGTCAAGATGCGCAAGATCCTGGCGCAGGACTTCCCCTCGATCCGCGGCAAGGTCGACCGTCTCTTCCTCGGTCCGCCGACAGGCTGGCCGGTGCAGATGCGCGTCATGGGTCCGGACCGCAAGGAGGTGCGCCGCATCGCCGACGAGGTGAAGGCGAGGTTCCAGGCCAATCCGCTACTCGGCGCCGTCCATGACGACTGGCTGGAACCGGTGCCGGCGATGAAGCTGGTGATCGACCAGGATCGCGCCCGCGCGCTCGGCGTCACCTCGCAACGCATCCGCCAGATGCTGCAGGCCACCATGTCTGGCGCATCCCTCGACGACTTCCGCGACGGCGAGGAGACGGTCTCGATCGTCGCCCGCGAGCCGGAGGCGACCCGCCACCTGCTCTCCTCAGTCGACTCGGTCTATATCCCGACCGATTTCGGTGGCTCGGTGCCGCTCTCGCAGGTGGCCAAGGTCGTGCCGGTCATGGAGCAGGGCGTCGAATGGCGGCGCGACCGCCTGCCGACAATCAGCGTGCGCGCCACGCTGCCGGACGGCGTGCAGTCGAATGACGTCGTGACCAAGATGTATAACGACATGAAGGACCTGCGCGCCGGCCTCGCCCCCGGTTACAAGGTCGAGATCCAGGGCGGCGCCGAGGATTCGGCCGAAAGCCAGGCCTCGATCGCGGCCAAGGCGCCGATCATGCTCGCCGTCATCGTCGTGCTGCTGATGGTCCAGCTGCAGCATTTCGGCAAGTCGATGCTGGTGCTGGCCACCGGCCCGCTCGGCATCATCGGTGCCGCCGCGGCGCTCTTGATCAGCGGCGCGCCGTTCGGCTTCGTCGCCATCCTCGGCGTCATCGCGCTGCTCGGCATCATCATGCGCAACTCGATCATCCTGGTCGACCAGATCGACCAGGATATAGCCGCCGGCATGGAGCGATCGGAAGCGATCGTCGGCGCGGCCGTCCGCCGTTTCCGGCCGATCATGCTGACGGCGCTCACCGCCGTGCTGGCGCTGATCCCGATCTCGCGCGCCGTCTTCTGGGGACCGCTCGCCTACGCCATGATGGGCGGCATCCTCGTCGCTACGGTGCTCACCATTCTGGTGCTGCCGGCCGGCTACGCCCTGTTCTTCGGCCGCGCGCCGAAGAAGGCCAAGACCGACGAGCAGGCGCCCGAGCCGGAGAACGTCGAAGGCATCGAAAGACCGCAGCTGGCCTTGGCTGCGGAATAAGTTAAAGGTGGCGACCTCGGATCATCCGCCATCGGTGCGAGCCGGTGGCGGATGATCTATATCCAGGCTCCGCGCGTCGGGCCAAAAAAATGCTCCGCGGGAACGCTTCCGCAAAACAGAACTCCTTTTCAGCGGCGCGATGCAGGCCGATCCTGCACCGATATCGGAGCGGCAACGCTCGTCATCGCTGGATTATTCCCATGTCACAAAAACGGCAATTGCGGCTCGGCGCCTTCATGCGCCCCGTCAGTCTCCACACCGGCGCCTGGCGCTATCCAGGCGCCTACCCGGACGCCAATTTCAACTTCGCGCATCTGAAACGTTTCGCGCAGACGCTCGAGGCGGCGAAGTTCGACGCTTTCTTCATGGCCGATCATCTGGCCGTGCTCAACATGCCGATCGAGGCGCTGCGGCGCAGCCATACGGTGACCTCCTTCGAGCCGTTCACGCTGCTGTCGGCGCTCGCCGCCGTCACCGATCACATCGGCCTAGTCGCGACCGCATCGACGACCTTCGACGCGCCCTATCACATCGCGCGGCGCTTCGCCTCGCTCGACCATATCAGCGGCGGCCGCGCCGGCTGGAACATCGTGACCACCTCCAACCCGGACGCCGCGCTGAATTTCGGCCTCGACGAACATGTCGAGCATGACGAGCGCTACCACCGGGCGCGCGAGTTCTACGATGTGGTCACCGGCCTGTGGGACAGCTTTGCCGACGATGCCTTCATCCGTGATGCCGAAAGCGGCCTCTATTTCGACCCGTCGCGGCTGCATGTGCTCGATCACAAAGGCGAGCATCTGGCGGTGCGCGGGCCGCTTAACATCGCCCGGCCGGTGCAGGGCTGGCCGGTCATTGTCCAGGCCGGCGCGTCCGAGACAGGACGGCAGCTGGCCGCCGAGACGGCTGAAGTGATATTCGCGGCGCCGCCTGATCTGGCATCCGGCCAGCGCTTCTTTGCCGACGTCAAGGGCCGGGCACAGAAACTTGGCCGCACGCGCGACGACATCAAGATCCTGCCCGGCGCCTTCGTCATCGTCGGCGACAGCGTCGAGGAAGCGCGGGCCAAACGGGCGAAGCTAGACAGCCTTGTCTATTACGAGAGCGGCATCGCCTCGCTGTCGATCGCGCTCGGCCACGACGCGTCGGGTTTCGATCCGGACGGGCCGTTGCCGGACATTCTGGAGACCAATGCTTCGAAGAGCAGCCGCGAACGCGTCATAGAATTAGCGAGCAAGGAAAACCTCACTGTGCGCCAGTTGGCCCAGCGGCTTGGCGGCTATTCCGGCCTCGCCTTTGTCGGCACGCCCGCGACCATCGGCGACGAGATGGAAGAATGGCTCGTCGGCGAAGGCTCCGACGGCTTCAACATCATGTTTCCCTACCTTCCCGCAGGCCTGGATGATTTCGCTGAGAAGGTGGTGCCCGAGCTGCAGCGGCGCGGGATATTCAGACGCGAATATGAAGGATCGACGCTGCGCGAGAGTCTCGGCTTGAAGCGGCCGCCGAACCGGTTCTTCGAAAATGAAGTTGTCCGCAAGGCCGGCTGACGGGATCGCAAAAAACGAACGGGCGCGCCGAAGCGCGCCCGTCTGTTTTCAGGTTGCCGTGTCAGATGACGAACACCCAGTTGGCGATCAGCATCACCGCCACGCCGGCGATCAGCGTCAGATAAGGCAGCATGCCCGCCTTCTTGACCGAGAGGTCGGCCCCCGCCATGCCGAGGTCGGCCAGCATGTGTTCGGGGAACTTACCTTTGTCCTGAATGTAGTGGCGGAAGCAGAACACCGGGATGATCAAGGCAGCGGTGATCAGGCCGGCCCACAGCGCCAACGGGTTCCACACCTTGGCGCCGGCGCCCATGAAGATCGCGTTGACATAGGCGAAGATCGCGCCGATGCCGAGCAGCCAGGTCGGCGCCTTCCAGGGACGATTGATGTGGCCGTTGTCGATGCGATGGATCCAGCCGGCATTGAGATTGAGGAAGTTGAAGATGATGTAACCGCAGTTCGACACGGCGAGGATGAAGAAGAAGCTCGTCGCGTCTGCAGAGGCGATCGCCAGCACGATCAGGTTGAAGCAGAGGTCGGTCCACATGGCCCGCGTCGGCGCGCCATGCTCGTTTACGTGGCTGAGATAGCGCGGCAGCCAGCCGTCGACCGAACCCTGATAGAGCGTGCGCGAGGAGCCGGCCATCGCCGTCATGATGCAGAGCACCAGCGCCAGGATCATCAGCATGACCAGCAGGCTGTGGATCAGCTTGCCGCCGCCGACCATGCCGGCCAGCGCGTCGGCAACGCCCGAGCCGTCGACGATCGGCGTCGCCAGCATGCCGTTCAGGCCGAGCACGCCCTGGAAGGTGAAGGGCACCAGGATGAACAGGAGCATGCAGAGCAGGCCGGAGTAGAAGATCGCCTTGAAAGTATCGGTGCCGGGGTTCTTGAATTCCGACGTGTAGCAGACCGCGGTTTCGAAGCCGTAAGTCGACCATGCGGCGATGAACATGCCGCCAAGCGCCAGCGTCCAGCCGGCGATGTTCCAGGAGCCCGGATCAGGCGCATAGGCGGCTGCCAGCGGCACCAGCGGCAAGAAATTCGCCCAGTCGATCTGGCCGGTGAAGATCGGCACGATGCCGACGATCAGCATCGGGATGATGACGAGCAGGCCGATATATTTCTGCACGTTGGCGGTGCCGAGGATGCCACGATGCTGGATCGCGAAGATGATCAGCATCAGCACCGCGCCGATGAAGAAGGTGGCGTTAAGCGTGAACGAGACCGGGCCGAGCGTGTGGTCCCACAGCGTCCAGGTGCGGATCGCCGGTGTCGCCGCGGCAGTCACCGCGGTGATCGCATCGGCGGGCGCCGTCCCCGCATGCGCCGCTATGTAGGCCACGACTTCCGGCGAGGTCTCGCTGAACACCGGGATCGGCGCCAGTGCGTTGAGGATGTAGGCGGCGGCGATCGAGCAGCCGAGCGATAGCACCGGCGACCAGGCGAACCAGTTGCACCACACCGACAGCGGCGCGATGAATTTCGAATAGCGCAACCAGGCCGTGGCGCCGTAGATCGAAGCGCCGCCCGATTTGTTCGGGAACAGGCCAGCGATCTCGGCATAGGTGAAGGATTGCAGGAAGCCCATGATCATGGACACCGTCCAGATCAGGAAGGCGAGCTTCCCGGTCGTGCCGGCAATGCCGCCGATCGAGAACAGGACCAGCGCTGGGACGCCGCTTGCCACCCAGAAGGCGCCACGCCAGTCGATGTGCCTGAGCAGCTTGCTTTCTGCAGGCTGCTCGAGGGCCGTGCTTATCGTGCTCATATCTTGTGTCTTCCCCTTTTTCTGTTCCCCGCCGGCGACGCTTCGGCTCTGGCGAAGCTTGCTCCCCGGCAAATCATCGAGCGACTGTCGAGTTTCCACTCAGTCGTATTTTTTTCTTAACAGTGAAGATTGATCCGGCGCGCTTTCGCGTCAAGCGTTTTGTGAATGTCATGCACACCCCGCTTGCGAAACATGCTCTTCCCTTCTCCCCTTGTGGCCCGAAGGCGACGGATGAGGGATGTTACAGCGGAGTGAGACGTTGGCGTTCCCTGGAACAAGGGGAGAAGGCAGGGGTTGCCGCTATCAGGAACGTGGCTTGGTCTTCTGCGGATCGTAATGGGCGAAGGCCACGACACGCGCCGGTAGCCGCTTGGCGTGGCCATCGAGCTTGCCGATCTCTACCTCCGTGCCGATCTCGGCGTGAGTGACGTCGAGCCGTGCCAGCGCGATATTCTTGCCGAGCACCGGCGAACGCATGCCGGAGGTGACGACGCCGATCTGGGCGCGGCCGACATGGACGCAGTCGCCGTGGCCGACGGCGACATTGGCATCGATGTCGAGGCCGACGAGCTTGTGTTGCGGATGCTCCTTGCGCCGGATCAGCGCGTCGCGGCCGATGAAGTCGTCGGCCTTGGTCTTGAGCGGTACGGTGAAGCCAATGCCGGCCTCGAAAGGATCGGTCTGGTCGGAGAATTCGTAACCGGCGAAGATCAGTCCCGCCTCGATGCGCACCATATCGAGCGCCTGCAGGCCCATCGGCTTCAGCCCGTGCGGCTGGCCGGCCTCCCAGACGGCGTCGAACACTTTTTCAGCGTCGCGCGGATGGCACCAGATCTCGTAACCGAGCTCGCCGGTATAGCCGGTGCGCGAGACGACGACGGGCACGCCGTTGCCGCCGCCGATGCGGGCGACGGCGAAGCGGAACCATTCGAGCTCGCCGATCGAGGGCTGCACCGGCGAGGTCCAGACCACTTCCTTCAATATGTCGCGGCTCTTCGGCCCTTGCACCGCGATGTTGTGCATCTGGTCGGTGGAGGAGCGCACCAGCACATTGAGGCCCAGTTTTTTCGCGGTCTCGCGCAGCCATTCGCCGGAAAGATCGTCGCCGCCGACCCAGCGGAAATTATCCTTGCCGAGTCTGAGCAACGTGCCGTCGTCGATCATGCCACCATGCTCGTAGCACATCGCCGTATAGACGACCTGGCCGACGCCGAGCTTCTTGACGTCTCGGGTCAGTGTGTATTGCAGCAGCGCTTCGGCATCCGGCCCGGTGACCTCGAATTTGCGCAGCGGCGACAGGTCCATGATCACGGCGGCCTGCCGGCAGGCCCAGTATTCGGCGAGGGGGCCTTCCTTGGCGAAGGAATTGGCGAGCCAATAGCCGCGATATTCGACGAAGTCGCGCGTGTGCTTGGCAAAGCTCGAATGAAAGGCTGTCTCGCGGGTCATTTTCGGTTCCGAGTCGGGCTTCATGCGTCTGGCGATCGCTCGCGAGAATTTGCGCTGGCCGGAATAGGTCCGCACATGGATGTCGGTGAGATCCCAGCCATTGGCGGGCGTGGTGTCGTCCGGGCAGGCCGAGGACACACAGACGATATCGGTCAGGGCTCTCAAGAGCACATAGTCGCCGGGTCGCGACCACGGCTCGTCCGACACCATCACGCCGTGCGCGTCGATGGCCGTGTTGAAGAAGAAGTTGATCGCCATCCAGCCCGCGCGGGGATTTACCGCCTTGTCCGACAGCGCCTTGTTGAAATTCTCCGAGCAGTTGGTGTGTCCGGGATAGCCGATGTCGTCGTAATATTTGGCGGCGCAGGCAAGCGCGAAGGCGTCGTGCCGGCCACACGTGTCCTGCACCACCTCGACCAGCGGCTCCATGTCCTGGTCGTAATATTTCGAATGCAGGCCAGGCATCGGATAGGCCGAACCCATCAGCGTACGGGTCGTCGTCACGTCGAGCGGCAGGTCGCGGCCCTTGTCCAGCTTGCGCGCGGAAAAACACTGGAAGTCGGTGCATTGCCGGCCATCGACATCGATGATCTGCAGATAATCGCCGGCCTTGACGAAATAGGCCTCGGCGGTCGCCGACTTCACCCGAAGATCAAGCACCGGATCGGCAAGCGGATCGGGAAGCTGCGACCTCGTCTTCAGGCGGATCGTGGCGCGGCGCACCAGAACAGTCAGCGGCGTCGCGGTGTTGTGGCCGTCAACCAGCATCGGCCCGCCTGGCGCGGCGATCAGCAGCGCGCCGTCGCGCTGAATGGCAAAGCTCTGCTCGGTGCCGGCGGGCGTAGCGCCCCCGAACACGCGCACGGCCTTCGGCTGGTCGAGCTGCACATTGCGGCGCGCGAGGCTGAGACGCAGCGCCGCAAGGCTGTCGTCGCCTTCGGCGAGCAGCGTCCTGATGCCGGCGGCATTGCTGTTCGACCGTTCGCCGAAAATGCCGGGATCCGTCGCGCCTGATTTGTCCCAGGCCAGCAGCTCGCAAGGCTGGCCGCCCTCGACATTGGTGACGCTGACGCTGTCGCCCGCCTCGACATCGATCAGCACCGCGCCATTGCCCTGCACGGTGTAGCGTTCCACGCCCGGCGGCAGGCTGATCTGGCCCGGCCGCAGGATCAGGCTTGGACGCGGCGGTCCGGACAGCACGGCGGGGTAGGGCGACTGGCTCATCTCAAACCCTCCTCCGAGCGAGAAACAAGTTTGCCTGTGTGTAAAATTATTTTCGTCGAGAGAATAGCAGCGGGAATGCGTTTGGCAAGCACCAGCTCCCCCTTCTCCCCTTGCGGGAAAGGTTGTCGCTGAAGGCGACGGATGAGGGGTGCTCCAGGGAATGCCAACGTCTCACTCCGCTGGAACACCCCTCATCCATCTCGGCGCTGCGCACCGATCCACCTTCTTCCACAAGGGGAGAAGGGGAGCCTGCGCACCGCTACGCCAACTCCTCGGAATGGGTAATTGTCACGCCATACTCCGCGGCCGAGTCCAGAATCGTATGCCACAGGCTCTCGGCGAAAGTCGCGAACACCAGAAGATTGAACACCGCCTGCCCATCCGCCCAATCCTTGCCGCGCCAGAGTGTCACGCTGGTGTGATCCATCGACGTGGCCGCCGCGACACCCACAGCAAACACATCGGGATGCAGGTCGATCGACGACAGTTTGGCGAGCATCGTGCGCGCCTTCTCTCCGGATATGCTGATCAGCACCCGCGCATGCGACTGGTCGGACAGCGAAGCCGAACCGGCAAAGACAGAGCCAAGCGCCTCAATCGAATGCCTGCCGCCTTTGGACAGCACCAGGAATTGGTCCGGCCCCGACCAGATCAGCGCCGCGTCGGCCGCATCCACCGCCTTAGGCGTTTCCGGCACGGCGATGCCGAAGCGCGCCTGCGCGACCTTCACCATTTCGCCGGCCTTGCCACGCCGCGCCATCACCTGCACGAGATCGAAATCGCGGATCTCGGTCAGCGCCACGCCGGCGTCGCCCTGCGCGCCATAAGGGCCGGCGACCAGCGCACGGTCGAGCGGGCTGCGGATGTCCCAGGAAAAATCAGCCACGCTGGCGCCCTCCATCCGGATCGTAGAAGACGGAATTGCAAAGCTCGACATCGTAGTCCTCGCCGCGCAGCGGATCATGCGCGCGCACGATCTCGCCGATGCGCTCGCGGCCGCGCTCGACGAGGCCGAGCCCGATCCACTGGTCGAGCACCGGCGAGAAGCAGACCGAGGTGACATAGCCCTGGTCGTTGTCGGGACCGGGGGTCTCACCTTTCGGGATGATATGCGAGCCGGATCGCAGGCGGCGCGCCTTGTCGGTCGGCTTGATGCCGACGACCACCTGCCGGTTCGGCGCGACCAGCGCCTCGCGGCCGGCCATGACGCGGCCGATGAAATCCTTCTTGGTCGACATCATCTTGCCGAGGCCGAGATCGCCCGCGGTGGTGGTGCCATTGAGCTCCGGCCCGGCGACATGGCCTTTTTCGATGCGCATAACGCCGAGCGCCTCGGTGCCGTAAGGCGTTACGCCGAACGGCTTGCCGGCAATCATCAGATTGCGCACCAGCGCTTCGCCATAGCGCGCCGGCACCGAAATCTCGAACGCCATCTCGCCGGAGAAGGAGATGCGGAACAGCCTTGCCTTCAGGCCGCCGCGCAGCTTGACCTCGCGCGCGCCCATGAACGGAAAACCTTCGTTCGACAGGTCCTCGGCCGGATCCACGATCTCTTTCAAGAGATTGCGAGTCTTCGGTCCGGCGATCGAGAACTGCGCCCACTGGTCTGAGACCGAGGTCAGTTGCACGTCGAGTTCGGGGAACAGCACCTGCCGACAGAATTCCAGGTGCTGCATCACCAGTCCGGCCTTCGCCGTCGTGGTGGTGAGGAAGTAATGGTCCTCGGCGAGCCGCGAGGTCGTGCCGTCGTCATAGACGATGCCGTCCTCGCGCAGCATCAGCCCGTAGCGCGCCTTGCCGACGGCGAGGCTGGAGAAGGCATTGATGTAGACGTGGTCGAGGAAGGCGCCGGCATCGGGCCCGTGCACGTCGATCTTGCCCAGCGTCGAGACATCGCAGAAGCCGACGCCGCTGCGCACCGCCTTGACCTCGCGGGTCACAGATTCCAGCCAGTCCTTCTCGCCGGCGCGCGGATACCATTGCGCGCGCTTCCACAGGCCGGTGTCGACGAAGATGGCGCCCTGTTCGGCCGCCCAGTGATGCGATGGCGTCAGCCGCGTCGCATGGAAATTCTCGTCGCGGTGATGGCCGGCGAAGGCGCCGATGGCGACCGGCACGTAAGGCGGGCGGTAGATCGTCGTGCCCGTCTCCGGGATCGACTTGCCGCTGACCGCGGCCATGATGGCGAGCCCGGCGACATTCGAGGTCTTGCCCTGGTCGGTCGCCATGCCGAGCGTCGTGTAGCGCTTCAGATGCTCGACGGATTCAAACCCCTCGCGCTGCGCCAGCTCGACGTCGGAAGCTGTGACGTCGTGCTGCTGGTCGACAAAGGCCTTGCCCTTGCCGGCGACGTGCCAGAGGGGAGTGATCGAAAAGGCCTCGTCGTCGGCGACCGGCATCGATCCGATATTGCCGCTGCGGCCGGCGTCGCGTGCTGCGGCAGCACCTGCGTCAAACCCTTCGCGCAGGCAGGCGCCAAGTCCTAAGGCGCCGTTGGCTGCGCCCGCCGCCACCATCCCGGGCGGCTCGCCATCCGGCACGAAGGCGGCAATGTCGTCGCGCCATTTCGGCCGGCCACGATGGTAGGAGGTGAGGCCGACTGCCGGGTTCCAGCCGCCCGAGACGGCAAGCCCGTCGGCCTCGACCTCGGCGCGGGCGCCGCCGGTCAGCGAGACGGATATCTTGCGCACGCCGCCCTTGCCGCCGTCGACGCCGGCGACAGCGCCGTGCAGTACCGGAAAGCCGCCTTTGCTGGCCAACGAGCGATGGGTCGGCGAAATGTCCGGCCGCGCGTCGATCACGGCGGCCACTTGAAGACCCGACGCGATTGCCGTTTCCGCTGTGCGCCAGCCATCCTCATTGTTGGTGAACAGCGCGATGCGTCTCGCCGGCGTGGCTGCGTAGCGGTTGATGTAGCTGCGCATGGCCGACGCCATCATCACGCCCGGCCTGTCGTTGCCGGCAAAGACGATCGGACGTTCGATCGCGCCGGCGGCGACGACGCAGCGCTTGGCCACGATCCGCCACAGCCGCTGGCGCACCTGATGCTCCGGCGGCACCGGCAGATGGTCGTTGACGCGCTCGATCGCGCCATAGGTGCCGCCGTCATAGACACCGAACAGCGTCGTGCGCGTCATGATGCGCACATCGGGCATGGCCGCGAGCTCGGCGAGCGTGCGCGCGATCCATTCGGATGCCGGCAGATCGTCGATGGTGCCGCCATCGGCGAGCAGGCGGCCGCCGAGCACGAAATCCTCCTCGCATAGGATGACGCGCGCGCCGCTCCGGCCCGCGGCAAGGGCTGCCGCCAGGCCCGCCGGGCCGGAGCCAGCGATCACCACGTCGCAATGGGCCCAGGCCTTGTCATAGTGATCGGGGTCGGAAACGCCGGCAGCGCGCCCGAGACCTGCGGCGCGGCGGATCGCCGGCTCGTAGATCGCTTCCCAGAACTTCGCCGGCCACATGAAGGTTTTGTAGTAGAAGCCGGCGACGAAGATCGGCGCGAACAGCTGGTTGACCGACATGACGTCGAAATTGAGCGACGGCCAGCGGTTCTGGCTGGCGGCTTCGAGCCCTTCATAGAGCTCGACGGTCGTCGCCTTGGTGTTTGCCTCACGCCTTGCGCCGCTGCGCAGCTCGACCAGCGCGTTGGGTTCTTCCGAGCCCGCCGTCAGGATGCCGCGCGGACGATGGTATTTGAACGAGCGGCCGACGAGCTTGACGCCGTTGGCAACCAGCGCGGAAGCCAGCGTGTCACCCTTGAAGCCCGAGAACGTCTTGCCGTCGAAGCGGAAGTTGAGCGCGGCCGAGCGGTCGATGAGACCGCCATTGTTCAGCCGGTTTGCCTGATCGCCGCGCATCACGCACCAGCCTTGGCGGCGCCTGCGCCTGCCGCCGGCTCGACGGCCGAAATCTCATGCGTGAGCGTGTTGCGCGTCACCTTCAGCCACGCGCGGCAACCGCCGCCATGGTACCAGTGCTCACTCATCACGCCGGCGATATTGTCGCGCAGATAGACGTAGTCGTAGACCGCGTCTTCGCCGGCATCGGCCGCCGGGCGTTGCGGCTTGGCATCGCTGAGATAGGTGAACTCGCCGAGTTCGCGTTCGCCGCAGAAGGGACAGACTATGCGCATGGCTGGGTCTTCAGAGCATGATGCCAAAAAGTGTGAAGCGGTTTTTGGAGAACATCATGCGCTATCCCTAATGGAGGTTCGGTTGGGCGCCCTGGCCCTTCTCATCGATCATGGCGCCGCGCTGGAAGCGGTCGAGGCGGAAGAGCGCGGCTTCCTTGTGCGATTGATTGCCGGCGATGAGATGGGCGAAGACGAAGCCCGAGCCGGGCGTCGCCTTGAAGCCGCCATAGCACCAGCCGGCGTTGATATAGAGGCCGTCCACCGGGCTCTTGTCGATGATCGGCGAGCCGTCCATCGACATGTCCATGATGCCGCCCCACTGGCGCAGCAGCCGCACGCGGCCGATCATCGGGATCAGCGCCATGCCGCCTTCGCAGACATCCTCCACCACCGGCAGATTGCCGCGCTGGGCGTAGGAATTGTAGCCGTCGATGTCGCCGCCGAAGACCAGCCCGCCCTTGTCCGACTGGCTGACATAGAAGTGTCCGGCGCCGAAGGTCATGACCCCGGGGATCAGCGGCTTGATCGCTTCGGAGACGAAGGCCTGCAGCACATGGCTTTCGATAGGCAGCCGCAGCCCCGCCATGGCCGCCACGCGTGACGAAGAGCCCGCCACCGCCATGCCGACCTTGCCGGCGCCGATCTTGCCGCGCGACGTCTCGACGCCGGTCACCTTGCCGTTGGCGTCGCGCGTGAAGCCGGTGACCTCGCAATTCTGGATGATGTCGACGCCGAGCGCGCTCGCCGCATGCGCGTAGCCCCACACCACGGCGTCATGCCGCGCCGTGCCGCCGCGCCGCTGCAAGAGGCCGCCCTGCACGGGAAAGCGCGCATTGTCGAAATTCAGGAACGGCAGCATTTTCCTGAGCGCCGCCTGGTCGAGCAGCTCCGCATCGATGCCGTTGATGCGCATGGTGTTGCCGCGCCGGGCGAAAGCGTCGCGCTGCGCGTCGGAGTGATAGAGGTTGAGCACGCCGCGCTGGCTGACCATCGCGTTGTAGTTGAGGTCCTGCTCCATCCGCTCCCAGAGCTTCATCGATAATTCGTAGAAGCCGGTGTTGCCGGGCAGGCCGTAATTGGAGCGGATGATGGTGGTGTTGCGACCGGCATTGCCGGAGCCGATCCAGCCCTTTTCCAGCACCGCGACATTGCGGATGCCGAACTCGCTGGCCAGGAACCAGGCGGTGGCGAGGCCATGGCCGCCGCCGCCGATGATCACCACGTCATAGCGGTCCTTGGGCGCTGCGTCGCGCCATGTCGGCTGCCAATTCTTGTGGCCGGAGAGAGCGGCGCGGGCGAGCGAGAAGATCGAATATTTCATCAGTTCATTCCGAGGTCGCTCGCACCGCCGAGATATCAGATATCCAGCGTGTGGTCGCGCTCCCACTGCGTGAAGTGCGAAGCATAGGAATTCCATTCCTGCTGCTTCAGCTTTAGATATGCCGACGAGAATTCCTCACCCAGCGCCGCCTTCAGCGATTTGTCCTTGTCGAACTCGCGCAGCGCATCGAGCAGGTTGAGCGGCAGTTTCGGCGCGTCCGTAACGGTATGGCCGAGCTGATACATGTCGATGTCGTAGCGCTTGCCGGGGTCGGCCTTCGAGCGGATACCGTCGAGGCCGGCGGCGATGATGACGGCCTGCAGCAAATACGGGTTGGCGGCACCGTCCGGCAGGCGCAATTCGAAACGGCCGGGCCCGGGCACGCGCACCATGTGGGTGCGGTTGTTGCCGGTCCAGGTCACGGTGTTCGGCGCCCAGGTCGCGCCCGAAATGGTGCGCGGCGCGTTGATGCGCTTGTAGGAATTCACCGTCGGGTTGGTGATCGCGGCAAGCGCGGAGGCATGCTTCATGATGCCGCCGAGGAAGTTCCTGCCCTTGGCGGACAGGCCGAGCTCTTGCGAATTGTCGGCAAAGACATTGGTCTTGCCGGTCTCGTCCCACACCGAGATGTGCGCATGGCAGCCATTGCCGGTCAGGCCCTGGAAGGGCTTGGGCATGAATGTAGCGCGCAGGCCATGCTTTTCGGCGATCGACTTGACCATGAACTTGAAGAAGGAGTGCTTGTCGGCGGTCGCCAGCGCGTGATCGAAGGTCCAGTTCATCTCGAACTGACCGTTGGCGTCCTCATGGTCGTTCTGGTACGGGCCCCAGCCCAACGCCAGCATATGGTCGCAGATCTCGGCGATGACGTCGTAGCGCCGCATCACCGCCTGCTGGTCGTAGCAGGGTTTCGAGGCTGTATCGTATTCGTCGGAGATCGCCTTGCCATCGGGCGAGATCAGGAAGAACTCGGCCTCGACGCCAGTCTTGACATGCATGCCGTCGCGGGCGGCTTCGTCGATCAGCCGCTTCAGCGTGTTGCGCGGCGCCTGGTTCACCTCCTTGTCGTCCATGATGCAGTTGGCGGCTACCCAGGCGACGTCCTTCTTCCACGGCAATTGGATGACCGAATCGGGGTCCGGCACGGCCAGCATGTCGGGATGCGCCGGCGTCAGGTCGAGCCATGTGGCGAAGCCGGCAAATCCTGCACCGTCCTTCTGCATGTCGGCGATCGCCTGCGCCGGCACCAGCTTGGCGCGCTGCCCGCTGAACAGGTCGGTGTAGGAGATCATGAAATATTTGACGCCGTTCTCCTTGGCGAATGCGGCGAGATCGTTCCCCATTATGTAGTTCCTCGCTTATGTTCTTGGAAGTTTGTCCTAGAAGCCGTTCTTGCCGGGTATCCAGTTGGTGCCGGCCAAAGGCACGCCGGCCATGGCGGCGGCTTCGATCGAGAGCGCGACGAGATCCTCGGGCTCGAGATTGTGCAGACTGTTCTTGCCGCAGGCGCGGGCAATTGTTTGCGCTTCGAGCGTCATCACCTTGAGGTAGTTCGCCAGGCGCCGTCCGGCCGCGATCGGGTCGACCCGCTTCATCAATTCGGGGTCCTGAGTGGTGATACCGGCCGGGTCGCGGCCTTCGTGCCAGTCGTCATAGGCGCCGGCCGTGGTGCCGAGCGCGTTGTAGTCCGCCTCCCAGCGTGGATCGTTGTCGCCGAGCGCGACAAGTGCTGCCGTGCCGATCGACACCGCGTCGACGCCGAGCGCCAGCGCCTTGGCGACATCGGCGCCGTTGCGGATGCCGCCGGAAACGATGAGCTGCACCTTGCGGTGCATGCCGAGGTCCTGCAGCGCCTGCACGGCCGGCCTGATGCAGGCAAGCGTCGGCTGGCCGACATTCTCGATGAACACTTCCTGGGTGGCAGCAGTGCCGCCCTGCATGCCATCGACCACGACGACATCGGCGCCGGCCTTCACCGCGAGCGCGGTGTCATAGTAGGGACGGGCGCCGCCGACCTTGACGTAGATCGGCTTTTCCCAGTCGGTGATCTCGCGCAGCTCGAGGATCTTGATCTCGAGATCGTCCGGCCCCGTCCAGTCGGGATGGCGCGAAGCCGAGCGCTGGTCGATGCCCTTGGGCAGCGTGCGCATCTCGGCGACGCGGTCGGAGATCTTCTGTCCGAGCAGCATGCCGCCGCCGCCGGGCTTGGCGCCCTGGCCGACGACCACTTCGATGGCGTCGGCGCGGCGCAGGTCGCGCGGGTTCATGCCGTAGCGCGAGGGCAGGTACTGATAGACCAGCGTCTTGGAATGCCCGCGTTCTTCCTCGGTCATGCCGCCGTCGCCGGTCGTGGTCGAGGTGCCGGAAAGCGTGGCGCCGCGCCCCAACGCTTCCTTGGCGGGACCGGACAGCGATCCAAAACTCATGCCGGCGATGGTGATCGGGATTTTCAGCTCGATCGGCTTCCTGGCGTGGCGGGAGCCGAGCACCACCGAGGTGTCGCAGCGCTCGCGATAGCCTTCGAGCGGATAGCGCGAGATCGAAGCGCCGAGGAACAGCAGGTCGTCGAAATGCGGCAGCTTGCGCTTGGCGCCGGCGCCGCGGATGTCATAGATGCCGGTCGCGGCCGCGCGGCGGATTTCGGAAAGCGTGTAGTCGTCGAAGGTCGCGGATTTGCGCGGCGTCGTCGGCGGGTTGCGGTAGGTCATCTTGCCTCAATACGCGTCGGCGTTATCGATGTTGAAATTGTAGAGTTTGCGGGCCGAGCCGTAACGCTTGAACTCCGAGGCCTTGACGTCGGTCACGCCGGCCTTGTCGAGCAGGGCCTGCAGCAATGCGATATGCTCGGGCCGCATCTCCTTGGCGATGCAGTCGGCGCCGAGGCTCTCCACCTTGCCGCGCACAAAGAGCCGCGCCTCGTAGATGGAATCGCCCAGCGCGTCGCCGGCATCGCCCAGCACCACGAGGTTGCCGGACTGCGCCATGAAGGCTGACATATGGCCGATATTGCCATGCACGACGATATCGATACCTTTCATCGAAATGCCGCAGCGCGACGAGGCGTTGCCCTCGATGACCAGCAAGCCGCCGCGGCCGGTGGCGCCGGCATACTGGCTGGCGTCGCCCTTGATGACGATCGAGCCCGACATCATGTTCTCGCCGACGCCGGGGCCTGCCGAGCCATGCACGGTGATCGCCGCGCCGTCATTCATGCCGGCGCAGTAATAGCCGACGCTGCCGCGCACATCGATGGTGATCGGCTGATCGACGCCGACGGCCACGGAATGGCTACCCTTTGGATGGAGCACTTCCCAGGCGGTCTCGTTCGAGCCGGGCGTGAGCTTGTGCAGCGCCTGGTTCAACTCGCGCAGCGAATGCTGCGAGAGGTCGAAGACCCTCGCATGGCTCTGATCGCGCTCGGCCTTCGACATTGTGGTTGCCGGCATGGGCTCAATGCTCCCAGAAATAAACGGTTGCGGGCTCGGGCTCCCAGACCCGCGCATTGTCGATGCCGGGAAGCTTGGTCAGCGCGCGATATTCGGAGCCGAAGGCGACATACTGGTTGGTCTCGGCCATCACGGCGGGCTTGCAGGCGATCGGATCGCGCACCACGCCGAAGCCGTTCTTGGTGCCGACGACGAAGGTGAAGAAGCCGTCGAGGTCGGAAAGCGTGCCTTCCAGCGCCTCACCGAGATTCTTGCCATGCGCCATCCGGTTGGAGAGATAGGCAGCGGCTACCTCGGTGTCGTTCTCGGTTTCGAAGGTCATGCCGTCGCGGATCAGCTCGCGGCGCACATTGTTGTGGTTGGAGAGCGAGCCATTATGCACCAGGCACTGGTCCGCGCCGGTCGAGAAAGGATGCGCGCCCATCGTCGTCACCGCCGATTCGGTCGCCATGCGCGTGTGGCCGATGCCATGCGTGCCGGTCATCGCGCGTACGTCGAAGCGATCGACGACGGCTTCGGGCAGGCCGACTTCCTTGTAGATCTCCACCGCCTCGCCGGCGCCCATGATGCGGATGTCGGGCCGGAGCGTCTGCAGCGCCTCGCGGGCGGCGTCGACCTTGTCCGGCGTGGTCCTGATCACCGCATGCGTGGACTTGACCGCGACGCTCACCGGCGCGCTGATCGCCTTGGCGAGATCGGCGTCGAGGCCGCGGAAATCGCGATCGGGCTTCGGCGACTGCACGGTGATCTTGGCTTCATTGCCGGTGGCCGCGCCATAGATGGCGATGCCGGCGCTGTCCGGTCCGCGGTCGCTGAGCGACACCAGCATCTCCGACAGCATGGCGCCGAGCTTCGGCTCCAGCGCCTTGTCCTTCAAGAAAAGTCCGACGATTCCGCACATCCCAGCCTCCGACAATTTTTGGCTCTCAGATGATGTACCCAATGCGTGAGCCGAATTCAATTGGTATGAAATAAATTTTCCTGTGGTTACATATTGGACGGCGCATTGCCCTTGGCACTATCGCCGTCCGGGCGCGCCTTGTGAACCCAGATCGCATGGCGGATACGCGCAATCCGGTAGGCGTCGAGGATAGAGAAGGCATAGATCAGGAAGCCGCCGGCATGGCGGCCGATGAAGCTGGCGTCGGCCGGCGCCAGCTTGGCCGTTATCCAGCCAAGAATCACCATGAAGAACAGGAACTGCAGGCCGCGCGCCGGCACGCCGAGCATGACATGGCCGCTTGCCGGCAAGACGATCGCGGCGCCGAGCACGAGATAGGGATTCGCGGGAGCAGGGGTGGCGGTTTCGTCGCTCATGCGGCCCGCCTTTCGCGCCGGTTGATGGCTTGGCGAAGCGTCCAGGCTGCCTCGAGCAGCCGTTCGATCAAGGCCGGATCGATCCCGGCATCGCCGAAGGCGGCCTGTCGGAACACGCCATAGCGCGCGCGCTCGGCCTCGGCCAGCAGCCACACGATGCGCACGCCCTTCGGCGAGATCAGCAATTCCTTGGCGCGCCCTTCCGCAAAGATGTCTGTATGCGCGGCGATCAGATCCTGCGGGAAGGCGACGCCTCTGCGGTCCGTCCTGAGCACCGCGTCGGCGGGAAAGCCGAGCACCTTCGGCAGCGTGTGCGGCAGACGGTCGAAATTGGAGAATGTCGTCGCCGAATTCGGCCGCATCATCATGTCGAAGACACCCGGCACCGCGACCGGCTCGGTGATCGAAATCATGAGCCAGCGCGTCGGCAGCTTTCGTGTCGCCAGCGTGTCGACGATGGTGCGCAGCTGAACGCGCTGGCCGTTCCAGGAACCGGCCCAGGTGACGACGCCGGCCGTGCGGTCGGAAATGTCGGCGGCATCCGCAACGACGCTGCGGATGCTCGCCATATCTGCGGCCAAAGCCGCCTTCGCCCTGTTGCGGCCGGCACGCGCCAGCCAGGCAATGTGAGCGGCGACGGCCAATGCGATCGCCCCGGCAAGGAGTACTGACGTCAGCTCCGACATTTCGATACGCCACCGCCCGCCGTGAACAGGCGGGCCTTTACTCCGCTCAATAACCCTGCGGCTTCGGCCACGGCATGGAGAACTGGTCGCCGCGCCGCACGAACTTGTAGCGGTAGAAGTGGAACCACAGCGAAATCAGGAAATAGAAAACCGTCATCGCGATCAGCTGCGAGCCGAAGCCGAGGAAGATGGCGAAGAAGGTCACCATGCACAGGCAGAACAGAACGATCGCCGGCAGCGGATGGAAGGGGTGCGTGTAGCCGCGGCGGATCGTGCCCAATGGCCACTTCTTGCGGAACATCATGATGTTGATGCTCATGAAGGTGTATTGCAGCACGCCCGACAGGATCGAGAAGGTGATTGCCTGGTTGAGGTCGGCGATGAAGGCGAAGGCCAGCGCGATCGGCAGCAGGAACAAGATCGAGCGATAAGGCGTGCGGTATTTCGGATGCACCGCCGAAAACCAGCTTGGCAGGTAGCGGTCGCGGCCGAGCGAGAACCAGGCGCGCGCCGCATCGTTGATGCAGCCATTGGCCGAGGCAAGCGCTGCCAGCAGCGTCGCGATGAAGAGCAGGTTCTCGAGCAGCGGGCTGCCGGTCAGCTTGCCGGCGTCCCACAGCGGATAATAGGTGATGCCCAGATATTCCCAGGGCATCAGTGAGGCGCAGACATACCAGGTCATAGCGGCGGCGATCAAAAGCGTGATCATGCCGGCCATGGTGCCGTAGGGCAGGGAGCGCGCCGGCGAGCGCACTTCCTCGGCTGCCTGGGTGGTGCCCTCGATGCCGAGATAATACCAGATGCCGAACTGGAACGCTGCGATGACGCCGATCCAGCCATAGGGCAGCGCGTTGCCGGGCGTGACCAGCTCGTTGAGCTTCAGCACCGCGCCTTGAGTCCACGGGCTGACGGAGAAGAACAGGATGACGATCGAGACATAGGCGATCGCGGTGATGACGAAATTGACGTTGAGCGTCATCAGCACGCCGCGATAATTGAGCCAGGCGAGCACGACGATGGTGGCGGCGATAAAGGAGTTGTGCGTCAGCCCCTCGACGCCGGCCTTGGCGACGATCGTGTCGCCGAGCAGGATCGCGTCCGACACTTCGAGCATAGTGTAGGCGAACACCAGGAACAGCGCGACGTTGAAGGCCATCAGCGGCCCGACGATATGCTTGGCCTGCGCGTATTGGCCGCCGGCGGCGGCGACCGTCGACGTCACCTCCGAGTCGATCATGGCGACCGAGGTGTAGAGCAGTCCGACGACCCAGCAGACGATCAGCGCTGCCAGCGCGCCCCCCTTGTCGGCGGAGAAATTCCAGCCGGTGAACTCGCCGACCAGCACGATGCCGACGCCCAGCGCCCACACATGTGCCGGGCCGAGCACCCGAAGCAGCGAGACCCTGTCGCCGTGGATTGTCGTCGTTTGTCCCGTTTCAACCGCAGCCGTCATATCAGTCCCCACTCAGATCCGGTGTTTTTCGGAAACGGCTTCAAGCTCACCTTCACGGGAAGACGTCAAAGTCTCCTCGGAATAGGTCGTATCGACCTTGAACCAGTCGTAGAGCATCCACGCCGCAAGCACGACCGAGATGCCCCAGCAAACGTAAGACAATCCCATCCACATGATGTTTTCCCCGGACTTTTTGTCGTCAAAAGTCTCTTTGTCGCCGAAGCCTATTTGTCTTCGAACTTCTCGTTGATGACCTCGCGATATTCCTTATCGGAGGCGCGGAACAGGAAGACGAAATAGGCGATCAGCACGATCGCCATAATGATCAGCGTCGGCCAATCGATGATGTAGTGGAAGCGGTTCTGGATGATGTCGTGCGCCGTCTCCGGCGTGTAGCCGAGCTTCTCCCAGATCGAGGCCATGGTGGCGTTCTGGCCGAGCGCGTCCCAGGTCTTGGCGTCGAGCGGATCGATCGACTTCGCCGCACCGGCGAGGCCGAGCTTGAGCGGCAGCCAGAGCGCCACGAAGATAGCGACCACCACGACTGCGATGTCGAGGATCTGTCCGGCCTTGTTCTGCTCCGGCGGGATATAGCGGGCCATGGTTTCTCCCTTCAGGATTGACGGTTGCGGGCCGCGTCGGCGTTCTTTATGTCGAGTCCGTAGATGAAGTCCTTGTCTTCCTTGTAGTGGTTGAGCATGGCGAGGATTGCGGCGGTGTTGAAGATCAGCACCGCTGCGGCCGCGATCGCCACCACGACCTTGATCCCGCTGTCGGGGATGTAGGCCCAGGTCATCAGGAGGACGAAGAGGATCGTCGCCCACAGGCACACGATCAGGAGCACGGATCCGCGCACGTCGGAACGGTACAGCGCTTCGATGCGCTGCTGCAGGTCGGACATCGTTTTTTCCCCTTCTGGCGACGTCCGGCCCTGAAAGACTGGGCGTCCACTCTTTCAACGGAGTGAAATTTTTTTCATAAATTCCGCCCGATTCCCGAAATTGTCAAGCCGGATTTACGCATCGTAAACCGTTTGTTCCAAGGCAAGAAATTTGCCTGACAATGAAATTATTTGCTTCAAGGGGATTGCAGGGCTTCGCCGTTTGCGGTCAATATTCGACCAAGCTCCGCCACCAAGCAGGAGCAGGGAACAGCAACGGCTTAAATCGCACGGAGGACGATCGGATGACAGCATCCTGGAGATTCTCGACCCTGGCGGATCGCCATCGCGCGCTCGGCTCGAAACTCGAGGACTGGAGCGGCATGGGCACCGCCTGGACCTACGACAAGAATGCCGACGAGGAATATATCGCCATCCGCACCAAGGCCGGGCTGATGGACGTCTCCGGCCTGAAGAAGGTCCACATCACCGGGCCGCATGCCTCGCATCTGATCGACCTCGCCACGACGCGCGACGTGGAAAAGATCTATCCAGGCAAGTCGGCCTATGCCTGCATGCTGAATGAGGCCGGCAAATTCACCGACGACTGCATCCTCTACCGCATCAGCCCGAACTCGTGGATGGTCGTGCACGGCTCCGGCACCGGCCATGAGGAGCTGCAGCGGGCGGCCATGGGCCGCGATGTCTCGCTGCGCTTCGATGACAATCTGCACGACCTTTCGCTGCAAGGCCCGACCGCCGTTGACTACCTGGCCAAGCATGTGCCGGGCATCCGCGACCTCAACTATTTCCATCACATGCAGACGCAGCTCTTCGGCTTTCCGGTGATGATCTCGCGCACCGGCTACACCGGCGAGCGCGGGTACGAGATCTTCTGCCGCGGCCAGGACGCCGGCACGATCTGGGACAGGATCCTCGAGGAGGGCAAAAGCGCCGGCATCATCCCGTGCCGCTTCACCACGCTCGACATGCTGCGCGTCGAGAGCTACCTGCTCTTCTACCCCTACGACAATTCGCAGAAATATCCATTCGAGAACGAAGGTCCCGGCGACACGCTGTGGGAGCTTGGCCTCGATTTCACTGTCAGTCCCGGCAAGACCGGCTTCCGCGGCGCCGAGGAGCATTATCGGCTGAAGGGCAAGGAACGCTTCAAGATCTATGGCGTGCTGCTCGACGGCAAGGAGCCGGCGGACGAGGGCGCGCCCGTCCACCGCGACGGCAAAAAGGTCGGCGTGGTGACCTGCGCCATGTATTCGCCGCTGGTCGAGAAATCGATGGGCATCGCCCGTCTCGACGTCGACTGCGCGGTCAAGGACACCAAGCTCGAGATTCGCAACCGGAGCGGCTCCATCAAAGCGACGGCGCAGCCCTTGCCGTTTGACGATCCGAAGAAGACCAAGCGCACCGCCGAGGGTTGAGGCATCATCAGCGGGGAGGGGTTTTAAGGCACTAGAGCATGATCCCGAAAAGTGGGAACCGGTTTTCGGAAAAGATCATCCTCCAACTGATCTAAGGAAGAATGGCAGCCAAGACGATCATCAGCCGGCCCGTTTACGGAACGCTCTCTCCGCAGCCCGGCAAGCATCATCTCTTCATCGCCGACGCCGAAGGCGCGCTCGCGATAACCAACATGGCCGGCAAGGCGCCGTCCGGCTTTTTCGACGGCGCGGAAATCGTCTTTATTCCGGGGCCTGAGGGCAAGCACGTGGCAGCTCTCGAAGCACTGAAGCCCGCGCAACTCCATATTGCGCCTTCCTTCGCCAGCCTCCTGCCGCGGCTCAAGCAGACCCTGACCAACGCCCATATGGGGCTGCGCCTTTATCTTGCCGGCACCGAAGGCCTGATCGGCCAGGCCATGCAGGTGGCGCTCGAAGCCGGCATCGACCACACCTCCATTGAGACCGAGCATCGCGGCTCGCTGGCGCGCCGCGTGCAATGCGTGCACTGCAAGGGCATCACCGAGAATGTGACGACGCAGCCGGCGCTCTGCTCGCATTGCGGCCTGCTGCTTCTGGTGCGCGATCACTATTCGCGGCGTCTCGCCGCGTTCCAGGGCGTGTGCATCAACGCCGAGGATCGCTCAGAGAGTCCTCCGATCGAGGAGGTCTTCCGATGAGCACCGGCACCACCAAGCTCGACGTCGTCGTCAGCGACGTCGTCCCGGTCAACGAGCTGGTCACCCGCTTTCACTTCCGCCGCCGCGACGGCGAGCTGCTGCCGACTTTTTCCGGCGGCGCCCATGTCGTGGTCGAGATGCGTGACGGCGACCGCACCAGGCTCAACCCCTATTCGCTGATGGGCTCGCCGCTCGACACACGCGAATACACGATCTCGGTGCGCCGAGACGATGCCGGCCGCGGCGGCTCGCTGTTCATGCACCGGCAGGTCAAGCCCGGCCAGGAGATGGTGATCAGCTATCCGGTCAATCTGTTCTCGCTGGATCTCCGGGCGAAGAAGCACCTGATGCTGGCCGGCGGCATCGGCATCACGCCTTTCATGGCGCAGACGTCGCAGCTGGCAGGCGCCAGCGGCAATTTCGAATTGCACTACACCTGCCGCACGGCTTCGCTGGGCACCTATGCCGATGTCTTGCAGCAGCGCTATGGCAACCGGGTCAGGCTCTACCACGACGACCGCGAGGAGCGCATCGACCTCGACCGGCTCTTGTCCTCGCAGCCGCTCGGCACGCATCTCTATGTCTGCGGCCCGGCCGGCATGATCAACTGGGTGCGTGACCGCGCGGCTAGCCTCGGATGGCCGCCGGAGACCGTGCATTTCGAGCATTTCGCGGCACCCCAGCCCGGCGCGCCGTTCGACGTGACCTTGGCCGTCAGCGGCAAGACGATCCGCGTCGGCGAGCAGCAGAGCCTGCTCGAGGCGATCGAAGCCGCCGGCGTCGACCCGCCTTATCTCTGCCGCGGCGGCGTTTGCGGCCAGTGCGAGACCAATGTGATCTCCTCCGACGGCAAGTTCATCCACAACGATCACTGGCTGAGTGAGGAAGACCACCGTTCCGGCTGCAAGATCATGCCTTGCGTCTCGCGCTTCGAGGGCAAGTCGCTGGTCCTGGAAAGATAGGAGGCGTCAATGGGCATCACCTTTCGCAAGGAAACGTTTCGCGACGACTACACCTTCAGGAATAGCCCGGAGCACATCCGGCGCTTTCCCTTCCCGTTCAACGAAGACTCCTACATGTACGCGGTCAACATCGAGCCGCATGTGGTCGGGCCGAAAGGCAGCGTGCTCGAGAACCTGATCGACGTCGACGAGCACTATGTCGCCGAGATGCAGGACCGCGCGCTGGTGCTGGCCGAGGATCCGCTGCGCTGCCAGTCGCTGCCGCATATGACGCTTGCCGGCTGGGACCTGCTCGAGCTTCTGATGGAGCAGCAGGCGCTCGGCTATCCCGAGCACTTCACACTGGAGCGAAACGGCGATCGCTGGCGCTGGATCAACCGGCCGCTTGGCATCGACGACACCTTCACCTTCGGCGACACCTCGACGCTGCCCTATGGCCCGATGGAATACATCACCCGCCAGAGCCAGGGCGATTTCTGCATCCTCGACCAGCGCGACGGCAATCTGTGGATGGATGCCGGCATGGTCACCACCCAGGCCGACTGGTCGCTCGACTTCGACATCGGCATGAACTTCTTCGAATGGCACGCGCCGGTGCCGCTGGCGCATGAGAAGGGCATTTTCACCCGCGCGCTGAAATTCCTCACCAACATCCAGCAGGGCAAGCCGGCCAGGCGCCTCAACTGGACGATGACCATCAATCCGCGCCTCGACACCAGCCCCGAAAACTATCACAAATGGGGCCCGGACCGCGCCACGGTCACGCCCGAAAACGTCGGCCAGAAGGTGCATCTGCGCGTCGAGCTGCAAAGCTTCTGGCGGCTGCCGCGTTCCAACGCCATCGTCTTCCCGATCCGTTGCTATCTGATCAAAATGGACGAGCTGGTCACGCAGCCGAAATGGGCGCGCCGCCTGCACCGCGTCATCCGCGACCTGCCGGAAGAGCTCGCCACCTATAAGGGCTTGACGCGATATAGGCCGACGCTGGTGGAATGGCTGTCGAAGCTCGACGACGGCAGGCCGACCAGCCCGGGATTTGGGCCGGATTGAAGACTTGGGTTCCTCGCCTCCGCAAAGCGGGGGAGAGGTGTCCGCGAAGCGGACGGAGAGGAGGCTTCGTAGGGCGCTCCCCTTTCCGTCTCGGCTTCGCCGAGCCACCTCTCCCCACTTTCGTGGAGCGAGGAACCAAGCGACTCACCCGGCGCTGTTTTGCGGATAGCAGATAATCGACAGATACCGCATCGGAAGCCGCGTCAGCTCTTCCGGGCCGTGCGGCGCATCGGCGTCGAAGAACAGGCTGTCGCCCGGCTTCATGGGATAGAGATTGTTGCCGTGCCGGTAAACGACCTCGCCCTCGAGCATGTAGAGGAACTCCATGCCCGCATGCTGGAAGGTCGGGAACACGTCCGAATTCTCGGTCAGCGTGATGAGATAGGGCTCGACGACGACGCCGCTGGTGTTGGCGCCGATATGGCCGAGCAGGTTGTATTGATGGCCGGCGCGGGTGCCGCGCCGCTCGACATCGACGCCTTCGCCGGCCTTGACGAAAACGGCGCTGTGCTCTTCCTCGAAGCGCCGGAAGAAGGCGGTCACCGGAACGCCCAGCGCTCGCGACAGCGCCTGCAATGTGGTCAGCGACGGCGAGGTGATGCCGTTTTCGATCTTCGACAGCATGCCGAGCGAAATGTCGGTGGCGGTGGCGAGATCGGCGACGGTGATGCCGAGCTTCTTGCGGAACGCCCGCACCTCATGGCCGATCGCCACTTCCAGCACCTTCTCGCGCGTGTCGCGGATGGCGTGCGGGTCCTGCGTCAGCGGCGTGCGGATCGTGCGGCCGTCGGCCGAAACGCGCTTCGGCGGCGCCTTGCCCTTCGCTGCCGCATCGGTGGACTTGGTGCCGGACTTCTTGTTCGCCATGTCGCCCCCGACTCTCGCGGATTTATTTCACTCAAGGTGAACATATTCGGTGGCGATACAAGAGCGCAACCGCGACAGCAAGCCGCTGGATGTTGCAGGGCGCGCCTGCTTCAACGTGACGCCGCCGCCTTCGCCCAGAAAAACCGTTCCGCGCAAACGCCGTCGCCGCAGATGTTTGTTGACAGCACCAAAGACCCAATTACTGTCACTGTCAGTGAAATTTGTTTCGCTGGGGAAATCAAAAAAGGAGGACGCCCGCAATGAAATCTCGTGTCGCCGTCATCGGAGCCGGACCGTCGGGCCTGGCCCAGTTGAGGGCCTTCAAGTCGGCCGCCGACAAGGGCGCCGAGATCCCGGAAATCGTCTGCTTCGAGAAGCAGAGCGACTGGGGCGGCTTGTGGAACTACACCTGGCGCACCGGCCTCGACGAGCATGGCGACCCGGTGCACGGCTCTATGTATCGCTATCTCTGGTCGAACGGCCCGAAGGAATGCCTCGAATTCGCCGACTACACCTTCGAGGAGCATTTCGGCCGGCCGATCGCTTCTTATCCGCCGCGGGCCGTGCTGTGGGATTATATCAAGGGCCGCGTCGAGAAATCCGGGCTGCGCGGATGGGTGCGCTTCAACAGCCCGGTGCGCATGGTGACCTATTCCGACGAGACCAAGAAGTTCACCGTCACCGCGCATGATCGCACCAACGACGTGACCTATTCGGAGGAATTCGACAATGTCGTGGTCGCTTCAGGCCATTTCTCGGTGCCCAACGTACCCTTCTTCGAAGGTTTCCCCACCTTCAACGGCCGCATCCTGCACAGCCATGATTTCCGCGACGCGATGGAGTTCAAGGGCAAGGACATCTTGATCATCGGCCGCTCCTATTCGGCCGAGGACATCGGTTCGCAATGCTACAAATACGGCGCCAAATCCATCACCTCCAGCTACCGCTCCAAGCCGATGGGCTTCAAATGGCCGGAGAACTGGAAGGAAGTGCCGCTGCTGCAGAAGGTCGTCGGCAAGACGGCGCATTTCAAGGACGGCACCACCAAGGATGTCGACGCCATCATCCTGTGCACCGGCTACCTGCATTCCTTCCCCTTCCTCACCGACGACCTCAAGCTCAAGACCGCCAACCGCATGTGGCCGCTCGATCTCTATGAAGGCGTGGTCTGGGAGAAGAACCCGAAGCTTTTTTACATCGGCATGCAGGACCAGTTCTACACCTTCAACATGTTCGACGCGCAGGCTTGGTACGCGCGCGACGTGATGCTTGGCCGCATCAAGCTGCCCTCCGCCGAGGCGATGGCCGAGCACAGCGCCAAGTGGCGTGCCCGGGAAGAGACCCTCGAAGACGCCGAGCAGATGATCTGGTTCCAGGGCGACTACACCAAGGAGCTGATGGACCAGACCGACTATCCGGGTTTTGATGTCGAGGCGGTCAACCGCACCTTCATGGAGTGGGAGCACCACAAGATGGAAAACATCATGACCTTCCGCGACAACGCCTATCGCTCGCTGATGACCGGCACCATGGCGCCGTTGCACCACACGCCGTGGCTGCAGGCGTTGGACGATTCGATGGAGAGCTATCTCGAGGTGAAAGGCGTGGCGGCGGAGTAATGCGGCATGCTCTTGCCAACGTTCCAGTCGCGAAATCAACAATGATGGGGTGTCCCGCGGGACACCCCATCATTCACCAGCAGACGTAACCGCCGTCGACGATCAGGTCGAGGCCGGTAACGAAGCTGGATGCGCGGCTGGCCAGGAACACGGCCGGTCCGACCATTTCCTCCGGCGCTGCCATGCGGCCCATCGGCGTGTCGCGTTTGAACACCTTCACTTCTTCCGCGACCTCTGGCCGTTTGTTCATCGGCGTCAGCGTGTAGCCCGGACTGATGACATTGACGCGCAGGCCGCGATCAGCCCACTCCATGGCCAGGCTCTTCGACATGTGGATGACGGCAGCCTTGGAGGAGTTGTAATGCGCCTGCGTCAGCCCCCGGTTAACGATGGTGCCCGACATCGAGGCGATGTTGATGATGGAGCCTGCGCGTCGAGGTAGCATCACGCGCGCCTCTGCCTGACAGGACAAAAATACGCCTGCGACATTGACCTCGTGCACCTTGCGCCATTTTTCCAGCGGCATGGTCTCGGCCGCTTCCGAGCCAGCAATGCCGGCGTTGTTGACGGCGACAGTCAGCGCGCCGAGCTCGGCTTCGACCCGGCCGATCGCCATGGCCAGGTCGGCCCCGGACGTCACACTGCCCGTCAGCACCAGCGCCTTGCGGCCGAGCGCCCTGACCTTCTCGGCCGTCTGCTCAAGTCCGCCGTTCGAGGCATGACCGAAACAGGCGACATCGGCGCCGGCTTCCGCAAGCCCGATGGCGATCGCCTGGCCAATGCCGCTGCCGGCGCCCGTCACCAACGCCACGCCGCTATCCAATTTGAAAAGATCCATCGCACCCTCCCTGACTGCAGGAAGCTATGCGCTGAATGGGGCCTCAATCAAGCCGCTCCCATCTGATTGGGCGAGGTCCTTCAGAAGGAGCCGTCGGACGCGGCAGTCGCTTTCTTCGGGATATCCGCCAATGGGGGGCGCGGCAGCGTTCTGATCACGCCGGCTCCACGGCCCTCGGCTTTTGCAGCCTTGCCAGTTCCGCATAGGGAATATGGCAGCGGATCGTGTGACCTGGCTGGGCTTCGGTGAGGTCAGGCTCCTGCGTCTCGCAGATCGCGCCGATCTTGCGTG
The DNA here is from genome assembly GCF_037179585.1 of Mesorhizobium argentiipisi (SeqCode). Lineage (NCBI taxonomy): Bacteria > Pseudomonadati > Pseudomonadota > Alphaproteobacteria > Hyphomicrobiales > Phyllobacteriaceae > Mesorhizobium > Mesorhizobium argentiipisi (SeqCode). The sequence goes on from NZ_JAPYKO010000022.1 coordinate 47,212, forward strand.
GGCAGCGCGTGTGGAAAACGCAGCCGGTCGGCGGGTTGGCCGCGCTTGGGATCTCGCCGTCGAGGCGGATGCGCGAGCTCTCGGTGCGGTCGAGTTTTGGAACCGCCGACAATAATGCTTCCGTGTAGGGATGATGCGGGCCGGAAAAGACCGCCTCCGATGGCCCGAACTCCATGATGCGGCCGAGATAAAGCACAGCGATCTTGTCGGAGAGATAGCGTACTACGCCAAGGTCGTGCGAGATGAAGATATAGCTGACGTCCTGCCTCGACTGCAGGTCGGCCAGAAGGTTGAGGATCGCCGCCTGCACCGAGACGTCGAGCGCCGAGGTCGGCTCGTCGCACACGACGATGCGCGGATCGCCGGCGAAGGCGCGCGCGATCGCCACGCGCTGCTTCAGTCCGCCCGAGAGCTGGCGCGGCTTGACCGCAAGATGCCGGTCGGTGAGCCGCACCGAGCGGACGAGCTCTTCGAGCCGCGTGTCCAGCGTCTTGCCGGTAAGCCCGCCCAGCCGCTTCAAGGCGCGGCTGAGGATATGCCGGATCGAATGCGAGCGGTTGAGCGCCGAGTCCGGGTTCTGGAAGACGATCTGCACCGCCTTGACCTGGTCTTCCGAGCGGCTGGCGAGCCGGGGCGCGAGCTTCTTGCCTTCGAGCTCGATCGAGCCGCCATCGTCGGGCGCGACGAGGCCAAGCAGGAGCCTGGCGAAGGTCGTCTTGCCGCTGCCGGATTCGCCGACCAGCCCGAGTGTCTCGCCGGGCCTGAGGCTCACAGAGACGTCCTTCACCGCCCTCAGCGGACGACCGTGGCTGGCATAGGTCTTGTTCAGCCCTTCGACCTGCAGCACCGGCGGCGCCTGCTTTGGCTGGGCGGCAGCAATCTCTGCGGGCGTCGCGCGCGGCAGCGACTGCGCCTTGTCGTGATAGTGGCAGCGCGACAGGCGGCCGTTGCCCAGCTCGTAGAGCGGCGGCGGCTCCGCGCGGCAGCGTTCGGTGGCGAGCGCACAGCGGTCCGCGAAGGCGCAGCCGACGATATTGGCGCCGATGCCGGGCAGGAAGCCGGGGATGGTGTCGAGCCGGCCCTGGTCCTTGCGCTGGCCGCCGCGCGGCAGGCAGCGCAGCAGCGCCACCGTGTAGGGATGGCGCGGGTCATTGAACACGTCCCTGGTCGAGCCTTCCTCGACCAGCATGCCGGCATAGAGCACGCCGACGCGGTCGCACATGTTGGCGACAACGGCGAGGTTGTGGCTGATGAACAGGATGGAGGCCGACAGCTCTCTTCTCAATTGCGCGATCAGGTCGAGCACCTCAGCTTCGACGGTTGCGTCGAGGCCGGTGGTCGGCTCGTCGAGGATCAGCATCGAGGGGTCGTTGGCCAAGGCCATGGCGATCGCCACGCGCTGCTGCATGCCGCCGGAGAGCTGGTGCGGGTAGCGCTGCATGACGCTCGCCGGGTCGGAGATACGCACCCGGTTCAGCATGGCGAGCGCCTTGTCTTCCGCTGCCTGTCCGGTGATGCCGGCAAGCTCGAAGATCTCGGTCATCTGGCGGCCGATGCGCAGCGACGGGTTCAGCGCCTTGCCGGGGTCCTGATAGACCATGGACACGCTGTCAGCGCGGGCACGCCGCAGCGCTTCGGCGTCGAGCTTCATCACATCCTTGCCGTCGAGCGCGATCGAGCCGCCGGTGATTGAGCCGTTGCGCGGCAGATAGCGCACCACCGAGAGCGCAACCGTCGACTTGCCGCAGCCGGATTCGCCGACCAGGCCATAGGCCTCGCCGCCCTTGATGGTCAGGTTGACGTTGCGCAGCACCGCGCGGTTGCGGCGGCCGACGCGATAGGCGACCGAGAGGTCCTTCAGCTCGAGCGCGTTGGCGGCCTGGCCAGGCTCAGTCATTGAACGCTCCATGCACGCCGTCGGCCACCAGGTTGACGCCGATCACCAGCGAGGCGATGGCCAGGGCATCGAACAGCACCGTCCACCAGAAGCCGCCGCCGATCATGCCGTAGTTGGAGGAGATCGAGAGGCCCCAGTCGGGCGAGGGCGGCTGGATGCCGAAGCCCATGAAGGAGAGCGTGGCGACCGCGAAGATGGCATAGCCCAGCCGCACCGTGGTCTCGACCAGGATCGGCGGGATGACGTTGGGCAGGATCTCGACGAACATCGTGTGCAGGGCGCCTTCGTGGCGCAGCTTTGCCGCGGCCACATAGTCGAGCTCACGTTCGGCCAGCACCGCCGAGCGCACGGTACGGGCAATGATCGGTGCGAAGCTCAGGCCGATGACGACGATGACGGTGATCTTGGACGTGCCGAGCGCGACGATGGCGAGCAGCGCAATGATCACAACCGGGATCGCCATGAAGGCTTCCAGCACGCGGCTGACGATGTCGTCGACGATGCCGCGGAAATAGCCGATGACGAGGCCAAGCGCCGTGCCGGCAATGGTCGCAAGGATGGTTGCCAGCGGCGCCACGGTGAGGATGTCGCGCGAGCCGACGATGACGCGCGAGAAGACGTCGCGGCCGAGCTGGTCGGTGCCGAACCAGTGATCGGCCGCAGGCGGCGTCAGCGCGTTGATAATGTCGCTTGCCAGTGGATCGTAGGGGACGAAGTGCTGGCCGAACAGCGCGCAGACGATCCAGAAGACAACGATCGCAAGCCCGGTGAGAAAGGTGCCGGACCTGGAGAGCGAATGCAGCACCTCGCCCCAGGGGCTGCGCTGTGCGGTGTCGGGCGTCGGCAGGCTGACGGGGGCGTCGGTCGCGCTCATTGCTCTGCTCCCAGCCGGATGCGCGGATTGAGCACGGAATAGAGGAAATCGGCGATAAGCGTGGCCACCCCATAGACGATGCCGATCGTCAGGATGCCGGCCTCCAGCATCGGAAAGTCCTTGCCGCGCGCGGCGGTGAAGATCAGCGAGCCGATGCCCTGGTAGCGGAACAGCGTCTCGATCACGACCAGCCCGCCGATGAGATAGCCGGTCTGGGTGGCGATCACCGTGATGGTCGGCAACAGCGCGTTGCGCAGCACATGGCGCCAGATCACGGTGCGCCAGGGCAGGCCCTTCAAAACGGCAGTGCGCGTATAGTCGGAATCGAGCGCCTCGATCATGCCGGAGCGCGCCATGCGCGCGATATAGCCGAACAGCACCAAGAAAAGCGGCAGCGAGGGCAGGATCAGGTAGTAGAGCTGGGTGAAGACGCCGGCGCCTTTCGGCCAGGCGGCGGCGATCGGCAGCCAGCGCAGCCACACCCCGAAGATCAGGATCAGGATGATGCCGGTGACGAATTCCGGCAGCACCGTGACCGACAGGCCGCCGAGGCTGATGATGCGGTCGAGCGGCCGGTTGAAATTGAGAGCGGCGATCACGCCCCCGAGGATGCCGATCGGCACCACCAGCACGAAGGCGACCAGCGCCAGCTTCATCGAATTGCCCAAGGCCTCGATGACGAAGGGGGCCACCGGCGCGCGGAACACATAGGACGTCCCCATATCGCCGTGAAGAAAGTTCCAGATCCAGCTTCCGTACTGCACAAGCAGCGGCCGATCGACGCCGAGCGAATGGTTGAGCGCGTCGACCGCGCGCTGGTCGGCGAACGGCCCCAATATTGCCCGCCCTACATTGCCCGGCAGCACCTGGCCGCCGAGGAACACCATGACGCTGAGCAAAAACAGCGTGACGAGCGACAGAGCCAGGCGCCGGGTGAGGAAGGAGAGGATGGCGAATACTCCTGTTGGAGCCGGCCCTCGGAAAAGAGAGCCGGCTGTTTGGAGGATTGTTCTTCTCCGCCTAGGCCTTCGACGCCTTCTCGAGGAACAGCTGCGACATGGCGGTCGGCTGCACGCCCGTCACGCCCTTCGCCATCGCCGTCAGGTAGTCGTAGAAGTAGCCGAAGATCACCGGCGTTTCCTCGAGCAGCAGCTTCTGGATCTTGCCGGCGGTGGCCTTCTGCGCCTCGAGGTCGAGGGCCGCGATATAGCTCGCCGCCATCTGGTCGTAGTCCTTGTTCTTGAAGTGGGCGGCATTCCAGGTGCCGTCGCTCTTCAAGGGTGCCGCGAGATAGACGTTAGGCACGCCGCGATGGCCGTAGTCGGTGATGCCCATCGCCGAATCCAGCCAGTTCGACTTGCCGAACACCGCATCGCCGTAATAGGCGCTCTGGTCGAGGATGTTGAGCTCGAGCTCGATGCCGATTTCCTTGACCCAGTTCTGGATGAGCTGGGCGTATTCCGGGATTTCCAGATAGCGCTCGGTGGTGAGCGTCATCTTGAAGCCCTTGCCGGCGCCCGCCGCTTCCATCAGTTGCTTGGCCTGGGCGATGTCCTGCTTGCGCTGCGGCACGCTGGTATCCGTCGAAGGATAGACGGGGGCGAACGGGCTGTCGTTGCCGAGTGCCGAACGCCCCTTCATCAGGCCGGCGGCGAGTTTCTCGCGGTCGAGGCAGAGCGCGATGGCGCGGCGCACGCGGGCGTCCTTGGTCGGGCCCTCGTCGCAATGCATATGCAGCTGCTGATGCGCGGACGACTTCAGGCTGATGACGTCGACGTTCGGGTCATTGAGCACGGCGACGCCCGCCAGCACCGGCATCTGGTTGATGATGTCGATCTGGCCGCCCTGCAGCGCCAGGATCTGCGGCTGGATGTCGGTGAAGAAGGTGAATTCGGTGCGGTCCGGCAAGGCCTTGTCGCCCCAGTAGTCGTCGTTGCGCACGAAGGAGGCGCCGACCTTGGGCGTGTATTTCTCGAGCTTGAACGGGCCGGTGCCGTCGAAGCTCTGCTCATAGCCGCCCTTGTAGCTCGCCGGGATGATGACGGCGTTGTAGTTGTCCGACGAGACCATGTAGGGAAAGTTGCCGTTCGGCGCGTCGAGGTGGAATTCGACCGTGTAGTCGTCGACCTTCTTGGTCGCGCCCTTCTGCAGGATGCCGCTGAACACCGACAGCGCGTTGGACGAATTGGCGGGGTCAGCGAGCCGGTCGATGCTGGCGACCACGTCTTCGGCCTTCATCTCGCCGCCAGAATGGAATTTCACGCCCTTGCGCAGCTTGAAGGTCCAAACCGTGCCGTCGGTGTTGGGCGACCAGCTTTCCGCCAGTGCCGGCTTCAGCACCAGGTCCGGACCGTCGACGCAAAGGAACTCGGCGACCTGCTGCATGACCAAAAGGCCGCCGGCGTCGGCAATGGTGACCGGGTCGATCGCCGCCGCCGGCACACTGCTGCCGACGCGGATGGTGGCGCCGGGCGCGCCGGCGCGAGCGAGCGAGGGCGCCGCGCCGAAGCCGGCCGCCATGCCGATGCGGCCGAGCAGCGGCAGCGACAGGCCGAGCAGGCTGCCGTGGCGCACGAATTCGCGGCGGCTGATGCGGCCGTCGATCAGGCCGTCGATCAGATGGTTTTCGAGTGGCGTGCGGCCGCGCCGGATGAGATCGAGAATGCGATAGTTCTTGCTCATGGGTCTAAGCCCTTTCCCCAGTTGTTGTGGTTGGCGAGTGCATTCAATTTGCGAGTTCCGTGAAGTTCTCCTGTTCCCGGCACCCATAAATATCCGTCGACGGACTGTAGCATGCGGTTCCGACCGGTCCATCCGCTGGTTGGGACGGGAAAGTCAGATTTTCTTGATGAACTGTCTGTCGGCCGGGCGACTTGTGGCCGCCTTTTTCAAGATAAGTCCTGCTAGCTTTTCGACATCCTCCTAATTCAGCGGCAGTCTGCGGTAGGTCCCCGGCTTTTCCGGGTCGTGATACTTGTTGCAGGGGCCGTTTTCGACGAAGTCGCGACGGCAGGCGGCGAGCTTCTCCCGCGACAGCGTGACCCCGAGGCCGTGGCTTTCCGGCACCGGCACGGTGTTGTTCTTCGGCGCGAACGGGCCTTCCTCGGTGATGTCCATCGGCCAGCTGACGCAGTCGGTGAGAAGCCGTCGAGCTCGCCGAAGGCCCCGACGTAAGGCGCCTCCAGCCTGTAGTTGATCGGGGTCGCCTTGACGCGCCTGATCTTCATCTCAGCCGATCTCGAAGAAGGGTTCGCCGAGCAGGGCGGGATCCACATCGATGCCGAGGCCGGGGCCGTCGGGGATGCCCATGTGGCTGCCGGTCACCGGTGGCGCATTCCTGGCCGTGCGCACCGTCACCCATTCGTGGAAGGCGATGGCGTGCAGCCGACGCTCCGCCGGCGTCGACAGCGACAGATGCGCCATGGCCGCCGTGTCGATCTCGGCGCCGCCAGTGTCCTCGACCGTGATCATGAAGCCGAGATCGACGGCGACGTCGCGGATCAGGCGGGTCTGGGTTACGCCGCCCAGCCGTGAGATTTTCAGCGTCAGCCCGTCGGCAGCGCCGAGGCGGTGGATCTCCAGCATTTCGCCCAGCGAGGTGACGGATTCGTCCAGCACCATCGGCTTGTCGAGTATGCGGCGCACCGACATGTTCTCCTCGAGCGTCGTGCAGGGCTGCTCGAACGTGTAGTCGATTCCGCGCGTGGCGTCGGCGAACTGGCGCGCCTGATACGGCGTCCAGCCGGCATTGGCATCGCAGAAGATCACCGTGCCCTTCGGCACGGCCGCGGCGACCGTGGTCACGCGCTCGATGTCGTCATGCACGATGCCGCCGACCTTTACCTGCAGGCGGCGGCAGCCCTCGGCAATGATCCGCTTGGCCAAAGCCGCCATCTGATCGAGCGTGCCATGGGTGACGACCCGGTAGGTCTCCGCCACATCGCTCTCGCGGCCGCCGAGCATGGTCACAAGCGGTACGTCGGCCGCGCGTGCGGCGAGATCCCAACACGCCATGTCGAGCGCCGATTTGATGTAAGGATGGCCCTTCAACACCGTGTCCATCAACCGGCCGATGCCGGCAAACCCGCGCGGATCCTGGCCGATGAGATGCGGCGCGATCTCCGGCACGCCCGCGCGCGTTCCCGCCGGAAAGGCGGCCGAATAGAAATTGCCGAGCGGCGCCATCTCGCCCCAGCCGGTCACGCCGCTGTCGGACGTGATGGCGACGATCACCGCATCGAAACAGTCGGCGACGCGTCCCTTCGACATGCGGTAGGGCCCGTCCACGAAGGGTTGCACGACATGATAGGCCTTGATGTTCTTGATCTTCACTTGGTGTTGTCCCTTGCGTGTCAGTTCTTCGACGCGCGCTTTTCGAGTCCGCGCGCATAGGCAAGAAGCTCTTCGAAATCGACGTCGATATGCTCGCGCGCATGGTGCTGGGCGGCTCGCAAATCCGCGCCTTTGAGCAGCGCCACATAGGTCTCGTGCACGCCCTCGGCCGGAACCGGCTCGTTGAGCGCCCGCTGATGCAGGGCGAAATACATCTGCAGCCGGCTGGTCAGCCGCTGCCAGGTTTCGAGCAGCACCGAATTATCGGCCCATTCGTAGACCAGTCCGTGCAGCTGCAGCGCGGTTTCGATCTGTCGGGTGGTATCGACGGCGCGCGTCGCCTGCTTCACCGCCTCGTGGCGGCGGTCGAGCTCGTCGAAGAAGCGCTGGTCGCGCTGCGGCCAGGTGAGTTCGATGGCGAATTCATCGAGCACCTTGTTGAGCGAATAGGCATCGATGATGTCCTTGGCGGTGACGTCGATGACGAAGGTCCCGGCATAAGGAATGCTGGTCAGGATGCCTTCCTGCACCAGCTCGCGCATCGCCTCGCGCAGCGGCGCGCGGCTCACCCGCATCTGCTCGGAAATCCTAAGCTCATTGAGCTTCTGCCCCGGCTCCAACTGTCCGGTCAGGATGGCACGCCGCAGCAGGGCGACGATCTCCGCCCTGCGCGTCGTATCCGCGATCGGACCGAAATCCAGCTTTGCCATGCGCTCACCCCGATAGGAATTTCTGCAAGACAAGCAGATTGTCGACAATCTAACAATAGTCGACTTCCAGGAGCTCCGGATTTTTGTGTCGGCAGTCTCAGGCGGCGCGGCCGTAGAAGCCGATCCGCTCCTCATCGGTGAACATGACGCCCGGACGATCATAGTAGGAGAACACGGCGATCATGCGTTCGCGGCTACCCCCGACGGTGGTGACGCGGTGCGCTGTGTTCTTGCCGCGGAAGACATTCAGCGTGCCGGCCTTGATGCGCAGGATTTTTGCCTCGGGATCGCGTCCCTCGAGCAGCTTCGCCACGCCATCATAATTAGGGTTGTCGTCGGAGCGCAGGTCGGTGCGGTATTCGAAGTCGCCGCCACGGTCCGGCGCCTGCAGCAGCAGCGTCGTGGTGAATTCCGAGCGGTCGAAATGCCAGTTGAGCGCTTCGCCGGCGCGGTAGCCCATGACATTGGCGCGGGCCAGCGGATCCTGCATGACATGAAGCTGCGGCTTGTCCATCGCCGCCGCCAGGAACCGCACCAGCGGCTCGTATTCGTAGATCAACAAAACGATACTGCCGGGAATCTGGTCGGCGCAGACCGTATGGCTGATCGTCTCGACCTTGCGCAGCGCCGGATGGTCGGGCGAAAGCTCCGGGATCGACGGCTTGAAGTAGATGTTGTGCATGCGCTTGTGGACATGCGAGCGCGTGTCCATCACCGGCCGGATCTCGGCGACGGCCTTTTCGGCAATGCCGGGGCGCAGGAACCCTTCCAGGTTGAACATGCCGTTTGCCGCGAGCGCAGCCTTGGACTCGCCCACCAACTGCTGCCATTCGGCACTGCCTTCGCGGTTCAGCGGGTAGCGATCCAGGTCGAGAATGTTTTCGATCATAGCGACCTCCGAAATCCGGAGGTCACTACACGGCAAGGAAATCTTTGCCGCAACGAGGAAAATTGTTAGGCTCTCCCAAGAAAAACTTTCGAGGGTAAACGTGGAAAAATTTCCGCCTTTAAATGCGATGCGGACCTTCGAGGTCGCGGCCCGCGCCGGCAGTTTCACGCTTGCCGCAAGCGAGCTCGGTGTCTCCTCTGCCGCCGTCAGCCAACAGGTCCGCAATCTGGAAGACTGGTTCGGCAAGCAGCTCTTCGTGCGCAACGGCAACCGCATCGCGCTGACCGATGCCGGCCACGCCATCTATCCGCAGACGGCGCATGCGCTGGGCGAGATCGCTGCGGTCGGCCGACGCATGCTGGAAGGCGGTTTGCGCACGCGCCTTGTGGTCAGTGTGCCGTTCTCCCTTGCGGAGCTTTGGCTGGCGCCGAGGCTCGCGGTGCTGCTCGACGGTTTTCCGCAGATGGCGATCGATGTCCGGGTCGAGGATGATCCCGTCGACGTCATGCGCCAGAACATCGACCTGCGCATCTCCTATGGAGATTATCACTATCCGGCGCTGAAGATGGTGCGGCTCGTTCATGATGAGGTGCTGCCGGTCGCCGCCCCTGAGTTCTGGCAGCGCTACGGGAAGGGGCCGTCCGGCCTGGCCGATGTGCATGAGAGCCATTTCATCCACACCAACTGGGGTCCCAACTACGCCTCGCATCCGAGCTGGGTGGACTGGTTCGCCGCCGCCGGGGACAACCGCGCGCCCGACCCATCGCATGGCCGACGCGTGGGTCTCTCCAGCCTGGCGATCGGCGCCGCGCGGCTGGGGGCTTGGGATAGCCTTGGGACAGAGGGTGATGGCGAGTGCCGATCTGGAGGCGGGCCGATTGATTGCGCTGTCGTCCGTCTCCGTTCGCCTTGGCCAGCCCTATTGCGCCTTCATGCTGCCGGCCAAGGCCGAGCGCGCCGATATTGCCGGATTGGTCGCGCTGCTTACAAGCAATCCCGCGAAGCCGCGCACGGAGCCGACGTCGGAGCCGTCTGAAACCGCATAACAAAACGGCGCCCCCGACGTGGGTGTCGAGGGCGCCGTCGGACCGGAAACTGATGGGGGTTATCAGCTGGCCGGTTTCGGTTGCGGCAAGGGAGAAACCGGCATTCCGGGTCCGATCTTCTGCAAATTGCCCGTGATCACCTGGTCGGTCTCGGAGATGCCGGAGGTCACGGAAATCAGGTCGCCGTCGGTGGGCCCAAGCGAGACCAGCTTCTGGTCGACGGTGTTGCCCTTGCCGATGACATAGAGGTACTTGCCGAGCTGACTGGAACCCAGCGCCACCTGCGGCACCATCAGCGTGTTGGGCTGTTCCTTCACATGCAGCCGCACCCGCACATATTGTCCGGGCAGCAGCGTGAACTTGGCATTGCCGATCGTGGCGCGCGCGGTGATCGTGCCGGTCGAGTGGTCGATCGTGTTGTCGATGAACGTCAGCTCGCCCTTCTGGCTGGGCTGGGTCTCGCCGGGCAACAGCACGTCGACGGCGATCGGACCGTTGGCCTTCGCCTGCTCGATCTGCACGAGGTCGGTCTCGCTCGGATTGAAGGTCACGTAGATCGGATCGAGCTGCACCAGCGTGTTGAGCACCGTGCCGGCGACGCTGACCAGCGTGCCGACCGAAGCCTGGTTGCGGCCGATGCGGCCCGAGAACGGCGCCTTGATCTCGGCATAGCCGAGGTTGAGCTCGGCCGTCCGCACCGCCGCCTGGTCGACGGCAAGGGCGGCCTGGGCCGTGCGCAGATTGCTGGTGCGCTGGTCGAAGCTGTCCTTGTCGAGATAGCCGGCCTTGGCAAGGTCGGTGCCGCGGCCGAGATTGGACTTTGCATATTCGAGCGTCGCGGTATCGCGCTGCACCTGCGCCTTCGCCTGGTCGAGCGCGGCCTGATAGTCGTCGGGCGCGATGCGGTAGAGCAGGTCACCCTGCTTGACGTCGCTGCCGTCGGCCGCCGTCTGCTCCTGCAGATAGCCCGGTACGCGCGCCTGCAGCGTGATGCTGCGGATCGACTCCACCCGCGCGGCATAGTCGAGATAGATCGGCAGCGTCTTCTTCACGACATTCACCACCGGCACCGGCATCACGAAGGCCGCCGGCGCTGGCGCAGCACCCGCTGCGCCGCCGCTCAAATTGCCCATGTCGAGAAAGTGCACGCTGGCCACCGAGATCGCGCCCAGCGCGACGGCCGTCCCCAAGGCGATTTTCCATCTACGCATAATTGATCTCCAATTCTTATTCGGCTGCCTGGGCCAGCGGCTGAAGCGCCGGCTCGGCGGTCGGTTCAATTTCGTCCTGCTGAGGTGCATCGTCGTGCGCCTTGGCAGGCTCCCTTTCGCCGCGTTCGCGCAACCGCTCGATCACGGCGTAGAAGACAGGCACGAAGACCAGCGACAGGATGGTCGCCGCCACCATGCCGCCGAAGACGGTGGTGCCGATCGATTGCCGGCTGGCGGCGCCTGCGCCCGTCGCAAACATCAGCGGCAGCACGCCGAGGATGAAGGCAAAGGCGGTCATCAGGATCGGCCGCAGTCTAAGCCTCGCGGCTTCCATCGCCGCTTCGACGATGGTCAAGCCTTCCTCGCGTCGGCGTCTGGCGAACTCGACGATCAGGATCGCGTTCTTCGCCGCCAGGCCGATCAGCATGACGAAGCCGATCTGCGAATAGACGTCGATCTGCATGCCGCGCAGCAGGAGCACGATGAAGGCGCCGAACAGAGCGAGCGGCACGGCAAGCAGCACCATGAAGGGCATCGCCCAGCTTTCATACTGCGCCGCCAGGATCAGGAAGACGAAGACGATCGCCAGTCCGAACACCACCGAGGCGATCGATCCGGCCTTGAGCTCCTGATAGGTGATGCCGGTCCATTCGTAGCCGAAGTCGCGCGGCAGCACATTCGCCGCCGCCCGCTCCATGGCCGCGACCGCCTGTCCGGACGAGAAGCCGGGGGCGGCACCGCCATTGATAAGGGCAGACGCGTTGTTGTTGTAATGCGGCACGGTCTCCGGTCCGACGATCGGCACCAGCCTGCCCAGCGTGCTCAGCGGCACCATGCCGCCCGACGCGTTGCGCACATAGAGCCGCGAGATGTCGGTGGCGTCGGCGCGCGCGTCCTTATCGGCCTGGATGGTCACGCGGAAGGTGCGGCCAAACAGGTTGAAGTCGTTGACGTAGAGCGAGCCGAGATAGATCTGCAGCGTGTTGAAGACGTCCGGCAGGTTAAGGCCGAGCAGCTTCGCCTTGCTGCGGTCGAGGTCGTAGTTGAACTGCGGCGTCGAGGTCGAGAAGGACGAGAACAGCTGTTGCGGGTTGAGCTCCGGCTGCTTGCGCGCCTCGGCGATCAGCGCCTGCGTGACGTCGTTCAGCGCAGCGCTGCCGCGCCCCGAGAGGTCCTCCACCTGGAACTCGAAACCGCCGGTGGTGCCTATGCCCGGGATCGACGGCGGGTCGAAGGACAGCGCGAACGCATCCGGCATCTGCAACAGCTTGCCGCGCACCTGCTCGACCAGTTTCGACGCACTCTGGTCAGGTCCGCGCTCGTCCCACGGCTTCAGGATGGCGAACTCCACCGCCGAGTTCGACTGCGCGGCGCTGGTCAGGAAGTTCAGGCCGCTGATCGAGCCGACAATGTCGACGCCGGGCGTGTTCTGCAGGATGTCGCGCGCCTTCTGTGCCACCGCGTCGGTGCGTTCGAGCGACGCGCCGTCGGGCAGCTGGATGACCACGAAGAAATAACCCTGGTCTTCGACCGGCAGGAAGGTCGAGGGCAATTTCTGCCAGACGAAATAGGTGGCGACGAGGCCGGCCGCGAACAGGCCAAGCATGATCCAGCGCAGCTTGATCAGAATGCGCACCCCATGCGCATAGGCATGCGACAGCCAGTCGAAGCCGGCGTTGAACCAGCGGAACAGCACGAACTGCGTCTCACCGCGATGGCGCAGGAACGCAGCGCTCAGCGCAGGCGACAGCGTCAGCGAGTTGAAGGCCGAGATGCCGACCGAGATCGCGACGGTCAACGCGAACTGGTTATAGAGCCGGCCCGAGACGCCCGGGATGAAAGCGACGGGGACGAACACCGCCATCAGCACCGCGGTGGTGGCGATGATCGGTCCGGTCACCTCGGCCATCGCCGCGCGCGTCGCGGCCAGCGGCTTGAGCCCGGCTTCCAGCTGTCGCTCGACATTCTCGACCACGACGATCGCGTCGTCGACGACGAGGCCGATCGCCAGCACCATGCCGAGCAGCGAGAGCATGTTGAGTGAGAAGCCCAGCATATACATCACCGCCAGCGTCGCGATCAGCGAGACGGGAATGGCGATGGTCGGGATGATGGTGGTGCGCCAGCTTTGTAGGAAGATGAACACCACCGCGACGACCAGCACCAGCGCTTCGCCGAGCGTGATCAGCACGTCGTGCATCGAGGCCGACACGAAGCGCGTCGTGTCGTAATGCATGGCGTAGCTGACGCCCTTCGGGAAGCGCTTCGACAGCTCCTGCATCTTGTCCTTGACACGCTGCTGCAGGTCGAGGGCGTTGGAGCCGGGCATCTGGTAGACGGCCAAAACCACGGTCGGGTCCTTGCCGAAGAAAGCGGAGGACGAATATTGCAGCGCGCCGAGTTCGATGCGGGCGACGTCGCGCAGCCGTACAAGCGAGCCGTTCTGCGAATTGGCGCGCACGACGATATCGCCGAATTCCTTCGGGTCGCTCAGGCGGCCCACCGCATTGACCTGCATCTCGAAGGCGGTGCCGGCGGGCGCCGGCGACTGGCCGATCTTGCCCGCTGCCACTTGCACGTTCTGCTCGGAGATCGCGTTCTGCACATCGACGGCGGTGATGCCGAGATTGGCCAATTTGTCCGGGTCGAGCCAGACGCGCATCGAATAGCGGCGCTCGCCGAAGATCTGCACGTCGCCGACGCCGGGTAGGCGCTTCAGCGGATCGACCACCTGCAGATAGGCGAGGTTGCTCAGCGCCACTGGATCGACCGAGCCGTCGGGCGAGGTCAGGTCGACGATCAGCACGAAATTGGGATTCTGCTTCTTGATCGTCACGCCGCCCTGGTTGACGATGGCCGGCAGGGAGGATGCCGCTTGGCTGACGCGATTCTGCACGTCGACGGCCGCCGTGCTCAGCGGATAGCCGACATCGAAGGTGATGGTGATGGTCGACGAGCCGTCGTTCGAGCTCGTCGATGACATGTAGGTCATGCCCTGCACGCCGTTGATCTGCTGCTCGAGCGGCGTGGTGACCGTATCGGCAACGACCTGTGCGCTGGCGCCGGGATAGTGCGCGCTGACCACGACCTGCGGGGGCGTGATGTCGGGGAACTGCGAGACCGGCAACAGGAAGTAGGCGATCGCGCCGGCGAGCACCATGATGATGGCGATCGCCGACGCGAAGATCGGACGGTGGATGAAGAAGCTCACCATGATGCGGACGCCTCGCCGAACGGGTTTGCGAAATGGCGCAGGCGCCGGGCCCGGCCGGAGCCGGAATCCTGCAGGAAGGATGGCGGGATATTGCCCGGCGTCCGGTCGGCCGCGCGCTGGCGCAGCATCCGTTCGAAGGCTTTGGGGTCGATCCCGTCCGCCTTCATCACCAGCCGGATCATCGGATCCCGGATGGCTTCGTCGATCGTCAGGTCTTTGCGCTTTTGCATAGGAGCGGCTCCTTGCTCGGCCCGCATCGCTTGATCACGGACCGCTTTTTCTCAAATTCACCGGCCGAAGCCGCATGACAGGCAGGTTTTGCGTCCTATCTCACTCTGGCAGGGCTATCGGAAGGCCTTGTCGTTTGACGGCGAGTGATATAGGTGTTACCAGTAAGTAACATGCTGGAAGTTACAGACCGGTAACACCCTAGTCAAGAGGTGGCGACTTTTTTTTTTGGAAACGGCGAAAGGAGATCATGATGACTGACGGCGTCGCGGAGCGTTCCCGCCCCCGGGACCGAATCCTGGAGACGGCGCAGGACATGTTCCACAAGCACGGCATCAAGGGTGTGGGCGTCGACGCCATCACCGAGGCTGCCGGCACGAACAAGATGACGCTTTACCGTCATTTCGAATCGAAGGACGAATTGATCGTCGAATGCCTGCGCGCAACAGCGGCGAAGGCTTCGAGGATCTGGGACGAGTTCGAGGCCAAGCATCCCGGCGACAAGCTCGCCCAGTTGCATGCCTGGGTCCAAAAGGCTTCGGAGCTGTTGAGCGCCGACAGCCGCGGCTGCGACATGGCCAATGCCGCCGTCGAGCTCACCGAGACCGATCACCCGGCAAGGCGCGTCATCAAGGAACTGAAGGAAGCCCAGCGCGAAAAGCTGGTCGCGCTTTGCCGCGATGCCGGCATCGGCCAGGCTGAGCTTCTCGCCGACACGCTGTCGCTGCTGCTCGAAGGCGCGCGCGTCTCAATGCAGAGCGTCGGCGCCGAAGGCCCGAGCGCGCAATTCGTGCGCATGGCCGAAAGCCTCATCGCCTCGTTCCGGGCGCGCTGATCTCTTCGCCTCGTCCTGATTCTGTTATGCTGTTCCGGAAACGGGCGCTAGACGATGGGTCAGGCAAGTTTTCCGGAGATGTATGAGCGCTGGCTCGTGGGTCCTCTCTTCCGCCCCTGGGCCGAAGTGACCTTCGAAGAACTGAAGCTGTCTCCAGGCCATCGTGTGTTGGACATCGCCTGCGGCACGGGAATAGTTGCCAGGGTTGCCAGGGAACGGCTCGGTGCCGCCGGATATGTCCTCGGCATCGACATCAACGCAGATATGCTTGCTGTCGCGCGCACCGTGGCGCCAGACATCGATTGGCGCTTAGGCAATGCCGGTGCACTGCCCCTCCATGACGGAGAGCAGTTCGATGTGGTCGTCTGTCAACAAGGGCTGCAGTTCTTTCCCGACAAGTCCGCTGCGGCGGCGGAGATGCGGCGAGCACTGGCGCAGGGCGGCCGGCTGGCCGTTGCCACGTGGCGCCCCGATGATGAAATCCGCTTCTTTCGGGATCTCCGCCGCGTCGCCGAGCGCCTCCTCGGCCCGGTGATGGACCTGCGCCACAGCTTTGGGAATGTGGCGCTGATCGAGGCGCTGCTCCGGGACGCCGGCTTCCACGACGTCCGGTCAAGGACAATATCGCGCAGGATACGCTTTGAGGACGGGGCGCCTCTCCTGCGGTTGAACACGATGGCCCTGGTCGGCATGAGCGCCGCCGGCAAGGCAATGGCCGATCAGGAACGCAAGCACGTCGTGGAGGACATCATGAGCGGGAGCGCGCCCGTGCTGCAGTCTTACGCGGATGGATCGGGAGTCGCTTTCGAACTCAGCTCCAATCTGGTGACGGCGAAAGGCTAGGCGCGTACCTGGTCAGCATAGCATCAGGTGGCTTCGCCTCCGCCTTTGGCACGCAAAGAAAAAGCCCGCTGCCGGGAGGAGGTGGCAGCGGGCTCGATTTCGAATACGGCACGGGAGGAGGTGTACCGCACTCAGCGTCGGCATCACATCTGGGAGGAGGAGACGGCCGACACCCAGATAAATACGAGGTGCCTAACGATTCGGCAATTGCGAAACCTGCATAGCTGCTGTGCAGAATTGCGGGATCAATCGTCAGACAAATAAGCGAACGGCCGCCCGCGCTACTGCACCGGCACGTTTTCCTTGAAGATCAGCCGCGGCTCGATGAATTTCTTCGTCAGATACGGCGCCGACGAGGCGATGGAGCCGAGCAGGCGGATCACCGACTGCTCCGCGATCAGCCGCGCATTCTGGTCGATGACAACGTCGGCGAGATCGTCGACGAGATAGCGCCGTGTTTCCTTGGTCAGGTCGTGGCAGATGAAGACCGGCTTCTTGCGCGGCTTGATCTCGAGCAAGGCCTTGGCCACGCCGGACCGTCCGGCGCCGACGCAATAGATGCCGAGCAGCTCCGGTTCGTTGTGCAGCGCCTTGATGGTCGCGCGATAGCTGGCGTCCGGGTCGTCATTGCTCTCGGCGGCGCTTGAAACCGTGAGGTTGGGAAACTCTTCGGCGAGCACCGAACGAAAACCCATCTCGCGCTCCTCGTGGCCGCGATAGGAGCGCGAGCCGACCACCATCGCCAGATGTCCGGTACGGCCGCCAAGGAAGCGGCCCATCAGCAGCGCCGCGGTGCGGCCCGCCACGCGGTTATCGATGCCGACATAGGCCGAACGGGGCGCGGCCGGCACGTCGGAAATCAGCGTGACCAGTCGGATCCCGGCGTCGACCAGCTCGCGCAGGATGTTGCGCGTGCGCGGATGATCGACAGCGATCACGCCGACACCATTGGCCTTGAGCGACAGATTCTCCAGAGCGCTCTGCAGCGCGCCCGGCGAAATGCCGGCAAGGTTGTGGATGCGGCAGGAAGCGACCAGCGGCAGGCGCTGGGCATAATCCTCGATGTGATGGGCGAGATCGGCCATGAAGGCGTTGGATCCGATCGGCAGGAAGAATTCGAGATGCGCCGGCTTCGACGGCAGCACGACCTGGTCGAGCGTCGGCAGATAACCGAGCTGCTTGGCCGCTTCCAGCACGCGCTGCCGATTGGCCGCGCTTGCGCCTGGGCGGTTGTTGAGCACCCGGTCGACGGTCGCGGTCGACAGGCCGCAGCTCCGGGCGATGTCGGCTACGGTGGCTTTCATGGGTCCAGTCATAGGCGCTGATGCAATCCTGTGCCAGCGGCGGGCGTGAAGCGGCTGCCGGCCGCCGATCGGCCTGCCGGTCAGCCCTCAGCCATGCTGCTGCGGGCCGTCGGAAATCGCGTCGCGGATTTCCTTGTCCGACATGCCGGTGATGACGCGCTCGACCTCGGCGACCGTTGTCTTTTTCGGATCGATGTCGTCGGCCACCACCTTGCCCCGGCGCATCACCACGATGCGGTCGACCACCTGGAAGACGTGATGGATGTTATGCGCGATGAAGATGCAGGAATGGCCGGAATCGCGGGCGCTGCGCACGAAGCTTAAGACTCCTTGCGTCTCGGCGACGCCGAGATTGTTGGTCGGCTCGTCGAGGATGATGAGATCGCTGTCGAAATGCATGGCGCGCGCGATCGCCACGGCCTGCCGCTCGCCGCCCGACAGCGAGCCGATCGGTGTCGTCGGCGGGATGTTTTTGGTGATGCCGACCTGCCTGAGCAGGTCGCGCGCCACCGCATTCATTGCATCCTGGTCCATGCGGTTCAGGAAGCGCGGCGCCTTGATTGGCTCGCGCCCGAGGAACAGGTTGCGCGCGATTGACAGCTGCGTGACCAGAGCCGAGTCCTGGTAGATTGTCTCGATGCCATGCGCGATCGCGTCGCTGGTGCTGCGCAGCGTGACCTTCTTGCCGCGGATGAAGATGTCGCCGCTGGTCAGCGGCACGGCGCCCGACAGCACCTTGATCAGCGTCGACTTGCCGGCGCCGTTGTCGCCCAGCAGGCCGACGATTTCCTTTTCATTGACATGGAAATTGGCGTCCACCAGCGCCTGCACGCGCCCGTAGGACTTGCGGATGTTTGTCATGCGGATGAGCGGTTCGGCCATCGTCTTAGGTCCCCGCCTGGTGCCGGCGTTCGAGCCATGAATGCAGCGCCATCATGCCGAGGATGATCGCGCCGATGAAGATATTGTAGGCGAGCCCCGGCACGCCGATCAGCACGATGCCGTTGCGCATCACGCGCAGGATCAGGATGCCGAGCACCGTGCCGATGATGGTGCCGCGTCCGCCGGTCAGCGCCGTGCCGCCGATCACCACCATGGCGATGACCTCGAGCTCGTAGCCGGTGCCGCTGTTGGGGTTGGCGGCCGATGTGCGCAGCGACGAGATCACGCCGGCCAGCGAGGCCATCAACGCCGAGAGGATGAACAGGCCGACCTTGACGCGGCTGACGTTGACGCCGCGCGCACGGGCCGCGTTCGGATTGCCGCCGGCGGCCTGGATCCAGTTGCCGGTCCGGCTCTGCGTCAGCACATAGCCCAGCACGATCGCAGCGCCGATGAACCAGAACAGCGAGGCGTAGATGCGGAAGGGGCCGACATAGAAATCGCCGACTAGGATGTTCGCCAGCCAGCTGCCTTCGGCGCTCCAGGTGCGCTGCGGGAAGCCGTCGGTGATGAACAGCGCCGAGCCGCGCACGACCAGCAGCATGCCGAGCGTCACCAGGAACGACGGGATTTTGAGCTGGGTGACAAACCAGCCATTCACCAGCCCGATCAGGGCAGCAACGATCAGCGCGATCAAAAGGCCCACCTCCAGCGAAGTGACGCCGCTGTTGTAGAGCGTCCACATCAGCACCGGCGAGAAGCCGAACAGCGAGCCGACCGAAAGGTCGAATTCGCCCGATGTCATCAGCAAGGTCATTGCCAGCGCGATCAGGCCGAGCTCGACGGTGAAGGCCAGGATGTTCGAAATGTTCTGCGGTGACAGGAAGTCGGGATTGATGCCCCAGAAGACGACGAGCTCGACGATAAGCAGCACCAGCGGACCGAATTCCGCTCGCGCGATGAAACTTTGAATGAAGGAACGGTTTTCCATTGAGCCCGCGGCGTGAACGATTGGCTGAAGCCCACTCCGATCAGACAGGGCTCGACGGTACTGGAAAGCGGTCGCGGCCCGAAAGCCGCGACCGCAAATGTCAGGGATTATTTGCCGGACAGGATCTTGTCGTAGACGCCGGCGGTGTCCTTCTCATAGAGCGCGCCGGTGATGACGTTGAAGCCCGGGGGAATGCCGCTGGCGGCCATGTTGGCCAGCGAAAGCGCCACATAACTGGTCGCCTGCGGGTCCTGCCACTGCCCGGCATTGACATAGCCGTTCAGCACTTCCTGCGTGGTATCGAGCGAGTTGCCCCAGCCGACGACCGGGATTTCGCCCGGCTTGACGCCGGCTTGGTCGAACACGCGCTTGATCGAGCCGGTGACGAGATCGCCGAGGCCGATGATGGCCTTCACCTTGCCTTTGTGGGCGGTGAGGTAGTCGACCATGCGGTTGATCACTTCGGCCTGGTCGAGCGTCGCTTCGGTCACCTCATAGGTGATGCCGGCGGGTCCGAACACGCTCTTGATGCCTTCTTCTTCCTGCACGCCATAGGTGGCGCCGGGGACCTCGACCGGCATCCAGACGAAGTCGCCCTTCTTTACCAGGCCTTTGTCGACCAGGTATTGCGCCCAGTGCTTGCCGAAGGTGACGTTGTCGCCGCCGACATAGGCGTTGAAGTTCGCCTTCGGATCGGGCGTGTTGAAGTTGATGATCGGGATATTGGCCGCGCGCGCTTCCTTGACGATCTCGACAAGGCTGCCCGGATCGGGGCTCGTGGTGACGATGCCGTCGGCCTTGGCCGAGATGGCGGCGCGGACGGCCTCCTGCTGTGACGCCACATCGCCATTGTGGAAGGAGGTGTTCACCTTGTTGCCGGTGTCGCTCGCCCATTGCTTGGCGCCGGCCAGGAAGTAGGTCCAGACCGGATCGGCCGGGCCGCCATGCGAAATCCAGTAGAACGTCTTGGCCTCGGCCATCGCCGGAATGGCGAGCATGGCGATCAAGCCAAGTACGAGCAGTCTTAGCCGCGAAAGCATTCGATTTCCTCCCATGTTGAAACTCTCCTCCTGGATCAGCGCGACGCGGCCTTGGACCGCATCTCCTGCCGGCGCCGACCGGAACGTCTAGAGCATTCTCTTTTTCCGGCGCTGGCAAGCCTCCATCGCCAATGGATGTTGGCACAGGCGCACGCGCCATCAGCAATCCCATCAGATTGCATCAGCTGCGGTGATATTCATTGGGCAAGCGACACCATCGGCCATCCGCTACACGGATTGGCCTCGAACCAACCGCCGTCTGGTGCGGCTTTAGATCAGCCCCGCCTTGGCCAGGTCGCGCATCAGGTGGCTGGCGCCGTAGGTCCAGTGTGGGCAGTCGGGCGACAGCCGTACGCGGTTGGTGAGCGCGCCAAGCTTTTCCGACGAGATGGTGACGATGTCGCCGATCTTGTGCGTAAAACCCTTGCCCTTCTCGCCGCGATCCTTCGAAGGCACGAACATGGTGCCGAGATAGAGCGCCAGCCCGTCCGGATACTGGTGATGCGGGCCCATCGCCGCCTTGACCAGTTCCTCCGGCGAGCGGCTGATTTCGGCCATCGAGCTCGCGCCCTCCAGCGAGAAGCCGTCCTCGCCCTCGACGCTGAGCCGCACCGTGGCGCGCTTCACGTCGGCGATGGAGAAGGTTTCGTCGAAGAGTCGGATGAACGGCCCGAGCGAAGCGGAAGCATTGTTGTCCTTGGCCTTGCCGAGCAGCAGCGCCGAGCGTCCTTCGACGTCGCGCAGATTGACGTCGTTGCCGAGCGTGGCGCCGACGATGCGGCCCGAACTGTCGGCGATCATGGCGATCTCCGGCTCCGGATTGTTCCAGGTGGAGACCGGATGCAGGCCGACATCGGCGCCGAAGCCGACGGAAGCCATCGGCTGGCATTTGGTAAAGATCTCCGCGTCCGGGCCGATGCCCACTTCGAGATATTGCGACCATGCCCCGCGCGAAATCAGCTTGGCCTTGATTTCCATCGCTTCCGGCGAGCCGGGCTTGAGCTTCGACAGATCGTGGCCGATCAGCCCGGCGATGTCGGCGCGGATGGCGTCGGCCTTTTCGGCCGAGCCGCGCGCCTGTTCTTCGATGACGCGCTCGAGCAGGCTGACGACGAAGGTGACGCCGGAGGCCTTCACCGCCTGCAGGTCAACGGGCGAAAGCAGGAAGGGCTTACCGGCGTCACGTTTGGCCTCGAAGCTGTTCCCCGCAATCTCTTCCAGCGCGCCGATCGCCTTGCCCTTGGCCAAGCGCAGATAGTCAGCCGGATCCTTCAGCTCGCAAAGATCGCGCACTGTAGGCGCCGCGCTCGAGGTGACGTCGATGACCTGTCCGTCCCGCACCGTCACCACCAGCGGATGGGAAGCGGCGCTGGTCTTGGCGCGGCCGACGAAAATTCCATCGGCGGGCAGGCGGGTCGGATCGGTCATGGCATCATTCCTCTCAATTTTTTCGCGCGCGGCACTTTTCCCCGATTTCGCGGAAACGTCTATCCCGCCAGCCGCAACATTTATGACCATGCATGTGCTGTCACAGCCACGGCCGAACTGGCCCAGCGAAGCGCTCTTTCAAATCTATGAAATCGGCAATAGGATTTTCACGAAGCTCCAGCGCGTAGGTGATCCTCTTGGCCGCAGCCTTTTCCGATCCGATCTGGCGAAAGCCCCAGGCGGCTACGGCGTTCCAGTCTGAGCTTTCGGCCGGTGCCACGCTGGACGCGGTCATCGTCGGCGGCGGCATTATGGGGCTGTCGACCGCGCTGCATGCGGCGCGCGCGGGCCTTTCCGTTCAGGTGCTGGATGCCGGCGCGATCGGGCAGGGCGCCTCGGGCCTCAATGGCGGCCAGGTCATTCCCGGCCTCAAATACGATCCGGAGTGGTTGATCGAACACTTCGGCAAGGAGCGCGGCGAAGCCCTTGTCGCGTTCGCCGCCTCGACGGCCGATGCCGTGTTCGACGTGATCCGCGACGAGAAGCTGGCGGTGCCGTTCACGCGCAACGGCTGGATCCAGGCCGCGCACACCGAGACCGCGCTGAAGGCCGCGGCGAACCGGGATCGCCAATGGGGCTCGCGGGGCGCCGACGTCGAGCTGCTCGACCAGGCAGGGATCGCGGCCATGACCGGCGCCAAAGGCTATCTCGGCGGCTGGCTCGACCGCCGCGCCGGCGTCATCGATCCGCTGTCCTACACGCTCGAACTCGCCCGCGTCGCGGCGGCCGCCGGCGCCAGCATCGCCGAGCACCAGCGGGTGGTGAAGCTCGCCAAAGAGGCCGGCGCCTGGCGGGTCTCGACGCAAGGCGGCGCCGAGTTGCGCGCCAAGGCGGTCGTGCTCGCCACCAACGCCTATACTGACGGCCTTCTGCCGGGCCTCGCGCAAACAATCGTGCCGCTGCATTCCTTCCAGATCGCCACCGCGCCGCTGCCGGCCGAGCTTGCCGCAAGCATCCTGCCCGGCGGCCAAGCCGTTTCCGATTCCCGCCGCATCCTCGTCTATTACCGACGGAGTCCCGATGGCCGGATGGTACTGGGCGGCCGTGGCCGCATGACGCTGCCTTCAAGCGCCGCCGACTGGGCGCATTGCGAACGCGCGCTGCTGCGCCTCTATCCGGCGCTTGCCGGCATCGCCATCGAAAAGCGCTGGTTCGGCCGCGTGGCGCTGACGCCGGATCACCTGCCGCATCTGCACGAGCCGGAAAAGGGCCTGCTCGCGGCCGTCGGCTGCCAGGGCAGGGGCGTCGGGCTGATGAGCGCGCTCGGCAAGCGCATGGCGGATTACCTCGCGACCGGAGACGTCAGTCAATTGCCTTTCCCGCTCTCGCCGATCCGGCCGATCCCATTCCACGCCTTCCGCCAAGTCGGCGTCGCCGCGGCAATCACCTGGTACCGCATACTCGACGCTTTCGAGCGTTGATGCCGAATGCGTGCAGCGCACAAGCGAATCTGCTTGACAGTTTCACAAATATGAAAAAACATCAGTCGATTTCAAAAATCCGATGGAGCCAATAGGCACTCCGATGTCGACCATCGTTGCAGCGCGGCCATCGCCGGAAACCCGTATCTCGCCGGTGTTCCGCTTCGCCATGCTGCTGCCCGGCGGGCTGGTTACATTCTTCCTCATCCTGTTCGCGCTTGGCCTGGTGGTCTTTCTCGCCTTCAGGGGAAATGACGGCTCGCTGCTCGGGGTTGGTTTGACGGTCGAAAATTTCGTCACCGTGGCCACCGATCCGCTCTACTGGACGGTGACGCTGCGCTCGCTGGTGATTGCCGGTCTAGTGACGCTGGCGACCGTCGTCACCGCCTATCCGGTCGCCTTTTATCTCGCCTTTCATGCCGGCCGCCGCCGTAACCTGCTGCTCTTCCTCGTCACGCTGCCCTTCTGGACCAGCTATCTCCTTCGCGTCTTCGCTTGGAAGATCGTACTTGCCTATAACGGCGTGCTGAATTCGGCCTTCATCGAGACCGGCCTGTGGTCGGAGCCGACGCTCGCCTTCCTCAACACGCCGGCCGCGGTAGTGGTGACACTTGCCCACGCCTACGCGCCTTTCGCCATCCTGCCGATCTATGTGGCGCTGGATACGATCCCGAAATCGCTGCTCGAAGCGGCGTCCGATCTCGGCGCACGGCCCTTCACCAGCTTCCGCCGCGTCGTGCTGCCCAACTCAATGCCGGGCGTTCTGGCCGCGGCGCTCGTCGTCTTCGTGCCGACGGTCGGCGACTATGTCACGCCGGCCATGGTCGGCGGCCCCGCCAGCACCATGATCGGCACGCTGATCCAGTCGCAATTCGGCAAGGCCAATGACTGGCCGTTCGGCGCCGCACTCTCGGTATGCGTCATGCTGGTGATCCTGTGCGTGGTGCTGGTCGCGCGCGGCGCCGACCGCCGGTTCGGCAGCCGCACATGAGCGCCCGGGCCGACATCAACGCAGGCGGCCGCTGGCTCGGCCTTTATGTGCTTGGCTATCTCGTCTTCCTTTATCTGCCGGTGCTTTTGATCCCGCTGTTTTCCTTCAACAATTCCATCCAGGCGGCGTTCCCGCTGCAGGGTTTTACGCTTGAATGGTACCGCACGCTCTACGGCAATCCGGCGCTCTCCGGCGCCCTGGCCAACAGCCTGGTCATCGGCGTCATCGCCGCCTTCGGCGCGACGCTCTGCGGCATCACCGTTTCCTACATGGATCTCTACGGCCGCTCGCCGGTTGCCGCTACGATCAGCGCCATCGCCCGGCTGCCGATCCTGATCCCCGGCGTCATCGTCGGCATTTCGCTGCTGATCCTGGTCAATCTGATCGGCCTCGGCCCATCGCGCGTTTCCATCGTGCTCGGCCACATCCTGGTCGCGCTGCCGACGACGGTCGTGGTGATGCGCAGCCGCTTCGCCGCCATCCCGAAGACGATCCGCGAGGCGGCGCTCGACCTCGGCGCTTCCGACTGGACGACGTTCCGGCGCGTCATGCTGCCGCTCAGCTTGCCCGCCGTGCTGTCGGCTTTCATGCTCTCCTTCCTGATTTCCTTCGACGAGTTCATCGTCGTCTTTTTCCTTGCCGGCACCGAGCCGACGCTGCCGCTCTACATCTGGAGCCAGCTGCGCTTTCCGCGTTCGCTGCCGACCGTGATGGCGCTCGGCACGGTGATCCTCACTGTCTCCTTCATTATCGCCGGCACAGCCGAAATCCTTCGTCATCGCGGCCTCGGCGCCGCGCGTCGCAATCCAGCCTGAACCACAACAAAGAAGAGGAGAACGAAAATGACAGTCCACCTGAAATCGCTCACCGGACAAAAAGCCCGGGCCGGCCTTGCCGCACTGGCGCTCGCGCTGTCGTCGACGGCCGCACTTGCCGCCGACAAGTTGCAATATTTCACCTGGTCGGGCTACGAATTGCCCGACTTCAACAAGAGCTTCCTTGCCGCGCATCCCGATGGCGTCGAAGCGACGATCTTCGGCGACGACGACGACGCCTTCACCAAGGTCAAGGCCGGCTTCCGCCCGGACATCGCGCATCCCTGCTACGACAAGGTGGCGCGCTGGAACAAGGAAGGCTTGCTGCAGCCGATCGACACCAAGCGCATCAAGAACTGGGATTCGATCTTTCCGGTGTTCAAGAACCTGCCCGACCTGCAGGCCGGCGACGGCAAGGTGTGGATGGTGCCGTGGGATTGGGGCAACACCTCGATCCTCTACCGCACCGATCTGGTGAAGAACCCCGAGGCGAGCTGGAACCTTCTGTGGGACAAGCAATATGCCGGCCGCATGGCGACGATCGACGCCGTGCACGACACGCCGATCGTCGCGGCGTTGCTGGCGGGCGTGAACCCCTTCGACATGACGCCCGACCAGATGGACAAAGTGGCCGAAAAGCTGCGCGAGCAGCGGCCGCTGCTGTCGAGCTACACCACCGACATGACCTCGGTCGAGCAGGCGCTGGCCAGCGGCCAATTGGTCGCCGCCATGACCTGGAATGCGTCCGCCACCTCGCTCAAGAAGCAGGGCGTGCCGGTCGAGTTCATGAAGCCGAAGGAAGGCATGCTGACCTGGGCCTGCGGTTTCGTCATGCTCAAGGACGCCAAGAACGTCGATCTCGCCTATGACTTCATCAACAGCCGCCTCGACGCCGACTCCGGCAAGTTCCTGATCCAGTCCTATGGCTATGGCAGCTCACTCTCGACCGCCTTCGCCGGCGTGTCGAAGGAGGAGCTGGAGAAACTGCAGCTGCCTGCCGATCCGGAGGTGATGCTGAAGAGCACCGTCTTCACCGGGCCGATGAAGCAGAATGACGACGTGGCGAAGATGTTCGAGAAGGTGAAGGCAGGGGGCTGAGTGGCGCGGATTCCCCTTCTCCCCTTGTGGGAGAAGGTGGATCGGCGCGCAGCGCCGAGACGGATGAGGGGTGTTGGACGGATCGCCGTCGTCGCCAAGCTGGAGCACCCCTCGTCCGTCGCCTTCGGCGACACCTTCTCCCACAGGGGGAGAAGGGGGAGCCTGGCGGCGCTGCGCCGCACCGGTGGAAAGACAACGAGGACCATTGCATGGACATTCTTGACGAAGCGGCGGCAAAGCCGAAAGACGATGCCGATATCCGCGTCGGCCGCCGCGTGCGGGCGCTCAGGCTCGAGCGCAAGCTGTCGCTGGCCGAGCTCGCGGCCAAGGCCGGCATCTCCATCGGTGCGCTCAGCCAGATCGAGCGCGGCATGTCCTCGCTGCGCGTCAAGGTGATCTGGCCGCTGGCGGCGGCGCTCGATATCGAACCGTCGGCGCTGATCACGGACGGCAATGAAGCGGTCAACGATCTCTATTGCGTGCGTGCCGACAAGCGGCGCTCGATCCCGGTGAAATCCGAAGGCATCGCCAAGGCATTGCTGTCGCCGCCGGCGGCGACGCTCACCGGCATGCTGGTCACCGTGGAGCCCGGCGGCGGCACGGCGGAAGCCTACGCCCATGCCGGCCACGAATTCGGCTTCGTCATGAACGGCGAAGTCGAGCTGGTGGTAGACGCCACGACCTATGTGCTGAAAGCCGGCGACAGCTTCGCCTTCAAGAGCACGCTGCTGCATGCCTTCCGCAATCCCGGCGCCGAGCGCTGCCAGATCCTATGGGTCAACACGACAAAGCCGTCCGAGGTGCGCGATGGCGCCTGACGCGCTCGTTCGTCTCGACAAAGTCTCGAAGGTTTTTCCGGGTGGTGTGGTCGGTCTCGATACTGTCGATCTCGATATTGCCGCGGGCGAGTTCCTGACCCTCCTCGGCCCGTCCGGCTGCGGCAAGACGACCAGCTTGCGCGTCATCGCCGGCTTCGAAAGCCCGTCGAGCGGCAATGTGCTGCTCGATGGCCGCGACATCAGCGGGCTGCGGCCTTTCGACCGGCCTGTCAACACGGTCTTCCAGAACTACGCGCTGTTCCCGCATATGGATGTCGCGGCCAATGTCGGCTTCGGCCTGTCGCTGCGCAAACTCACCGGCGCCGATCAGGCGCGCCGCGTCCGCGAGGCGCTCGACATGGTCGGCCTCGCCGACAAGCTGCGCGCCCGCGTCTCGGAACTATCCGGCGGTCAGCGCCAGCGTGTCGCCTTAGCCCGCGCCATCGTCTGCGAGCCGCGTGTGCTTTTGCTCGACGAGCCGCTGTCGGCGCTCGACGCGCATCTGCGCGAGCAGATGCAGGTCGAGCTGAAGCGGCTGCAGTCGCGGCTGGGGACCACCTTCGTCATGGTCACGCACGACCAGACCGAGGCGCTGTCGATCTCCGACCGCATCGTCGTCATGAACAAGGGCCGCATCGAGCAGATCGCGCCGCCGGCCACGCTCTACGATCGTCCGGCAACGCGTTTCGTCGCCTCTTTCATCGGCACGATGAACCTGTTGCAGTCGCGCTTCCTCGGCCGCGACGGCGAGCGGTTGCGCTTTGCCGCCGGCGACTTGCCGCTGGAGGCGACGTCCGACAGCGGCGAGACGCCGGCCGCCGGCGACATGCGCACCATCGGCGTGCGCCCGGAAGATCTGCTGGTTGCTGGTGAAGCCGGCGAAGGCACCGCGCCGGCGCGGGTCAGCGGCGTCGTCTTCCACGGCCGCACGCTGCGCCTGCATGCCGAGCTAGGGCAGGGGACTCCGATCGTCATCGACGCGCCGCGCCGCGCCGACGGCTCTCAGTTCGGCGTTGGCGACGTGGCGCATGTCAGCCTGCGGCGCGGCGCCAACTGCCCCATGCTTTCCAGCTGATGGACGGGCCCAGGCTCAAGACGCCTTGGCGAAGAATCCCTGATAATCGGACTTGGCTTGCAGCAGGCGCAGGATGTTCTCGCGCGAGCCGCGGACATGCGCGCGGGCGCGCTCGCCGGCCAGCGTGACGTCACCGGCGCAGATCGCGTCGACAATGCCGGCATGTTCCTCGCGGGTGAGCTTCCATTCGTCCAGCCACAGGAGCTCCGTCCAGACATATTGCTGGCACTTGTCGAGGATGCCGCAAAGCATGCCGTGGAGCATCTCGTTGCCGCTGATCTCGGCGATCACCCGGTGCAGGTCGATGCCGACCTGGAGCTCCTCAAATTTCTCCCTGGTGCTGCGGTCCGGGATCGCCGCCAGCCGCTCGCATTCGGCGAGCATGTCGCGCAGCTTCGCCTTGTCGGCGGCGGTCGCATTGGCCGCCGCCAGCTCCGTCGCGCGCCCGTCAAGCAGTTCGCGGATGTCGAAAGCCTCGCGGAACATGGTCAGATTGAACTCGGCCACCACATAACCCTGGCGCGGCCGCCCGATCACCAGCCCGTCGCGCTCCAGCCGGTTGAAGGCCTCGCGCACCGGCGTGCGGCTGACTTTCAGGCGCTCGGCGATCTCGTTTTCCGTCACGCGACCGCCCGGCGGGATCTGACCGGTGATGATCAACGCCTTCAGCGCCTCGAACACCGAGTCGCGCAGCGTGTTCTTTCTCTCCTTGCTCAAGCGTCCCGCCTCCAACGGTCAGTCATGGAATCGCAGTCTAGTGCCTTTTAGCGCCTGCTTGAACAGACCGTTTCGGGGGCGCGCTGCCGGTCCGAACCGTCCTGCTTCTCCCTCCACCAAAAAACCCGATGCCCCATGTTGACATCGGCTTCCAGAGAATTACACTCAAAATTGTATACAAATTCGCATACCAAATCAACGATAACGGGAACACCGGTTGGAGAAGCGAAAATGACGAAGAGACTCTGTATTAACGGCTTGGCCGTCGCCTGCCTACTGGCCACGGTCGCCGTTCCGGCCTCGGCCGCCGACACCATTACCGTCGCCTCATGGGGCGGCACTTATCAGGAAGCGGAGACCAAGGCCTTCTTCGATCCGACGGCCAAGGAACTCGGCATCACCATCAAGCAGGACACCACCAACGGCCTCGACGACGTGCGGCTGCAGGTCACCGGTAATGCCGTCAAATGGGACATCACCGAACTCGGCGCCGACGAATGCGCGCGCGGCTCGAAGGAAGGCCTGTTCGAGAAGCTCGACTACAACGTTATCGACAAGAGCGGCATCAACCCGAAGCTTGTCCACGACGATTGGGTCGGCATTTCCTACACGTCGGTGGTCTTGATCTATCGCACCGATGTTTTCGGCGACAAGGGCCCCAAGACCTGGGCCGATTTCTGGAATGTCGAGAAATTCCCTGGACGCCGCGCGCTCTCCGGCAGCCAGGCAACGGAGACGCTGAGCGTCGCCGCGCTTGCCAAGGGCATTCCGATCGACAAAGTCTATCCGGTAGACGTCGACGGCGCGCTGCAATCCGTCGACAAGGTCAAGGGCCATATCGATGCCTGGTGGACCTCCGGCGCGCAAGCCATGCAGCTCGTGAAGGACGGCGAGGTCGACATGGCGAGCATCTGGAACGGCCGCGCCGGCACGCTGAAGAAGCAAGGCGCGCCGGTCAGCTTCTCCTTCGATCAGGGCGTGCTCACCGCCGACTGCATGGTCATCCCGAAGGGCTCGAAGAACAAGGACGTCGCTATGAAGGCGCTGGCCAAATTCGTGAGCCCCGACCTCCAGGCCAACCTGCCGCTCTATGTCGACAATGGCCCGGCCAACGAGAAGGCCTTCGAGACCGGCAAGATTCCGCCCGAGCTCATCAAGGACATCAATTCCGCGCCGGAGAACGTCAAGAAACAGGTGCTGCAGGATCCCGCCTTCTGGCGCGATACCCTCGTCGAGGCGACCGAGAAGTTCAACAATCTGATCCAGCAGTAACGCTAAGCAATTCCAGGAAAGTGCGCAGCGGTTTCCCGACCGGAATTGCGTAACCAGAAACTGTCGGAGCGGCTTCTGATACGCCGCTCCGCATCGTTTCGCGAAAATGATCAGGAGTTGAAGGAGATGCTCTTGTCTCTCGCGCAGTCCGCGCTTCCCATCGGCATCAGCGGTATCGAGAAGCGCTTCGGTGCAGTCTCCATCCTCAGCGATCTCAGCCTCGACGTGGCGGCGGGCGAATTCCTGACGCTGCTCGGGCCGTCCGGCTCGGGAAAGACGACGCTCTTGATGATCCTGGCCGGCTTCGTGCGGGCCAATGCCGGCTCCATCAGGGTCGGCGGCGAGGAGATCATCACCATGCCGCCGCACAAGCGCAATATCGGCATGGTGTTCCAGAACTATGCGTTGTTTCCGCATATGAACGTCTTCCACAACATCGCCTTTCCGCTGAAGCAGCGTCGTGTGTCGACGGTCGAAACGGCCGAGCGTGTCGAGCGGGCGCTGGACCTAGTACAGTTGAAAGGCCTCGGCGAACGGCGCGTCGACCAGCTCTCCGGCGGCCAGCGCCAGCGTGTGGCCTTGGCCCGCGCCATTGTCTTCGAGCCGCGCATCGTTTTGATGGACGAGCCGCTGTCCGCACTCGACAAGAGCCTGCGCGAGCATATGCAGATCGAGCTCCGCAACCTGCATCGTCGGCTTGGCATGACGACGGTCTACGTCACGCACGACCAGCGTGAGGCGATCACCATGTCGGACCGCGTCGCCGTCATGAATGCCGGACGCATCGAGCAGATCGATCAGCCCGAGATCCTCTACGCTAGGCCGAAAACAAAGTTCGTTGCCGGCTTCATCGGCGAATCCAGCTTCATTCCGGTTGAATGCCGCAATGGCGGCGTCTGGCATGAAGACAACAAGCTGCGCATGAAGGATCCAATGCCGTCCTCGGGCCGGCACCTGATGGTGGTGCGGCCGGAGAAGCTGCGCCTGATCGCTGGCGAACAGACTAGCGACATCAATGCGCTGCCGGCAACGGTCGGCGACGTCATCTACCAGGGCGACAGCTTCGTCTGCTATGCGACGCTCAAGGACGGCCGGCAGGTGATTTTGCGCGACTATTGCCGCTTCGACGTGCTGGCGAGACTGCCGGCGCCGGGCGAGCCGATAACGCTCGGCATCGATGCGCAGGACGTGGTGCTGGTGGCGGACCAATGAGCATTGCGTCCGTCAGCCTCGACCACGCCGGACGGCCCGATGGGGCGCTCAATATCGATGCCTTGCGCGCCGACGCGCGGCGGGAATCGCGTGGCCTGCTCGCGCTTTTGTCGCCCGGGCTGCTTCTGGTCTTCGCCGTCATCATCGTACCGATCGGCTGGCTGTTCTGGCTTTCGCTGTTCGACGAGAGCGGTCAGCTCAGCGCCGCCAATTATGCGCGCTTTTTCGAGCAGGCCTCCTACATCAAGACCTTCGTCACCACCTTCAAGGTGGCTTTCGTCGTCACCGGCGCCTGCGTGCTGTTCGGCTATCCGCTGGCCTATATGCTGTCGCAACTGCCGCGCCGCGCTGCCGGGGTGTGCCTGATCTTCGTCATCCTGCCGTTCTGGACCTCGGTGCTGGTGCGCACCTATGCCTGGCTCGTCATCCTGCAGCGCAAGGGGCTGGTCAATACATGGCTGATGGATATCGGCCTCATCGGCCAACCGCTGCCGCTCGCCAACAATTTCGCCGGTGTGGTGATCGGCACGACCCACATCATGCTGCCCTTCCTGGTGCTGCCGCTCTACGCCTCGATGAAGACCATCGACGTCGACTGCTTGCGCGCCGGTATGAATCTCGGCGCCAGCCCGGCCGCGACTTTCCGGCAGGTCTTCTTCCCGCTGTCGCTGCCCGGCCTGGCCTCGGGCGTGGTCATCGTCTTCGTGCTCTGCCTCGGCTTCTTCGTCACTCCGGCGCTGATGGGCGGCGGCAAGGTCATCATGTGGGCGATGCGCATGGAGCAGACCACCAGCCTCTATTCCAATTGGGGCGCGGGCGCCGCCCTCGGCGTCGTGCTGCTCGCCGTCACGCTGGCGCTGCTCGGCCTCTTCCACTGGCTGCTCGGCGCCCGCGCCACCGGTGTGTGGAGTCAGCGATGAGCATGGAAAATGCCCTGCCCATCTCGCATCGGCAACGCCTTTGGCTCTATGCGCTCGGCGGCCTTGTCATGCTGTTCCTGATCGCTCCGTCGGTGATCATCGTCATCATGTCCTTTTCCGGCTCGTCGCTCTTAGAGTTCCCGCCGCAGGAATGGTCGCTGCGCTGGTATGAAAGCTATTTCGGCTCGGTCGAATGGCGCGACGCCACCATTGTCTCGGTCAAGGTTGCGGTGATGACGGCGATCGTCGCGACGCTGCTCGGCACCGCCGCGGCCTACGCCATGAACACCCGCACGCTGCGGCTGACCGGCGCGATCAACGCGCTGCTCACCGCTTCACTGATCATCCCCGTCATCCTGATCGGCATCGGCACCTTTTTCCTCTATGCCCGCATCGGCCTCAACAACACACTGACCGGCTTGGTCATCGCGCACACAGTGCAGGCGCTGCCGCTGGTCGTGCTGACCGTGCTTTCGGGGTTGCGGTCCTACGACATGAACCAGGAGATGGTGGCGCGCAGCCTCGGCGCCGGCCGCTTCTCCGCCTTCTTCCAGGTGACGATGCCGCAGATACGCTTCTCGATCGTCTCCGGCGCGCTGTTTGCCTTCATCACCTCCTTCGACGAGGTGGTGGTGTCGCTGTTCATCTCCGGCGGCGAGACCACGACGCTGACGCTGCGCATGTTCAATGCGCTGCGTGATCAGATTGATCCGACGATTGCCGCCATTTCGACTTGCCTGATCGTGCTATCGATCATCTTGTTGTTCGCCGCCCAGCTTTTCGGCCGCGGACGTTGATACAGGGATACCAAGAACCGCATGCGTGACTTCCAGTTCCCCGGCCGCTCGCCGGTCCGCGCCACCGAGGTGATGGCCGCGACCTCGCATCCACTCGCCACGCTTGCGGCCATCGACATGCTGCGCGCGGGCGGCAATGCGATGGACGCCGCGGTTTGCGCGGCCGCGGTGCAGGCCGTGGTCGAGCCGCAGTCGACCGGCATCGGCGGCGACTGTTTTGTCCTCTATTGCCCGAAGGGCGACGGCAACGTGCTTGCCTTCAACGGCTCAGGCCGTGCGCCAAAGGCCGCGACGGTCGACTGGTATCTGGACAAGGGATTCAGCGAGCTCCCGAAGCAGGGTCCGCACGCTGTCACCATCCCAGGCGCCGTCGACGCCTGGTGCCGGTTGTTGGAGGATCACGGCCGCAAGGGTTTGGCCGATGCGCTCGCTCCGGCCATCCGATACGCGGAAGAAGGCTATGTGGTGCACGACCGCGTCGCCTTCGACTGGCATGAGCCCGAGACCGACCTCTTTGCCGACGAGGTGGCGACGCGCATCTTCCTGCCGGGCGGCAAGCCGCCCAAGGCCGGCGATGTTCATCGCCAGCCGGAGCTGGCGGAGACGCTGCGCATCATCGCGAAGAAGGGCCGCGCCGGTTTCTACGAAGGCGCGGTCGCGGAGGATCTGGTCGGACGGCTTCGCGCGCTCGGCGGCCTGCATACGCTCGACGATTTCGCCGCCACCAGGGGCGATTACCGGACCCCGGTCAGCACCTCCTACCGCGGCTACCACATCCACCAGATGCCGCCCAACAACCAGGGCCTGACCGCGCTTCTGATGCTGAACCTGCTGTCCGGCTTCGACCTCGGCGCGCTCGATCCGGACGGCGCCGCGCGCCTGCACCTCGAGATCGAGTCCGGCCGGCTCGCCTATCAGGATCGCGATGCGTTCTTCGCCGACCAGGATCATGTCGACGTGCCGGTCAAGGGGCTGCTCTCCGCTGCCTATGCCGATAGCTTGCGCGCAGCGATCGACCCCGAGCGCGCCATGACCCATCTGCCGCGCCTCGATCTTCCGGGCAGCGACACGGTCTATATCTCCGTCGTCGACCGCGACCGCAACGCGGTGAGCTTCATCAACTCGACCTATTATTCCTTCGGCAGCGGCGTGGTCGGCCCGAAGACAGGCGTCGTGCTGCAGAACCGCGGTTCCAGCTTCCGTCTCGATCCGAAGCACCCGAACGCCATCGCGCCCGGCAAGCGACCGATGCACACGATCATGCCGGGCATGATGACGAAGGATGGCCGTGCTCTCATGCCCTTCGGCGTGATGGGTGGCGGCTACCAGCCCTTCGGCCATGTGCATCTTTTGACCAACATGATCGACTTCGGCATGGACCCGCAGCAGGCGATCGATGCAGCCCGCGTCTTCTATAACCACAACGTCGTCGAGGCCGAGCGAAGCGTGCATCCTGATGCCGTCGAAGGCCTGCGCCGGCGTGGTCATCGTGTTGTGGAGCCCGACCACCCGCTGGGCGGCGGACAGGCGGTGCTGATCGACTGGGAAAAGGGCACGCTGACCGGCGCGTCCGATCCGCGCAAAGACGGCCTGGCGCTCGGATATTGAGCAGCGCTGGACATCGGCCGATCGTTCGAAACATAGTCTGGAACCATGACAAACAGCGAAAACGCCACCGATCTTGCCCATCGACTTGCCCCCGGAGCCGACGACGCGCCGGCCATCGCCGCGCCCGAACGGACGGCACTCTCGCATGGCGGGCTGCGGCGATTGATCCATGAGAATGTTGCTCGGCTCAACGCCCTCGGCATCGGCCGCGGCGACCGCGTTGCCATCGTGCTGCCGAACGGCCCGGAAATGGCCACTGCCTTCACCGCCGTGGCGGCGGCCGCGTCCACCGCTCCGCTCAATCCGGCCTACCGCGCCGACGAGCTCGATTTCTATCTGACCGATATCGGCGTCAAGGCGATCCTGGTCGGCAAGGACGAGGCAGGTCCCTCGGTCGAAGTCGCCGAGCGCCTCGGCATCTCCGTACTGCGTTTGGTCGTGCCTGAAGGGTCCCCAGCTGGCACCTTCACGATCGAGGGCGAGCCCGTTGGATCACCAGTTTCATCCGGATCCATCGAGGATGGCGACGTGGCGCTGCTGCTCCACACTTCCGGCACCACGTCGCGGCCGAAACTCGTGCCGCTCAGCCACGCCAATCTCGCGGCGTCGGCAACGCATATCGGCGCGACGCTCGGGCTGACCCCCGCCGACCGCTGCCTCAACATCATGCCGCTGTTCCACATCCATGGCCTGATCGCCGCGGTGCTGTCCTCGCTCGCCGCCGGCGGCAGCGTCTTCTGTACACCGGGCTTCAACGCGCTGCGTTTCTTCCAATGGCTCTCCGAAGCCAAGCCCAGCTGGTACACGGCCGTGCCCACCATGCACCAGGCGATCCTGCCGCGCGCCGCCCGCAATCCCGAACAGCTTGCCGAGGCGAAGCTGCGCTTCATCCGCTCGTCGTCCGCTTCGCTGCCGGCGCAAGTGATGGCCGAGCTCGAAGCGACCTTCGGCTGCCCGGTGATCGAGGCCTACGGCATGACAGAGGCCGCGCATCAGATGGCGTCCAACCGTTTGCCGCCGGGACTGCGCAAGCCCGGCAGCGTCGGTGCGTCGGCCGGACCGGAAGTTGCCGTCATGGCGCCGGACGGGCGATTGCTCAAAGCCGGCGAGGTCGGCGAGATCGTCATTCGCGGACCGAACGTCACGGCGGGCTACGAGAAGAACCCGGATGCCAATGCCAGCGCCTTCGCCCATGGCTGGTTCCACACCGGGGACCAGGGCGTGCTCGACGAGGACAGCTATCTGCGCGTCACCGGCCGGCTGAAGGAGATCATCAATCGCGGCGGCGAGAAGATTTCGCCGCTCGAGGTCGACGGCGTGCTGATGGATCATCCCGCGGTGGCGCAGGTCGTCACCTTCGCCATGCCGCATGACAAGCTCGGCGAGGAAGTGGCCGCCGCCGTCGTGCTGCGCGAAGGCCAGAGCGCCAGCGAGGCCGATATCCGCGGCTTTGCATCGACCCGGCTCGCCGACTTCAAGGTGCCGCGCAAGGTGGTGATCCTCGACGAGATCCCGAAGGGCGCGACGGGCAAGCTGCAGCGCATCGGGCTGGCGGCCAAGCTCGGGCTCGGCTGATGCGCGTTACAGTCTTTGGCGCCGGCGCGATCGGCGGCTACCTCGCCGCGAAGCTGGCGATCTCCGGTTCTGTCGATCTGTCGATTGTGGCGCGCGGCGCGCATCTCGAGGCCATCAAGGCCGACGGCCTTCGCCTGATAGAGGACGGCAAGGAAACGGTGGCGCGGGTGAAAGCGGCGGCACGCGCCGAGGAGCTCGGCGTGCAGGACTATGTCGTGCTGGCGCTGAAGGCGCATTCGCTGGCCCCGGCGCTGGACGAGATCGCGCCGCTCTTGGGCGAGGGGACAGCCGTCGTCACCATGCAGAACGGCGTGCCCTGGTGGTACTTCTACAAGGCGGGCGGCGCTCTCGAAGGCACGCGGCTCAACGCAGTCGATCCCGGTGGCGCGATCTGGCAGCGCATCGGACCGGAGCGTGTCATCGGCTCCGTCGTCTATCCGGCCGTGGAGGTCGATGCGCCGGGCCTCATCCGCCACGTCGAGGGCACGCGCTTTTCGCTGGGCGAACCTTCCGGCGAGAAGAGCGAGCGCGTGACCGGGCTTGCCCGCGAAATGGTCAAGGCCGGGCTGCAGGCGCCGGTGCGCGAGGACATCCGCTCGGAGATCTGGGTGAAACTCTGGGGCAATCTTTCCTTCAACCCGATCTCGGCACTGACCGGCAGCACGCTTGCGGCCATCGTCGCCGACGAAGCCACACGCGCCGTCGCCCGCGCCATGATGCTGGAGGCGCAGGCGATCGGAGAGATGCTCGGCGTGCGCTTCCTCATCCCCGTCGACCGGCGCATCAAGGGGGCCGGCGATGTCGGCGAGCACAAGACCTCGATGCTGCAGGACCTCGAGCGCGGCCGCCCGATGGAGATCTTCGCGCTGGTCACCGCCGTGCAGGAGCTCGGCCGCCTGACCGGCCAGCCGACGCCGACCATCGACACCGTACTGGCGCTGGTTCGGCGGCTTGCGATCGAGCGCGGGTGTTATTGACTTCATAGACGTGAAGATCGTCCGCTCTTGACTCTCGTCAATGTTCCTGTTTTGTTCTGGCTAAGGAGTTTTAACAGGAGCGTTCTCAGCCGAACGAGTACACATGTCTCGGCAGCAAGAGTTTGAATTCGGCATTCCGATTCCTCCACTGCAGCCGAAGCTGCGGGATCGCGTGTTCTTCGCGCTGTTTGTGCAGGCCAAGGATCGTGCCGCGTTTTAGTCATTGCAGAGACTTTTGTGCGATCTCAATGGGATAACCGGGTCGCTGCTGCTGAAAGAGCGATTTCACGTCAGTCAACAACATGTCGGTGATTACAAAAGACTTAGATCGAAAATCGAATTCGCGGCAAAGCGAGCCGGCCAATTGGTTGAAATGCCGGCGTTTGAAGTCACGTTTAGTCCATGCCGTAAGTTTTCCCGGGCGCCCGGCGGCAAAAGGCAGGCCGCCATCGCGTCCGTTCGTGCTTTTGGCAGACGATGGACCGGTCTGCGAACTCAGCCGGTTGATTGGCGTTGCGATGAAGGCAAACGGTCTCAAATCGGCAGATCATTTCGTTCCGCACATGACGCTTGCCTATGACAAGAAATTCATTCCCAGGCAGCCCATCGATCCGATCAGCTTTGTAGCAAGGGAGTTCGTCCTCGTTCACAGCCCGCGCGGGCTGACGATCTACAAAGATCTGAACCGCTGGCCCCTGATGGCCGCGCCATAGGCCAGGTTGCCACCATCCTGACACGATTTGTCACCTGCGGAGCCGGCCGTCGGTGGCAGGCGAACGATCGATACCTACTTGATGTCTGGTCCAAACCGGGAGGAAATCATGACCACTGCCGAAATTGCCAAAGATTTCACCGAGCTCCTCAAGCGGGGCGACAGCCACGGCGCTGCCGCGAAATACAATGCCGACGACATCGTCAGCTACGAGGCCATGGAAGGGCCGATGGCCGTTTGCAACGGCAAGGAAGCCGTCAAGGAGAAGGGCGCCTGGTGGGAAGCCAACCATGAGGTTCACGGCGGCTCGATCGAGGGTCCCTATGTCAATGGTGACCAGTTCGCCCTGCGCTTCAGCTTCGACGTGACGCCCAAATCGACCGGGGAGCGCGTCAAGATGGATGAGGTTGGCCTCTACACCGTCAAGAACGGCAAGATCAGCGAAGAGCGTTTCTATTATTGAGGTTTGCCGGCATTCGGCTGCGCACGCCTTTCGCAGCTTGATTTGAAAGATCGGGCATGGCGACCTCGGTTGATATCCAGGCCGCCATGTCTGTTTCTCAAATCATCTTCGCATGATCCGCAAGCTGGTCGGCCACCGTGCCCCAGCAAAATCGCACCGGCGCAAAGCGCTGGCAAAGCTTATAGGGCCGGCCTAGGCTTCTGCCGGATTCGAAAACCCATCTGACAGAGGCCCGTCTTGACCATCACTATGTACGGCATCACCACCTGCGACACGATCAAGAAGGCGCGCGTCTGGCTGGAGAGCCATGACGTCCCTTATCGCTTTCATGACTACCGGGCAGAGGGGATCGAGGCCGACAGGCTCCGCGGTTGGGTCGGCAAGGTCGGCTGGGAAAAGCTGCTCAACAAAGGCAGCACCACGTTTCGCGAGCTGCCGGAGGCGGACAAGGCGGGGCTGGACGAGAAGAAGGCGAAGCAGCTGATGCTCGCCAAGCCGACGATGATCAAGCGGCCGGTGCTGGAGGTGGGGGATGACGTTGTCGTTGGCTTCAAGCCAGAGGTTTATGAGGAGGCGGTGAAGTAGGCGGGACGCCGAAGCTGCCAATCTCCCCCCAGGGGAGATGGCCGGCAGGCCAGAGGGGGTGTGAAGGAACGCGGCGCAACGTGCGACGCGAACCTGCCTCAAGTATGCGCTTTTTGATTATTGAGAGGCTGGAGGGACAGCACCCCCTCTGCCCTGCCGGGCATCCCCCGCAAGGGGGGAGATCGGACGTCGCCTCCGCTTTCGCTCATCGCCAACTTAGCGAAGTTCTCTCACGCCTCGCAAATAGTCCGCCAGCGCCACCGCATTGTTGTGCGCCTCGTCATGCGCGCCGTAGAGCAGCGTCACCTTGCCCTCGCGCACCAGGCCGCGCAGCTGCGCCACCGCTTCCTTGTTGGCGTCGAGCTCGGCCCGATATCGCTTTTGGAATTCCGGCCAGCGCTCGGGCTCGTGGCCGAACCATTTGCGCAGTTCGTCGCTCGGCGCGATCTCCTTCAGCCATAGCGTCAGTTCCGCGTCCTTCTTGCTGACGCCGCGCGGCCAGAGGCGGTCGACCAGCACCCGCTGGCCGTCGGCCTTCGCCGGCGGCTCATAGACACGCTTCACCGCAATGTCGAAGGCCATCCTATCTCTCGTTGGCGAGAGAGCCGTTACGCCCACTCGCCCTTGCGCATCACCGGCACGCGGCCGCCATCCTTGGCCACGCCGTCAATGTCGATCTTGTCGGAGCCGATCATCCAGTCGATGTGGATGAAGCTCTTGTTGCCGCCGCGCGTCGCGATCTCGTCCTGGCTGAGCGACGCACCGTTGACGAAGCATTTCGAATAGCACTGCCCGAGCGCGATGTGGCAGGCGGCGTTCTCGTCGAACAGCGTGTTGAAGAACAACAGCCCGCTCTTCGCGATCGGCGAGGAATGCGGCACCAGCGCCACCTCGCCGAGACGCCGCGCGCCTTCATCGGTGTCGAGCACCTTCTGCAGCACATCCTCGCCCTTCGAGGCCTTGGCCTCGACGATCCGCCCGCCTTCGAAGCGCACCGAGATGTCGTCTATCAGCGTGCCCTGGTAGGAGAGCGGCTTGGTCGAGGAGACATGGCCCTCGACGCGCCTTGCATGCGGCGTGGTGAACACTTCCTCGGTCGGGATGTTCGGGTTGCAGGTGATGCCGTTCTTCGCCGTCGAGGCACCGCCCATCCATTCATGGCCGTCCGCCAGCCCGACGATCAGGTCGGTGCCCGGCCCGGTGAAATGCAGCGCGTCGAAACTGTGCTCGTTCAGCCATTTCGTGCGCTCGGCCAGAGCGGCGTTGTGCGCCTTCCAATTGCCGATGGGGTCCTCGACGTCGACCCGCGAAGCCGAGAAGATGGCGTCGGCAAGCTTCACCACCGCGACGTCGTCCGGCTCACCCGGAAACACCTGTTTTGCCCAGGCAAGGTCGGGATAGGCGACGATGTTCCAGTTGATGTCGAAGCCGGTGATCTTCTCCAGCGCCGGCTGGTAGGCCATCGAGTTCGCCTTGTTGGCGCGCGCCACCTTGGCCGGATCTTGCGACGAGAGCAGCGACGGATCCTCGCCGCGCACGGCGAGCCGAGCGGCATTGTTGGAGAACGCCTTCGCCATGCCTTCGTAGAGCCAGCCGGCGGCGCGGTCGAAGCCGGCGTCCGCCCCATAGCGGAAACGTGCCAGCGTGATCTCGTCGTCGTTGAAGATCGGCGTCACCAGCCCGGCGCCCGCCTTATAGGCGTGCTCGACGATGCGGCGGGTCAGTGGCAGCGCCGCGATCGAGGAGGTCAGCACCAGGTCCTGTCCCGGCTGCAGCTGCAGCCCGACCTTGACGGCGACTTCCGCCAGCCGGTCGAGCTTCACCGGGTCGATGCTTGCCGAAACGCCGCGCGAATGTGTGGTCATGATCCTGCCTGCTATTTGTTGGGGTTCTCATCCTTACATAGACCGCTGCGATTGACCTTTCCACCGCGATCGACTGGGCCTGCTCTCAAGCAGGACGAACCGCGTCGTTGAAGAGTGCGGAGCGGTTATGCGGCGCTGTCCAACGCCCGGAACTGCGCCATGGTCGCCTCGATCTCCTCGCGGATCCAGGCCTTGAAGTCGCGCACCTTGCGGCTTTCGCTCTTGGTGCCCGAGGTCACCAGCCAATAGCCGAGCCCGCTCTCCGCCCTGATCCCGAAGGGCGCGACCAGTCGGCCGTCGGCCAGCGCGTCGGCGGTCAGCAACTGCCAGGCGAGCATCACGCCGTGGCCGGCGATCGCCGATTCCAGGCAAAGCATCGGATCGGTGAAACGGGCGCCCTTCTGGAAGGTGACCGGCTCGACGCCCGCCGCCTCGAACCAGCCGTCCCAGCTGAACATCGCCCGCTCGTCGGTGATGGCGCAGGTCTGCGCCAGATCGCCGATCGACTTCAGCCTGGCCGCGATCGAGGGCGCGCAGACCGGAAACACTTCCTGGGCAAGTAGAAGCTCGGCGCGCCCGCCCGGCCATTTGCCGTCACCGAGGCGGATGGCGATATCGATGTCGGACCGGTCGAGATCGGCGACCCTGGCCGACGCATCGATGCGCAAAAGCACATTCGGGTATCGCGCGAAATGCCGCGACAGCCGGGGCAGCAGCCATTTCGAGGCGAAAGCCGGCGCCACCGAGACGACCAGCGTGCACTCGTTGGCCTCGTCGGCCAGCGCCACCGCTTGCGCAAGCTCGCGGAAGCCGGCGCTGAGCCGCGCCGTGAAGGCGGCGCCGAATTCCGTCGGCACGAGCCCGCCTGGCGTCCGTTCGAACAGCGCCTGTCCCAACTGCTTTTCCGTGCGCTTGACCTGCTGGCTGACGGCGCTGACCGAGACGTTTAGCTCCGCCGCCGCTCCCGCCAGCGATCCAAGCCGGGCGACGGTTTCCACGGCGCGCAGGCCGTTGAGATGGACGCGGTTCAGCATAGCCATCCAGTTTTTCTAAAGTGAACGGACCGAAATCTCAATTGAAACCCGACAGGAAACGGCAGAATTTAGCCGAAGCAACCTTGAACAATGAGGTAGCCCCATGAAGATTTTATCTTTTCTGAGAGGGCTTTCGGTTGCCGAGGCGGGGCCGCCCGAGGACGGCGAGATCGCTCGCTGGATCAGCGATCCGCTGTCGCATCCGGTGCTCGACACCATGTCGGAGCGCGAGCTCGGCGATATGCCCTTCCGGCTGACGGCCAGCCGCACCGTGTACGAGACCGCGGGCATGACCCGTCCCTAACGCCG
This sequence comes from Mesorhizobium argentiipisi (SeqCode), assembly GCF_037179585.1. Taxonomy (NCBI): domain Bacteria; kingdom Pseudomonadati; phylum Pseudomonadota; class Alphaproteobacteria; order Hyphomicrobiales; family Phyllobacteriaceae; genus Mesorhizobium; species Mesorhizobium argentiipisi (SeqCode). Next base: position 89,260 of record NZ_JAPYKO010000022.1, read on the forward strand.
GTTCGGCGCGATTGCCGGCGCTGGCCCAACGCAAGCGCATTGTTTCGCGGGCGCGCAGACTTACTGTGCACCGCAATGAACGCCTCGCCATCTCCCTTGCGGCTTGCTCTCGCCGGCATGGTCGCGCTCGCCGTCGCCATGGGCATCGGCCGCTTCGTCTACACGCCTATCCTGCCCGGCATGATGGAGGAGCTGCATTTGACGCCGGCCGATGCCGGCTGGATCGCTTCCGCCAATTATGTCGGCTACCTCATTGGCGCTTTTGCCGCGGCCGGCGGCTGGGCGCATGGCCGCGAGCGCGTGCTGATGTTCGCCGGCCTCGCCGCCAGCGCCGTGCTCGCCGCTCTCATGGGACTCAACGAGACGATAGCCGCCTTCCTCGTCATCCGCTTGCTCGCCGGCCTCGCCAGCGCCTTCGTCATGGTGTTCATGGCCTCGATCGTCTTCAGCCATCTGGCTGAGGTTGGCCGCCGCGATTTGCAGGCGCTGCATTTCGGTGGCGTGGGCCTCGGCATTGCCGTGTCCTCGGCGCTGCTGGCGATCCTCGTCTCAGAACATGCGGGCTGGGCCGCGGGCTGGCTCTGGTCCGGAGCGCTTTCGGCCGTCGGCCTGCTTGTCGTCGCGCTGCTCGCCGGCTCGGCCACCCCGGCCAATGTCACCGACGGGCGCGAGCCGGCGCTGCCGAAGGACAGGTCCCTGGTGAAGATGATCGTCGCCTACGGACTGTTCGGCTTCGGCTATGTGGTGACAGCCACTTTCCTGGTCGCCATCGTCCGCCAGGGCGGCGGCGGGCGCGTCTTCGAGGCCGCTGTCTGGATGGTCGCCGGCCTCGCCGGCTTTCCCTCGACCTGGCTTTGGCAGAGGCTCGCCGGCCGGATAGGGCTCTATGCCGCTTACGCCGCGAGCTGCCTGGTCGAGGTGGTCGGCGTCACCGCCAGTGTCGTCGTCAAGGGCGCCGCCGGACCGTTGATCGCCGGCGTCCTGCTCGGCGGCACCTTCATCGCCATCACGGCGCTGGGCTTGCAGATGGGCAGGCAGCTCGCGCCCAGGGCGCCTCGCCGCATCTTCGCGGTGATGACGGCAGCCTTCGGTCTTGGCCAGATCGTCGGCCCGATCGCAGCCGGCCTGCTCGCCCAGGCCTCGGGCAATTACGTGCTTGCCTCGACGATGGCGGCGGCGGCGCTGCTCGCCTCCGGCGTCATTGCCTGGTCGGCTGCGCGAAAATCGCCATGATTTGCGGCTTGTTCGATGCCGGGCATCGGGCACGGGCATTTTCTTTCCCCCCAATGTGTGACTTTATGCCCGCCGAACAGCAATGCCGCTGATTGCGGTCAGACCGAGGAAACCCGCCACAGTGTTCGTATCCTTTTTCCCGCAGCCGAAGCTTTTCTTCACATCGGCCGCCGTCTGGAGCCTTGCCGCGATCCTGTTCTGGTTCTTCGGCGGCGAGCAATTGGGCGCCGTCTTCGGCCTGCCGTCGGTAGCGGCCGGCACGCCGCCCATCATCGGCATCGCGGTGCTGTGGTCGAAGCCGTTCTTGTGGTTCTACATCTACTTCGTGGCCTGCGTGGTGATCTTCTACGCCTTCTGGAGCTGGTACGCCCCGCACCCGTGGCAGAACTGGTCGATCCTGATGACTGCGGTCATCCTGTTCTTCATCTACTTCAACGTTCAGGTCTCGGTTGCGGTCAACAATTGGTATGGCCCGTTCTTCGACTACGTTCAGGGCTTGATGTCGGGAACGACGGCCTCGACCGACACCGAATTCTACAAGGGCTTGGCCGATTTCTCCTGGCTGGCGCTGGTCGGCATGAACGTGCAGGTGGTCAATGCCTTCATCGTCAGCCACTGGATCTTCCGCTGGCGCACCGCGATGAACGATTACTTCATCGCCAACTGGGGCCGACTACGCCACATCGAGGGCGCTTCACAGCGTATCCAAGAAGACACGATGCGCTTCTCGCAGATCATGGAGGATCTCGGCTCGACCTTCGTCCAGTCGATCATGACCCTGATCGCCTTTCTACCGGTTTTGATTCAACTGCAGGCCCACATCACCGAATTACCGATCATCGGCACGGTCCCGCAGCCACTGGTCGTTGCCGCATTGGGTTGGTGTCTGTTCGGAACGATTTCCGTCATGGTGGCGGGTCTCAAGCTGCCGGGCCTGCAGTTCCGCAACCAGCGCGTCGAGGCAGCCTATCGCAAGGAACTCGTCTACGGCGAAGATCATGCCGATCGGGCTCAGCCGGCGACGACGACACAATTATTCGCCAATGTCCGCCGCAATTATTTCAAGCTATATTTCCACTACATCTATTTCAATGTCGTGCGTTACACCTATCTGCAGGCCGACAACATCTTCTCGTTGCTTATCCTTGGGCCCTCGCTGGTTGCGCATAAGATCACGTTCGGCGCCCTGAATCAGATATCGAACGCGTTCGGCAAGGTGACGAATTCGCTTCAATTCCTGTTGAATTCCTGGTCGACGATTGTCGAACTGCAGTCGGTGCACAAACGTTTGCGAGCCTTCGAAGCGACGCTGCAGGGCGAGCAACTGCCGATTATCGATCAACACTATCTAGAACGCGAGCAAGCTGGCATGCGTCCCGAAGATCAGCCGGCAGGCTAGAGCGCGGCCGGTCCAGTTAGCCGCCCACACTCGCCTGTGCCTGGCCAGCGCGCCGGCGCGTGACATAGTCGCGGAAACTGATGCACTCGACATCGGCCTTCACGCAGACGTCGCCGGCGAAGCGCTCCAGCGCATTCCAGTAGGCGCCGTTGTTCATCAATGTGAAGTGGAAGCCGAGCTCAAGCGGCAGGCGCTTGCCGTTGTACTGAGCCTCGAAAGCGGAGTGGAACGCCTGGTAGGCGCGCTCGGTGAATGCGTCCGCCATCGACGGCTTCTCGAAGCCATTCGAGTGGCGGACATAGAGATTATAGTCCATGGCGACCACCGGCTTCGATTTCGGCCCTTCCGGTATAAGCGGCAGGGCAAAGCGGGTTGTGCCATTCAGGGTCGGCGGCACGGCCGGATCGTTCGAGACGCCGCTCGCGTCGTATTCAAAGCCAGCCTCGGGCAGCGCATCGTAAAGCGCCTTATCGGTGGACAGATAGGGCGCGCGAAAACCGGTTACGGTATGGCGGGCGAAATCGCGCCAGCCGGGCGGCTCGGGAGAAATACCGTTGATCGCATAGGCGTTTTCGAAAATGCGCCGCGCGGACGCGAATTCGGCCACCCAGTCGGCCTTGCTCCAGTCCTTGCCATCGAAATGGCCGCAGGCATGGCTGCCAATGTCGTGGCCTTCGGCAGAAGCCAGCCGGACCTGTTCCAGGCGCTCGGCGACATCCTGTTTCGAGGCGCCAAAGCCGACATTGGACTTGCCGGCGGCCTTGCCGGGGCCGGCATATTGCAGCCGCGTCTCGGGAGAGAGCAGGAAGACGCAGGACAGGAAATAGGTGAAATGCGCGCCCGTGCGCTTTGCCAGCGCCCGGCTGCGCTGCCATTGCGAGATCTCGCGGGCGGCGTCGAACGAGATCAGCACGACCTGTTTCGGTTTGGCCGGCAAAGCGGCTGGCGATTTCGGCGGATCGGCGAAGGCGGCATTGGCTGAGGCGAGCGAGGCGAGACTGAACGCAAGGACGCGGTATGAACGAAGCATTGGCAACCTTCTGGCGGGGACGTCTCCGGCTGATCGGAAGCCGGCTATCGCGCAAATGTGGCGCGGTTGCGTTCGGGCAAGCTCCGCCGGGGCCGGGCATTCCCAGCCGATTTTCCGGCCCGCCCCCTTCCATGCCGACGAAATTTCGCTAAAACGCGGGGCTCAAGAAGCGCCCCCTTCTGGGGCAGCAATGGTTTTGATTGATGTCGGACGACAGTTTTATCCGCGAAGTCAACGAAGAGATTCGTCGCGAGCAGGCGCAGGCGCTGTGGGATCGTTTTGGCCCGGCCATTCTCGGCATCGCCATCCTTATCGTGCTGGGAACGGCGGCCGTCGTCGGCTACCGATACTGGGACGAGAGCCGTGCCAACCGTTCGGGCGACGCCTTCTCGGCTGCGTTGAAGCTCGCCAATGACGGCAAGAACGACGAGGCGATCGCCGCGCTCGATCAGCTGGAGAAGGACGGCTACGGCGCCTATCCGCTGCTCGCCCGCATGCGCGCCGCGACCGTCAAGGCCGACAAGGGCGACGTCGACGGCGCGGTCAAGGATTTCGACGAGGTCGCCGCCGACAACGCCATTCCCGCCGGCATCCGCGACATCGCGCGGCTGAGGGCCGCGCTGCTGCTCGTCGATCACGGTTCCTACGCCGACGTCTCAAGCCGCATCGAGGCACTCACCGCCGACACCAATCCGCTGCGCCACTCGGCGCGCGAGGCGCTCGGCCTTGCCGCCTGGAAGGACGGCAAGTCGGCCGACGCGCTCAAACTGTTCGACCAGATCTCTTCGGACGAAGCCGCCCCGCGCAATGTGCGCCAGCGGGCACAGCTGATGTCCGAGCTGATCCGCGGGTCGGGCAACGCTTCGTGATCCGGGATGGGCTTCAAAGTCGCCATCATCGGCCGGCCTAACGTCGGCAAATCGACTCTTTTCAATCGGCTGGTCGGAAAGAAGCTGGCGCTTGTCGACGACACGCCTGGTGTGACGCGCGACCGCCGCGTTCATGCGGCAAAGCTCTACGATCTCCATTTCGACGTCATCGACACCGCCGGTTTCGAGGACGCGGCCGCTTCGACACTGCCCGGCCGCATGCGCCAGCAGACGGAGATCGCGATCCGCGAGGCCGACCTCATCTTCTTCACGGTCGATGCCAAATCCGGGCTGATGCCCGACGACCGCACCTTCGCCGAAGTGGTGCGCAAATCCGGCAAACCGGTGGTGCTCGTCGCCAACAAGGCCGAGGCGCGCGGCGCTCAAGGCGGAATGCTGGAAGCCTGGGAGCTCGGCCTTGGCGAGCCGATCCCGGTTTCGGCCGAGCACGGCCAGGGCATGCCCGACCTGCGTGACGCGGTGATAGAAGCGCTCGGCGAGGAACGCGCCTTCGGCGAGAACGAGGACGAGGACAGCGATGAGATCGCCGCCAGCGAGGTGCTGATCGGCGAAGACATCGCCGACCCCGACGCTGAAGCGTCCTATGACGACACCAAGCCGCTGCGCATCGCCGTTGTCGGCCGCCCGAATGCCGGCAAGTCGACGCTGATCAATGCGCTGATCGGCGAGGAGCGGCTGCTCACCGGCCCGGAAGCCGGCATCACGCGTGACTCCATTTCGGTCGACTGGGACTGGCGCGGCCGCAGGATAAAGCTGTTCGACACGGCCGGCATGCGCCGCAAATCCAGGATCCATGAAAAGCTGGAAGTGCTCTCGGTGCAGGACGGCCTGCGCGCCATCCGCTTCGCCGAGATCGTCATCATCGTGCTCGACGCCACCATTCCCTTCGAGAAGCAGGACCTGCAGATCGCCGATCTCATCATCCGCGAGGGCAGGGCGCCGGTGATCGCCTTCAACAAATGGGACCTGATCGACAACCCGCAGGAGCTGCTGGCCGAGCTGCGCGAAAAGACCGAGCGGCTCTTGCCCCAGGTGCGCGGCATCCAGGCGGTGACGGTCTCGGCCGAGACCGGGCGCGGCCTCGACAAGCTGATGGAAAGCGTCATCAAGACGCACAAGGTGTGGAACAGCCGCGTCTCCACCGGCAAGCTCAACCGCTGGCTGGAAGGCATCCTCGCGCATCACCCGCCGCCCGCCGTCGCCGGCCGCCGGCTGAAGATCAAATACGTCACCCAGGCCAAGACCCGCCCGCCGGGCTTCGTCGTCTCCTGCTCGCGCCCGGACGCGACGCCGCAATCCTATGTCCGCTACCTGACCAACAGCCTGCGCGAGGCCTTCGACATGCCCGGCGTGCCGATCCGCATGGCGCTACGCACGTCGGACAATCCGTTTGCGGGTAGGGCGAAGAAGCGGTGACTTCTGGGAAAGCGCCGACGCTGATCCCTCGTCATCCACGGGCGGAGCAAGGAGCGAAGCGACGCGCGCAGACCCGAGGATCCATTTTCGTGACTTCGAGGCGCCGCGGCGGTTCAGAATTCTGCACCGCTGCATCCCTCGCGCAAGGTAACGGAATGGATTCTATGGTATGCGCGCGTCGCTTCGCTCCTCGCTTCGCCATAGAATGACGAGCGCGATAGGGGCCAAGATCTCACGCGACCTCTCGCAGCCCATCGCCGGTTCGCGCTCCCTCAGGCAGCGTCTCCAGCGCCGCCTGCAAAAGAATCTCCGCCAGCCGCATCGCCACCGGGTCGAGCTCGGCGTCCTTCTGATGCAGGTGCAGTGCCATCATCGGCAGCGCCGGCAGCCCGAGCACGCCCGGCGCGATTGCTCTGACATTGGCTGGCAGGCCGATGTCGGTGCGGATCGTCAGGCCGAGACCCGCCGCCACCGCCGCCCAGATACCGCCGAGGCTGGGGCTGGAGAAGGCCATGCGCCAGCGCATGCCGGCGCGGTCGAGCGTTTCGGTCGCGACGGTGCGCAAGAGGCACGGCGCCTCGAACACCACCAGCGGCAGCGGCTCGCCATTGCGCTGACCTGCCTCGATCGGCTTGGCCGGGCCGATCCAGCGCGCCTGCACGTCGGCGACATGCCGGCTGTAGGGCAGGGTCGTGCCGTCATGCCAGGCAAGCGCGAGGTCGAGATTGCCTGACAGGACGCGCTCGGCAAGGTCGTGGCTGCGGCCGATCCGCGCTTCGATGCGCACCTTGGGATGGGCGCGGGCGAAGCGGCCGAGCACCTCGGGCAGCACGGCCTCGCCGAAATCCTCCTGCAGGCCGAGCCGCACCCAGCCCTCCAGCTCGACGTCACGGATAGCGGAGGCAGCCTCGTCATTGAGCTCGATCAGCCGCCGCGCATAGCTAAGCATCGTCTCGCCGGCCTCGGTGAGCGCCAGGCCGCGTCCCGCCCTACGGAAAACCGGCGTCGCGGCCTGCTCTTCCAGCTTCTTCAGTTGTGCGCTGACGGCGGACGTCGAGCGCCCGAGCCGTTCGGCCGCCTTGGCGAAACTGCCCAACTCCATGCCGGTGATGAAGGTCCTGAGGACATCGAGGTCGAATGTTATGCGGCGCATGAGATCATCCCGATTCTCAGGATTGTTGGTCAAAAAATTCCTGATTTTATGGACGAAGCTATGGCGCTACATCCGGCCCGTCAAGCCGTTAGCCGGCCGTCACGGGAATGGAACCATGTCCGCTATCGTCGCACGCAACGACTGCCAACCGCCTGATGCATGCGCCGGCGCCTCCGCCCGCCGCGCCTTCGGCCCCAACCATCGCTGGAAAGTTCTCGGCATCGGCGTCGCCGCCAATGCCGGCTTCTCCGCCACCTTCTCCGGCATTCCGGCGACGGCGGTGGTGATGCGCCAGGGCTACCATCTCGACAATGCCTCGCTCGGCCTGGCGCTCGGGCTTCTCGGCCTCGGCGTGGCGCTGAGCGAATTGCCCTGGGGCGTGCTCACCGATCGTTGGGGCGACCGCCGCGTGCTCCTGACCGGACTGGGCGCGACGGCGGCATGGCTCTTCATTATGGCCATGCTCGTCGTGCCGACAAAAATGGCGGTGCCCGGCGTCGCGCTGCTCTCGGCAAGCCTGCTCGTCGTCGGCCTGCTCGGCGGCAGCGTCAACGGCTCCAGCGGCCGCGCCATCATGGGCTGGTTCGGCGAGGGCGAACGCGGCTTCGCCATGAGCATCAGACAGACGGCGGTGCCGCTCGGCGGCGGGCTGGGCGCGCTCATCCTGCCTTCCCTGGCGCTGGCTGTGGGCTTCACCGCGGTCTTCGGCCTGCTTGCGGTCGTCTCCGCGCTCGCGGCCTATTTTGCCTGGCGCTGGCTGCACGAGCCGCTAGTGGAAAGCGGAGGTCTTGGTGCGGCGACTGCAAGCGGTCCGGCGCCCTTGCGCAACATCGAGGTGTGGCGCATCTCGACCGCCATCGGCCTGCTCTGCTTTCCGCAGGTCGCGGTGCTGACCTTCGCCTCGGTCTTCCTGCATGACTTCGCCGGCATGGGCACCTTCGTGACCAGCGCCAGCCTCGCCGCCGTTCAGACGGGCGCCATGGGGATGCGCGTCTGGAGCGGCCGCTTCACCGACCGCCACGGCAACCGCCGGCCGTTCCTGAAAGTCTGCAGCGCGCTGAGCGCCTTAGCCTTCCTGGTGCTGTGGCTTCTGGTGATCGGCGCCGCCGGATCGCCGTTGCTGCTGCCGCTGCTTCCGCTGATGGTCGTCGTCGCCGGCATATCCGTCTCCGCCTGGCACGGGGTCGCCTATACCGAGCTTGCCACGCTTGCCGGCGCCGGTCATGTCGGCACCGCGCTCAGCCTTGCCAACAGTTTTGTGTTCATCGGCTTCTGCCTGGTGCCGATCGCCATTCCGTGGCTGCTGGTGGTCTTCGCATGGCCGGGCGTGTGGCTTGCGGCGGCAATCTGCGCGGCGCTCGCTTGGCCGATCTTCCTGCGCCAGGCCTGATCCACCCAAAGCTGATGCATCCACCCGGGCCTGATTCCTCATCGGACCGCTGTGGAAATCGCAAGCCGGCTTTCCTCAAACATGAAAAGAACATGATCGATGTCGTTAACCCCGCATCAAGGTTAATGCTTCATTTTGGCTCTCCGGGGTCAGTAGCGTTCTGGAGAGTTCAGTGCATCGACGCGTTTCCATGCGGCTTGCCGCCGCCGCCGTTGCGAAAAAACGTTCCTTTCTTCCTCCTTTGGTGCTCGGGCTCGGCATTTGGATCGGCTTTCCGTCGGCCGTCGCCTATCAGGATATGGCAAGCCTGATCTCCGGCCTGGAATCGTCCGACACCCGCTGGAACGCCTATATCGAGAAGTCCGCCGCCGGCTCGGTGCATGCGGCCGAAATGCCTTTCGTCGATTCCACCACCACCGGCTCGCTCTCCGGCTCCGGCGTGAATTTGCCGGGCGTGGGCACCGTCGCCTTCCGCGGCAAAGGCAACACCGCCGGCGCGACGCCCGATGAGGATCGTGTCGTGCGCGCCGACAAGAAGGGCCGTATCGTCCAGGTCTCGCCGGTCGCGCCCCCCAAGAATTTCAGCGCTGGCTCGATTTTCAAGCGCACCTCCTCGCTGCTGCGTCCCGCGATGGATAGCGACCTGAAGCTCACCTTCGCCAAGCCAGGCATCAAGGGCAAGGAAGTCCAGATCGCCCAGGCCTTCCATCTGCGCGAAGACAAGAAGCCGGATCCGGATCTGCCGGCGGCACTTGTCGCCCTCGTCAACAATGACAAGCCGGACATCCTCGCCACCGCTTATGCGCAGTCGGCGCCCGACTACGCCAAGGCGTCGCCCTTCGAGGCGTTGCTGCAGGATGATCCGAACAACGGCCGCTTCATCCCGCCGATGGGCAAGGGCGACCACGCCTGGATGCAGAACCCGCTGCCGGCGAGCGTCTTTTCCCAACCCGAGCAGGCCTGCCTTGCCAAGGGTATCTATTTCGAGGCGCGCAGCGAACCGGTCCGCGGCCAGGCGGCGGTCGCCCAGGTTATCCTCAACCGCGTCCGCAACCCGGCCTATCCGAAGACGATCTGCGGCGTCGTCTACCAGAACGACGATTGGTTCAACCGCTGTCAGTTCTCCTTCGCCTGCGACGGCAGGAAGAAGAGCATCACCGACCAGGCTTCCTACAAGACCGCCCAGGAGGTCGCCATGGCCGTCACCGCCGGCAAGATCTTTATTCCCGAGGTCGGCTCGTCGACGCACTACTACGCCAATTACGTCCATCCGGGCTGGGCGCGCGCCATGCAGCGCATGACCAGGATCGGCCTGCATATCTTCTATCGTACCTATGGCGGCGGCTGGAGCTGAGCCGCTAAAGCATGTCTCCCGAAATTGGTAAGCGGTTTCGGGACAAAGACATGCGCGAAATCAAAACCTAAAGCGCATGGAGCGAATCTGAAAGATCGCGACGCGCTTTAGGCGGCTCAAGCCGAGGCGCCTGAACGACGCCTCCGGCTGTCCTTCCTCAGGTGCCCCGGACGCCCCGCCGGACGCGGCTTGTCGCGCGGATTCGCGCCGAGTCCTCACGCGGGCGTGAAGGGCACGATGTCGCACCTCGATAAACAATTGATTTTGTTGCCAAAAATACGTCGCTTGGAAGTTCGGCCCGTGGCTTGACGGGCGCGGACCCTCTAACTATGTTGCCGGCGACTTTAGAAGCGGACGGACGGCAATCGTCTGCCCGGGCAGGGGGGTTGCGATGGCCAACAAAACCGGGCCAGACGGAACCGGAGAAACCGGCCGCGGCAGGCAGCCAGAAGCCACCATCCGCGACGACGAACTTGAGCGCCGCCGGCGCGATCTCGAAGCATCGCTTGCGACGAGACGCACGGACCGGCTCGAGGGGAAAGACGAAGCGAAAGCTGCGACCGGTTACGGTCAGGCGCTGAAACTGTCCAGCGAGTTCATCGCCGGGGTGGTGGTCGGCGTCGGCTTGGGCTGGATCATCGACCGCCTGGCGGGAATAGCGCCTTGGGGTCTGATCGTCGGCCTGTTGCTGGGCTTTGGCGCCGGTATACTCAATGTCCTGCGCTCGGCGGGACTGACATCCGAATTCGGCCAGGGCGGCAAGCCGCGCGAGCCGAAAGAATGAAGTGGGGCGCCGCAAGGCGCCGAAGTGAACTTAAGAAGCCGGTTGTGGCTTTGACGGGGATTTAAAGTGGCTGCTGCTGACAAGGTCGATCCGATCCACCAGTTCCAGATCCATGCGATCATCCCGCTGCATATTGGCGGCTACGACGTCTCTTTCACCAACTCTTCCCTGTTCATGGTCGTGACGATCGTGCTGGCCTCGGCCTTCCTCTATATGAGCACGGCGAGCCGCGCGCTCATCCCGGGCCGGCTGCAGTCGGTGTCCGAGATGGCCTACGAATTCGTCGGCAACATGCTGCGCGACGCCGCCGGCAAGCAGGGCATGCAGTTCTTCCCGTTGGTGTTCTCGCTGTTCATGTTCGTGCTGGTCGCCAACCTGATCGGACTGTTTCCCTATTTCTTCACCGTCACCAGCCACATCATCGTCACCTTCACCCTGGCGATCCTGGTCATCGGCACCGTCATCGTCTACGGCTTCGCCAAGCACGGCTTCGGCTTCCTCAAGCTGTTCGTGCCGCATGGCGTGCCTGGCTATCTCCTGCCGCTGGTGGTGGCGATCGAAATCATCTCCTTCGTCTCGCGCCCGGTCAGCCTCTCGGTTCGTCTTTTCGCCAACATGCTGGCCGGCCACATCACGCTCAAAGTGTTCTCGGGCTTCGTCGTCAGCTTGAGCGCGTTTGGCGCCCTGGGCGTCGCCGGCTCGGTCCTGCCGCTTGCGATGGCCGTCGCGCTTTCCGCGCTCGAGCTGCTGGTCGCCTTCCTGCAGGCCTATGTGTTCGCAGTGCTGACCTGCATGTATCTGAACGACGCCCTGCACCCGAGCCATTGATCTCTTTTCACCGGCGCCCCGGCGCCAGCATACCCAACGTACCAACTGCAACGAATAGAGAAACCACAGGAGTTTTGAAATGGACGCAACTGCAGCAGCTGCTATCGGCGCTGGTATCGCCTGCATCGGCATGGGCGGCGCGGGCATCGGCCTCGGCAACATCTTCGGCAGCTACCTCTCGGGCGCGCTCCGCAACCCCTCGGCTGCCGATGGCCAGTTCGGCCGCCTGATCTTCGGCTTCGCCGTGACCGAAGCTCTGGGCATCTTCTCGCTCCTGATCGCTCTGCTCCTGGTCTTCAAGTAAGAGCCAGAGCTGACGAAAGGGGCCGCATGGTGCGGCCCCGTTCCATGGACAGGGGAATGAGATGTTCGTGACATCTGCCTACGCGCAAGAAACAGCGCCGGCCGCTGCCGAGGGCGATACGCATGCAGGCACCGCTGTGCCTGCCGCGGAGCATGAAGCGTTCCCGCCGTTCGATGCCAAGACCTTCCCGTCACAGATACTGTGGCTGGTCATCACCTTCGGGCTCTTCTACCTGTTCCTGAAGCGCGTTGTGATGCCGCGTCTTGGCAGCATCATCGATGTCCGCAACGACCGCATCACCCAGGATCTCGATCATGCCGCAAGGCTGAAGGGCGAGGCGGATGCCGCCGTTGCTGCCTATGAGCAGGAGCTGGCGGAGGCCAAGGCCAACGCCAACAAGATCGGCCAGCAGGCAAGCGACGCTGCCAAAGCGGACGCCGAGAGCACGCGCAAGAAGCTCGAGGCCGAGCTCGAGAAGAAGCTTGGCGAGGCCGAGGCGAGCATCGCCTCGATCAAGGCCAAGGCGATGAAGGAAGTCGGCACGATCGCCGAGGACACCACGTCGGCCATCGTCGAGGCGCTTGTCGGCGGCAAGGCCGATAAGTCCGAAATCGCGGCCGCGGTCAAATCCGCGAGCCGGTGAGGATAGGGATCATGGACGCCACATCACTCGCCACGCTCTGGGCTACCATCGCCCTGATCATCTTTCTCGGCGCCGTCATCTATTTGAAGGTGCCGGTCATGCTCGCCAAGTCGCTCGACACCCGCGCGGCCAAGATCAGCGCTGAGCTCGAGGAGGCGCGCAAGCTTCGTGAAGAAGCCCAGCAGTTGCTCGGCCAGTATCAGCAGAAGCGTAAGGAAGCCGAGAAGGAGGCTGCCGACATCGTCGCCGCCGCCAAGCGCGAGGCTGAGCTGCTCGCTTCCGAAGCGGCCAAGAAGACCGAGGACTATGTCGCCCGACGCACCGCGCTTGCCGAGCAGAAGATCAGCCAGGCCGAGCGCGAGGCCGTCAGCGAAGTGCGCGCCTCGGCCGTCGACATCGCCGTCGAAGCCGCTCGCGCGCTGCTCGCCGCCAAGGTCGATGCCAAGGCCGGTGCCGACCTGTTCAAGTCGGCGCTCAATGACGTGAAGGCCAAGCTGAACTGAGCTGACTTCGAAACTTCGAACTCAAGGCCGCCTGGGCAACCCGGCGGCTTTTTTGTTGGCGCGGATGATCTCCCCCTCGAGGGCATAGGCGCTAAGATAGGGTATTGCGGCGCGGAATCGGTTGTGATTCTACGCTGGGGATGACACACGAATCGCTTGTTGATGATGGCTGGGCCGAGACAGTTAAGCTTCTCGGCGGCGAAGA
>NZ_JAPYKO010000023.1:0-101510 GCF_037179585.1 Mesorhizobium argentiipisi (SeqCode)
CCATCTTTACTCAGCCGCCCTTGGCAACCCTGCGCCAGAATCTCCATGCCTTGCGACATCGTTGGCGCGAGCCACCACGAAAGCGCAAGTTTCAAGCCATGCCAAAGCTATCTTAGCGCATATGCCCGCAAGGGGGAGATTGGCCGCTTCGCCGATTTCGCCAATTGTCTTCGCTGGCGCAAGCACCTATCGCAGCAAGCTCTTGCGAATGGCGACACGTCTGGTGAATGTGCGGCCACTGCTGGGAGACCCTCGATGCCCGACGCCGCCAATCATCTCACTTTCGCGCTGATCTGCCTCGGCATGGTGCTGACGCCGGGCCCGAACATGATCTACCTGATCTCGCGCTCGCTGTCGCAAGGGCCGAAAGCCGGGCTGATCTCGCTCGGCGGCGTGGCGGTTGGCTTCCTGTTCTATGTGGTCTCGGCAGCCCTCGGCATCACCGCACTCATCTTCGCCGTGCCTTACGCCTACGATGCGCTGCGCTTCGCCGGCGCGCTCTATCTGTTGTGGCTTGCCTGGCAGGCGCTCAAGCCCGGCGGGCGCTCGCCCTTCCAAGTCCGCGAGCTGCCCCGGGACAGGCCGCGCAAGCTTTTCGTCATGGGGCTGATGACCAACCTGCTCAATCCGAAAGTGGCCGTGCTCTACCTGTCGCTCTTGCCGCAATTCATCAATCCGGCCAAGGGCCATGTTCTGTCGCAGCTTCTGGTGCTCGGCGTGACGCAGATCTCGATCAGCCTCACCGTCAACGCCATCATCGCGATGACGGCCGGCTCGATCGCGAGTTTCCTCGCCGGACGGCCGTTCTGGCTGGTCGTGCAGCGCTGGATGATGGGCACGGTGCTGACGGCTCTCGCCTTAAAAATGGCGACCGAAGCGCAGCGCTGACGGCTACATCGGCCGGCGTACAGGCCGGATCTGCTCCGGCTCGACCACCTTGCGGTAGAGATGCCAGGTCGCGTGGCCGAGGATCGGCATGACGACGGCGAGGCCGGCAAACAGCGGGATCGAGCCGATCACCAGCAACACGGCGACCGTCAAACCCCAGAGCGCCATCTGCAGCGGGTTGGCCATCACGGCGCGGGCCGAGGTCTCGATCGCCGAAACGGCGCCGACGTCGCGGTCGAGCAGCAGCGGGAAGGCAATGACCGTGGTGGCCAAAACGACGGCGGCGAAAACGAAGCCGACGGCGTTGCCGACGAGGATCAGCGTCCAGCCCTTGCCGGTCGTCAGCACGTCGCGCAAAAAAGCGCCGACGGAAGCGGGCGGCTCGGCGCCGAACAGGCTGGTGTAGAGCGACTGCGCGGCGAACAACCACAAAAGGAACAGCGCGAAGAGCAGGATGCCGATGACCGCGATCGACGGCAGCGCCGGCGAATGGCGCACGTCGAGCGCATGATGCCAGCGGCTGCTCATGCCGAGCTCGCGCCGGCGGCTGATCTCGTAAAGGCCGATGGCCGCGAACGGCCCGATCAGCGCGAAGCCCGACATCAGCGGATAGACGAGCTGGATGGCGTTGGAGCCGGAGCTCCACCGCGTCAGGATCAGGCCGACGATCGGATAGATCAGGCACAGGAACACATAATGCGACGGCTTGGCCCAGAAATCCTCGGCGCCGAGCCTCAACGCATCCCAGAGATCCGACGTGGTGATGTGGCGCACCGCGGGCTGCACATGCATCCCGTGCGCGTCCGTCATGACATGAAAACCGGCCATAACCGTCCTCCGTTTGCCAGCGCAGAAGCCCGAGAACCGGAAGGGTCTCGTCAAGCAATCATGCGCCAGATCAACGCGGGTCGGTCACCGCCCTGCGGTGGCCGCCCGTGGCTGCCACTTCAAGAACGGCCACATCATAACCGATTTTCCGGGGAAAGTCGCCGCTTCACGCGATTTTCATCCCTTGCCTTTCCTCCCCTGCCCGGCAAAAGCCACGATCGGCGGTATCAGAGGCCGGATGAGCATCCCGATCACAGCCCTCCCCGATCTGAACCGCCGTTTGCTGCTCAAGGCCGCCGGCCTTACAGCGCTTGCCGGCATCGCCGCCTGCAGCACCGTCACCGTGCCGACCGGCGAAGGCGCCGGCGTCTCCTCCTCCGCCATGGCGACCCTGGCCGGTATCCGCAGCTCCGCCGGTCTGCCCACGCTGACGCCGGACGCGCAGCTCGAGCAGGCGGCGCTCCAGCAGGCCGGCTACATGGCCTCGCGCGAGCGCATGAGCCACACCACCGGCTGGGGCAAGGATTTTGCCTCGCGCATGAAGGACAATGACGTGCGGGGGGCGGCGGCGGAAAACATCGCCGAGGGCCGGTTCGACCTGCAGAAACTGTTCGACATCTGGATGCATTCGGACGGACACCGCCGCAACATGCTCGACCCGGATTTCAGCCGCTTCGGGCTGGCCTATGTGCGTGACGGCCGCGATCCGGCGCTGCGTTACTGGGCGCTGGTGCTGGGCAGATAAACTAGTCTAGTCCATGTGGGCCGCGGGCGCCCCGCCCGCGGGCGCCGCCTTGGGCTTGCGCAGCAGGATGACGAACGGGATCGCGGCCAACGTCATCACCATCAGGATTTTGAAGTCGTTGATGTAGGAGATCATCATCGCCTGGACATTCACGGCACGGTCGACCTGCGAAAGCGCTGCGGGATTGCCGGCGGCGGCCGCCGGAGAAGCGGCCCACAGGTTCGGATTGTAGGGGTTGATGAAGGCCGAAAGCTCGGTGTGGTTGATCTGGGTGTTGCGCACCATCAGCGCCGCGACCACCGATACACCGATGGACGAGCCCAGATTGCGCACCAGGCTGAACAGCGAGGTGGCGTCGGTGCGATAGCGCGCGTCGAGCGTGGCGAAGGCGACCGTCGACAGCGGCACGAACACCATGCCCATGCCGAGGCCCTGGATGACGCCCGAGGAGATGATCAGCCAATTGTCCATCTGCGGCGTGAAGCTCGCCATCGTGTAGAGCGACTGCGCGGTGAGCAGGAAGCCGATGGCGACGAGGATCCTTGCGTCGATCCTGTGCATGATGCGGCCGACGACGAGCATCGAAATCATCGTGCCGATGCCGCGCGGCCCCAGCACCACGCCGATCGTCACGGTCGGATAGCCGAAGATGTTGGCAAGCATCGGCGGCAACAGCGACATCGAGGCCAGGATCAGCACGCCCATGACGAAGATGAAGCCAAGCCCGGTCACGAAATTGCGGTCGAGGAAGATCTTCGGATCGATGAAGGGATGCTCGGCCGTCACCGTGTGGATGATGAACACCCAGAAGCCGGTGAGCGACAGAGCAAGCTCGATCCAGATCTCGGCCGAGTTGAACCAATCGACCTCGCCGCCGCGATCGAGCAGAAGCTGCAGCGCGCCGACGCCGAGCGAGAGCATGGCGAAGCCGAAGAAGTCGAAGCCGCGCACGCGCTTGGCGATGACGGGGAGATATGCGGCCATGCCGAGGAAGGCGAGGATGCCGACCGGCAGGTTGATGAAGAACACCCAGCGCCAGTTGAAGTTTTCGGTCAGCCAGCCGCCGAGCGTCGGGCCAAGGATCGGCCCCAGCATGATGCCGGCGCCCCAGATGGCCATCGCCTGGCCATGGCGTTCCCGGGGGTTGATGTCTAGCAGGAAGGTCTGCGACAGCGGCACGATGGCCGCGCCGAACACGCCCTGCAACAAGCGGAAGAGCACTATGGTCTCAAGGCTCCAGGCAAGACCGCAGAGCATCGAGAAGATGGTGAACCCGACGACGGAGGCGAGGAACAGCTCCTTGCGGCCAAGCCGGTCGGCCAGCCAGCCCGTGACCGGCGTCATGATCGCCGCGGCCACGATATAGGAGGTCAGCACCCAGTTGATGTTGTCGGGCGACGCGCCGAGGTCGCCGGTCATGGTCGGCAGCGCGACATTGGCGATTGTGGTGTCGAGCGCCTGCATGATCGTCGCCAGCATCAACGCGACTGTGATCAGTCCGCGGTGCGGCACTTCCTTGAAGACTTCGGGCGTGCTCATGACGCTGAACTTCCAGCAGGTAACAAAAACGTGTACATTAGAGCATGATGCCGAAAAGTGTGAAGCGGCGTTCGGACGCCATCATGCTCTATCTCTTTGATTTAGAGACGGATTCAGATTTCAGGTCGAACACCTGAAATCATCCGGCTCTAGGTTTCCGGGCGGCAAAGCCTCCCGTTGAGAGACCTTCATCGCGGTGGGACGCGACGACCGATGTGGGGGTTACATCGACCGAAAGTCTCTGTTGGAGCGGATGCCTGCCGCCCGGAAACCTGAGGACCGACGGGTCCGTGCCCAGGCCTCAGCTTTCGGACGAGCCGCAATGCGGCTTGCCTAGCTGACCTTGCCACGTCTCCACCAGACCAATCCCCTCAATGCCCGCCGGATCGCGACGGGCTTCGCTGTCTCTACTGCGCCTGCTCCCCTGCCGTGGCGTGGCCGAAGATCGACGGCAGGCCGCGCGCCACACCGGTGTCCACCGTGACGGTGGCGCTCATGCCGGTACGCAACGCCATCTTGGCGTCGGGATCGGTCAACTCCAGGCGCACGGGAATGCGCTGCGTGACCTTGACCCAGTTGCCGGTAGCGTTTTGCGCGGGCAGCAACGAGAACTCCGCGCCGGTGCCGGCGCCAATCGCCTTGACGGTCGCCTCGAAGGTGCGGCCCGGATAGGTGTCGACGACGATCTCGGCCTTCTGGCCCGGCTTCATATTGGTGAGCTGGGTTTCCTTGAAATTGGCGTCGATCCAGGTGTCGCCGGTCTCAACGAGCGCGAACAGCGGTGTGCCGACCGAAACGTACTGGCCGACCTTGAAGGAGGCGGCCTGGTAGACGACGCCGTCCGCCGGCGCCTTGACGGTGGTCTGCGCCAGATCATAGGCGGCCTTGTCGCGCGCGGCGAGCGCCGCCATCACAGTCGGATGCTTGTCGGTCTCGATGTCCGGATTGCCGCCGAGTGCTGCCTTAGCGCTGACGATGCCCTGCTGAGCGACGGCCAACTGCTGCTTCGCCTTGTCCAGATCGTTGCGGGCCTCGTCGAGCGAGGACTTGGCGTTGATGCCTTTTTGCGCAAGATCGGCAGCGCGGTCATATTGCGACTGCGCATAATCGACCTCGCTGCTCGCCGACCTCTCCTGCGCCATCGCCTGGCTGTAGGCGGCGCGCAGCTGCTCGACATTGAGGCGCGCGGCGGCGACCGCCGCGTCGGCCTGGGCGAGCGCGATCTTGTAAGGCTCGGGATCAATGACGAAGAGAAGGTCGCCCTGCTTGACCAGTTGGTTGTCGGCGATGCCGACCTGGACGATACGGCCGGCCGTGTCGGAGGCGACCGAAATCCTGGCCTGCTGCAGGTTGGCGTTCTCGGTTTCCTGGTAGCGGCCGCCCGTGACCCAGACATAGGCGCCGCCGGCAAGCAGGGCCAGCGGCAGCGCGACCATCAACAAGAAGCGCCCGAGGCGGCGCTTCTTCTTCGGCGCGACCGGACCCGGCTGCGGCTCGGCAACCGCCGCGACCGGAGCGGTCGCCGGCTGCGCCGGGGCTTCTGCGACCGGCTGCGCCGGCGCATTAGCGACCGGCTGCGCCGGCGCAAGTTTGGTGACGTTGTCGTCTTCTATCTTGGCTGCCGCGTTCATGCTGCTGCCCCTTCCGTATTCTTCATCTTTTCCAGGGACGACGTCTCGCCGTCCGTCAGATTCTGCACGATGGTGTCCAGCACGCGGATCAGGACGCGGCGCTCTTCCGCCGACACGCCCGTCAGCGATTCCTCATAGACCTCGCCGGCCAGGCTCTTGACGTCGGCATAGGCCGCGTTTGCCTTCTCGGTCGGGAAGATCATGCGCACGCGCCGGTCAGTCGCGTCCTGGCGACGCTCGATCCAGCCGCCCTCCTCCATGCGGTCGACCAGGCGGGAGACGCTGATCGGCTCGATTTCGAGGAGCTCGGCAAGCCGCGCCTGCGCGACGCCCGCCTCCTTGGTAACGCGCACGAGCAGGCGCCACTGCGCCGAGGAAAGACCCAACCCGCTGGCGCGCGCCTCGAAACGCTTGCGCATCAGGCGCTGCACGTCGTGGATCAAAAATCCCAATCTGTCGATACCATCTGAAACCATGAGCGATATATATAATAAGCGTGCTCACTATTCAAGAGGCAGCTTTGTTCCAGAAGCCGGCAAATCGACATGGCAGGCATACGGTGCATTATGGTTAGCGGTCAGTGAATTCGTCGATCCGTGGCACGGCGAGCCCTACCGGCCGATGCGATCGCTTGGGCGATGCATTCACAGTAAGGCGTCAACCGTCTGAATATTCACCGTGTTTCTGCGCACGCTAGCGCCTTTCGGCTCGCTCATGCTAAAGGTTGCGCCGTGGATCGGGGGATCACGCAATGCCGACGCTCTATGCGCTGAAGCCGGCCTTTCAGGACAGGCTGCGGCCGCTTGTCGACCGGCTGGCGGCAATGGGCGTGACCGCCAATTCCATCACCATGCTGGCAGCCGCCCTCTCGATCGCGGCCGGCGTGACGATCGCGGCGGCGCCCGGCTCGCGCCTTCTTCTGCTGCTCGTCCCCCTGGTGCTGTTCGTGCGCATGGCGCTCAACGCCATGGACGGCATGCTGGCACGCGAGCATGGCCAGGCCTCGACGCTTGGCATGTATCTCAACGAAATCTGCGATGTCGTCTCCGACCTCGCGCTGATCCTGCCGTTTGCGGTTTTCCCGCAGTTTGGCGTCTTGGGCGTCGTTGCCTTTACCGTTGCAGCGATGCTCGCCGAATTCGCCGGCGTGCTCGGCGTCGCTGCCGGGACGGGGCGCAACTATGCCGGGCCGTTCGGCAAGAGCGACAGGGCGCTGGGGCTCGGCGTGGTCGCGGCCTTGTGCGCCATAGGTTTCTGGCCGGCCTCGATCGCGCCTTTTGTGTTTCCGGCCATGGCTACGCTTTCGCTGCTGACCGCCATCAACCGGATACGCGCCGGCCTTACTGGCAACACCGGCTAAGCATCAAGGGCTCGCCATGCCATCCGGGGGAAACGCCATGCTTCACGAACAGATCGCAGCCGCGCCCGCGGAAAATCTTGCGCGGCAGGCGCAGGAACGCAGCTTCCGCAGCCATGACGGCACGGAGATCTTTTACCGTTTCTGGCCGGCGGTGTCGACCGAGGCAAAAGGCGCGGTCGTGCTCTTCCATCGCGGCCATGAGCATGGCGGCCGCATGGCGCATCTGGTCGACGAATTGCGTATGCCGGATTACGCCTTCTATGCCTGGGATGCGCGCGGCAACGGGCGCTCTGCCGGCGAACGCGGCTACGCGCCGTCTTTCGCGGCACTTGTGCGCGATATCGACTGTTTCATGCGCGAGATAGGCGCCAAAGACAGTTTTGGCACACAGGATATCGCGCTCATCGCGCAGTCGTTCGGCGCTGTGCTCGCCGCCGCCTGGGTGCACGACTACGCGCCGAAACTGCGCGCCATGGTCGTCGCCTCGCCCGCCTTCTCGATCAAGCTCTACGTGCCCTTCGCCAAGGAAGGCATCGCGCTGTGGCAAAAGATCAAGGGACGCTTCTTCGTCAACTCTTATGTCAAGGCGAGCCTGCTGACCCATGACCCGGTGCGCATCGCCTCCTTCGAGAACGATCCGCTGATCACCAGGCCGATCGCGTCGAACATCCTGGTCGAGCTCTACCAGCATGCGGCGCGCATCGTCGTCGATGCCCGGGCCATCACCGTGCCGACCCAGCTTCTTTTGTCGGGCAGCGACTGGGTGGTGCGGCACGGTCCTCAGCACGAATTCTTCGTCAATCTCGGCAGCCGCGTGAAGGAGCGGCATGTGCTGCCGGGCTTCTTTCACGACACGCTGGGCGAGCGCGATCGCGCCAAGGCGCTCGACTTGATCCGGCCTTTCCTCGAAGGGCAGTTCGCTTCGCCGGCCGAAGCTGTCGACCTGAAGCAGGCGGATGTCGCCGGTTATACGCGCGACGAGGCCGACAGGCTTGCCTCGCCGCTCGATCTCCTCTCGCCCAAGGGCCTCTACTGGGGCTTGAGCCGCGCCTTCATCCGTATCGGCAGCTGGTTTTCACGCGGCATGAAGATCGGCGTCAGCACGGGCTTCGATTCCGGCTCGACGCTGGACTATGTGTACGAAAATGACGCGCGCGGCATCGGCCCGATCGGCCGGATGGTCGACAGGACTTTCCTCGATGCCATCGGCTGGCGCGGCATCCGCCAGCGCAAGCTCCACCTCGAAGAGCTGATCGGCCAGGCGCTGGCAACGCTGAAGGCGGCCGGACGGCCAGGCCATATCCTGGACATCGCCGCCGGTCACGGCCGCTATGTGCTCGATGCGATCAGCAAGAGTTCGGAGCAGCCGGCCAGCGTGCGCCTGCAGGACTATTCCGACATCAATGTCGAGCTCGGCCGCAAGCTGATCGCCGAACGGCATATGCCGGCGACCGTTTCGTTCCGGCGTGCCGACGCCTTCGACGGCGACGGGCTGGCAGGGCTCGATCCGGCGCCGGACCTTGCGATCGTCTCCGGCCTCTACGAGCTCTTCTCGGACAACGCTCTGGTTACCCGCTCGCTGGGAGGCCTCGCCCGCGCCATGCGGCCCGGCAGTCTGCTCATCTACACCAACCAGCCCTGGCATCCGCAGCTTGAAATGATCGCGCGCAGCCTGACCTCGCATCGCGGCGGTCAGGCCTGGGTGATGCGGCGGCGCACGCAAGGCGAGATGGACCAGTTGGTGGAAGCAGCCGGCTTCGAGAAGCTCGACCAGCGCCTCGACCAGTGGGGCATCTTCACCGTCTCGTTGGCAAGGCGGCTCTAGGAACCGTCCACGCATGCCCGCCAGCGCCGAGCCCCCGCCACTTTCAGCCATCGCCGAGCCCTATGGACGTGTCGTCCTGCGGGCAGCGCTTTGGCTCGCGTTTCTCGCGCCATTCTTCTATTCGACCTACGGCTTCGCCAACTGGCTGGCCTCAAAGCGCTTATATGTCGGCAGCATCGTCTTCTCCTGGGAGCACTACGTTCCGTTCATTGCCTGGACGATCGTGCCCTACTGGTCGATCAACCTGTTCTACGGACTGTCGCTTCTGCTCAATGACACCCGGCAGGGCGTCGACCGGCTGGCCGGCCGCTACCTAACCGCGCAGATCGTTGCCGTCTCTTGCTTCATCCTGTTTCCGCTGACTGCCACTTTCGTCCGACCGGCAACGACCGGCCTGCCCGGTTTCCTGTTTGCCGTGCTCGGCGGTTTCGACAAGCCGTTCAACCAGGCGCCGTCGCTGCATGTCGCGCTTCTGGTGATCGTCTGGGATCACTGGCGCCAACGCCTTTCCGGTCCCGTGCTCGCGCTCTGGCATTTTTGGTGCTTCCTGATCGGCGCCTCGGTGCTGACGACGTGGCAACACCATTTCGTCGACATCCCGACCGGCGCGCTGCTCGGCTTCTTTGCGCTGTGGCTCTTTCCGGCTGACGGAGAATTGCCCTTCGCTGGTTTCCGCCTGACCGCTGATGTCAAGGCGCGGAGGCTTGCGCTCTACTATGCCTCGGGCGCCGCTCTGGCGCTTGCCGGCGCAGCCGCCGGCGCCTTCTTCTCGGCTATAGCGCTTGCGCTTTTGTGGCCTTCGCTGGCACTGGCCATCGTCGCTTTAGGCTATGCCGGGGCGGGGCCAAAAGTGTTCCAGAAGACGGCTAACGGCCGCGTCTCGCTGGCAAGCCGCGTCCTGCTCTGGCCGTATCGGTTGGGCGCCAGGGCCAATGTCTGGGCCTGGACCCGCAAGCTGCCGCCGGTCGTTGCCGTCGCCGACGGCGTCTTCCTCGGGCGTTTTCCCGATGCTGCCGAAGCCGATAGCTTCGGCACGGTGATCGACCTTGCAGCCGAGCTGGAGCGGCCGCGCGATGCGATGGGGCGATGGACGAGCTTGGCCATGCTCGATCTCCTTTCGCCCCCCGCCGATACACTCGACAAAGCGGTAGGGGCGATCGAGCCGGCGCGCAGGCAGGGCACGGTTCTGGTCTGCTGCGCGCTCGGCTTCCAGCGCAGCGCCACCGTCGTCGCCCAATGGCTGGTTATCAGCGGTCGCTCGCACACGGCGGCGCAGGCGCGCAAGCAGCTCGCCGCATCCGGCCGGCCGGTGCATCTTCAGGTCGGCATGGACGAGCCGGCATGAGCGACGACGCCTATCAGCGCGAGACTGCCGCCTTCGCCGCGATGCTGGTCAAGCAGGCGGCATGGCCGGCCGCGCTCGTGATCGCCGCCGACAGCGTGGCGCCGCTCGTCGCTTCGGCGCGCGGCGCGCTCTACGCGCCCCTCGCGGTGCTGGCGCTAGTGGTCGCGGCGGCGAGCGCCGTCGTAGTGCTTGGACTTTCCACGCTCCTCCTTTTCGACGCACTGCTGTTTCGTTTGATGGCGAGCCATGGCGACGAAGTGTCGGGCGGCAGCGCAGTGGACGACATGCTGACGCGCATGCGGCTAAAGCCCGCTCCGCCAACGCCGCGTCCGCTGGAAGAGCGGGTCGCGGGAACGCGAAAACTGCTCGCCCGCCAACGCATCGCCTTCGCGATCTTCGTCGTCGCGTTCCTCACCGCCGGTTTCTGGATGCCGAGATGAGCACGCTTGCGCTGCGCACCTACACCTTGCTGCAGACGTCGACTTCGGTCGGCCTGTCGGCGCTGGCCTGGGCGGTCACCGGCGTGCGGCCGATCTGGAACGGCAGCCAGCCGTCCGACCGTCAGCGCATCTATTTCGCCAACCACACCAGCCATGGCGATTTCATCCTTCTGTCGGCCTGCCTGAGCGAAACGGAGCGCGCCAAGACGCACGCCATCGCCGCTGCCGAATATTGGGGCAAGTCGCGGCTGCGCCGTTTCATCGCCGAGGACATGCTGTCTTCCGTGCTGATCAGCCGGCAATGGATAAGCGAGGCGGAGCACCCGATCTCGATCATGCTCTCCGTGCTCGATCAGGGCCATTCGCTGATTATCTTCCCGGAAGGCACCCGGAACACCAGCGATGAACTGCTGCCCTTCCGCTCCGGGCTCTACAATCTGTCGATGGCGCGGCCAAACGTCGAGCTGATCCCCTGCTGGATCGAGAACATGTCGCGCGTGCTGCCCAAAGGCCAGTTCCTTCCGGTGCCGCTGCTTTGCCGCGTTGTCTTCGGCGCCCCTGTGGCCGTGGCGCCCGGCGAGGAACGCCGCGCCTTTCTGCAGCGCGCCCGCGCCGAGCTTATGGCGCTCAACCCGCGCCCTGACCGAGACGATTGATGCGCCACGAAATCAGCATTTTGATCATCGGCCTTTTCGTAGTGCTGAGCACTGCCAGCGTCACCGCCGGCATCCTTTCGATGCGCGCGCCGAAGCCGCTGAGCGCGACACTGGTAAACCTTACCCAGCGCATCAACGCCTGGTGGGTGATGGTGGCGCTGATGACGGTCGCCTTCTTCTTCGGCCGCTACGGCATGACCATTCTGTTCGCGCTGATCTCGTTCGCAGCGCTGCGCGAATTCGTGACGCTGACGCATAGCCGGCGCAGCGACCATTGGGTGCTCCTCGGCATGTTCGGCATCGTCATCCCGTTCCAGTACTGGCTGGTGTGGACCGCCTGGTACGGTCTCTTCGTGATCTTCATCCCGGTCTACTGCTTCCTGCTGATGCCGGCGATCACGGCGCTGCACGGCGACACAGAACGTTTTCTCGAGCGCGTCTCGGCCCAGCAATGGGCGATCATGATCTCGGTCTATTGCGTCAGCCATGTCCCTGCCTTGCTCACGCTCGACGTGCCTGGCTTCGAGGGCCGCAACCTGCTTCTCATCGCCTTCCTGATCATCGTCGTGCAAGGCAGCGATGTGCTTCAGTATATTTTCGGCAAGTTGTTCGGAAAGCACCGCTTCTCACCGACCGTCTCACCGTCGAAGACCTGGGAAGGCCTGATTGGCGGGCTAGTGGCGTCGAGCCTGCTTGGCGCGCTCTTGTCCTTTATTACGCCGTTCTCGCCGCTGCAGGCCTCGGCCGTCGCCTTCATCGCCTGCACGATGGGATTCCTCGGAGGACTCGTCGCCTCGGCGATCAAGCGCGACCAGGGCGTCAAGGATTGGGGGCACCTGATCGAGGGCCATGGCGGCATGCTCGACCGCACCGACAGCCTGGTCTTCGCCGCGCCGATCTTCTTTCACATCGTGCGTTATTTCTGGACGGTTTGACCATCACCATCGGCACGGGCCGGCAGCGATCCAAAGTCTCAGCCAAACATCGGAAAATTTTCAGAAACCGTTCGGGATTTCCCGGGCCTGAAACGCCAAGAAGATGGGGCTGGCGAAAGACAGGCCGCGAACGCCCGATCCCCTCTCCAGCCGACACATTTCCCGGTCGCATCCTCCCTGCGCGACCGCAACATTGGGCATGGAGACAACATGATTGCCGCACTCTTCCGCAACAAGCCGCTGAGGCGCCGCCTCATCGCGAGCTCGATCGCCGTTCTTGCTTGCGGCGCCGCAATGGTCTGGCATGGCGCCAAAGGCGAGGCCTCGAGCGTCAAGCCCGCGACGCCTGAGACGAAGCTCGTCAAGGCCGTCGCGGTCGCCCCGACGCTCGGCGCGGACACCCGCACCGCCGTCGGCGAGATCCGTCCGAGGCTCGAAAGCGACCTCGGCTTCCGTGTATCCGGCAAGCTCATCGAACGCATCGCCGAGATCGGCGCGACGGTGAAGAAGGGCGACGTGCTCGCCCGCATCGACGATCAGGACTATCGCAACCGGCTCGCCAGCGCCGAGGCCGATGTCGCGGCGGCGCAGGCCGTCCTTGTCGAGGCAAATGCCGCCGAGGCGCGCATCGGCGCGCTGCTCGCCAAGGGTTTTACGACGCGGGCCAATTATGACGCGACGCTGAAGAACCTGCGCTCGGCGCAAGCCAAGCTCAAATCGGCGACCATTGCCTCCGATATGGCCAAGGACCAGCTCGGCTATACCGAGCTGCATGCGGAATTCGACGGCATCGTCACCGCCGCCGGCGCCGAAGCCGGCCAGTCAGTCAATGTCGGACAGATGGTGGTGCGCGTCGCCGATCCGGACGGCCGCGACGCCGTGTTCTCGATCGCGGAAGCCGCCTTCGCCAACGCTCCCGACACCAAGCGGCCGCCGCAGGTGACCGTTTCTCTACTCAGCAATCCGGCGATCACGGCCGTCGGCACCATCCGCGAGATCGCGCCGATGGCCGATGCCGCGACCCGCACCTTCCAGGTGAAGGTCTCGATCGACAATGCACCCGACGAGATGCGTTTCGGCGCAAGCGTCGCCGGCCGCGCCGAGATGGGTGGTGGCGCGCCGGTCATGGTGCTGCCGGGCAGCGCGCTCTTCGACAAGGACGGCAAGCCGGCAGTCTGGGTTGTCACCTCTTCGTCCGCTGTCGAACTCAAGCCCATCACGGTCGCCCGCTACGAGACCGACCGCGTGGTGGTCAGCAACGGGCTCGCCAAGGGTGATATGGTCGTCACCGCCGGCGTGAACCGGCTGCGGGAGCACGAAAAAGTTCGTATCATCGAGGGAGAAGGAAAATGACCATGTCCAAGGCAAAGGTCCTCATTGCCGGTGCCGGCCCGACAGGGTTGACGCTCCCGCTGTGGCTGACCAGGCTCGGCGTGCCGGTGCGCATCTTCGACAAGGCCGCCGCTCCCGGCGAAACCTCGCGGGCGCTGGCCGTCCAGGCGCGCACGCTGGAGTTCCACCGCCAGATCGGCATCGTCGACGACGTGCTGGCGGCAGGCGTGAAGCTCGAGCGGCTTACCGTGCACACGCCGGCCGGCGTCGCCGCCAGGCTGCCGCTGTCGGATTTCGGCCGCGACATCAGCCCTTACTCCTTCGCCTTCGCGCTGCCGCAGGACATCCACGAGCGCGTGCTGATCACGCATCTGGAGCGCGCCGGCGTCGAGATCGAGCGCAATACGGAGCTCGTCGCTTTCCAGGACAAGGGCGAGGCGGTCATCGCCACGCTGAGCAGGAATGGCCGGATCGAGACCGTCAGCACCGCCTATCTCGCAGGCTGCGACGGCGCCCGCAGCGCGGTGCGCCACGGGCTGAACATCGGCTTCCCCGGTGGCACCTACGAGCAGTCCTTCTACGTCGCAGACGTGAAAGGTAGCGGCGAGATCACCCGCAACGGCATGGACACGACGATCAGCACCTACGGCTTCGCAATCGTCATGCCGGTGCGGCAGTCCGGTTCGGTCCGGCTGATTGGCATCGTGCCGAAGGCGCATGAAGCCGACGAGACGATCAGCTTCGAGGCGATCCGCGCCGATGTCGAGCGCGACACCGGCGTCAAGGTCGACGAGGTCAACTGGTTCTCGACCTACCGCGTCCATCACCGGGTCGCCGAGCGCTTCCGCGTCGGCCGCGTCTTCCTCGCCGGCGATGCCGGCCACATCCACAGCCCGGCCGGCGGCCAGGGCATGAACACCGGCATGGGCGATGCGGTGAACCTCGCCTGGAAGCTCGCGGCGGTCGTACAGGGCCGGGCCGATGCGCGCCTGCTCGACAGCTACGAACCGGAACGCATTGCCTTCGCGCACAAGCTGATCGAGAACACCGACACCGCTTTCCGTTTCATTACCAGCCGCTCGCGGCTCGTCGGCCTGTTCCGGCGCTACCTGATGCCGAAGATCCTGAACATCGCCCTGCACACCTCGATCGGCTCGCGCGCCTTCTTCGGCGTGATCTCGCAGGCGGCGATCCAGTATCGCGCCGGGCCGATCAGCTCGGGGGTGGCGGGCAAGGTCAGCGGCGGCGATCGCCTGCCCTATGTCGCTTGCAACATCATGGGCGCGGGCGGCGACAATTTCGAGCCGCTGCGGTCGCTCGACTGGCAGATCCATGTTTATGGCGAGGTCAATTGCGATTTCCGGGCGATGCTCGCACCGACAGGAATTGCAGTGCATGCCTTCGCTTGGACCGACGCAGCCGGGAAAGCCGGGCTACAGCGCGACGCAGCCTATCTGGTGAGGCCGGACGGCCATGTCGCGCTCGCCTCGCCGGTTCAGGAAGCCGCCGTTTTCCAGCGCTATCTCGCCGGCCTCGCCATCCGACCGAGGACCGCCGAACGCGCGCCCTACCGTGTGCCGGGCACCATGCACAGCCTGGCCTGAATTGCGACAGTGCCCGCCGAGCGGCGGGCGCTGACTGAACCCAAACCGTCATTTGTTTTGGCCAGCCGGCAAGCGCCGGCGGAGCGCGCTTGCGCGCGCCCTGAAAAGGAACCGCATCATGACCAGCTTCAATCTTTCCGAATGGTCGCTGCGCCACCGCAGCTTCATCGTCTATCTGATGGTCGCGGCCGCACTTGCCGGCCTCTACGCCTATCGCGGCCTCGGCCGCGAAGAAGACCCGCCCTTCACCATCAAAACCATGGTGGTGAAGACGATGTGGCCGGGCGCCGGCACCAACGACACAGTAGAGCAGATCACCGACCGCATCGAGAAGAAGCTCGAGGAACTGCCGGACCTCGATTACGTCAAGAGCTACACGAAACCCGGCGAATCCGTCGTCTTCGTCAACCTCAAGGACACGGTGGCCGCCGACCAGGTGCAGCCGCTCTGGTACCAGGTGCGCAAGAAGCTCGACGACATCAAGCCGACGCTGCCCTCAGGCGTGCAGGGCCCGTTCTATAACGACGAGTTCGGCGACACGTATTCGCTGATCTATGCGCTCACCGCCGACAGCCTCAGCCATCGCGAGTTGAAGGATCTCGCCACCAGCCTGCGGGCCGGGCTGCTGACGGTGAAAGATATCGCCAAGGTCGACCTCATCGGCCAGCAGGACGAGAAGATCTATCTCGAATTCTCGACGCAGAAAGTGGCGGCGCTCGGCCTCGATGTCGGCACGCTGTCGCAGGCGCTGCAGGCGCAGAACGCGCTGACGCCGAGCGGCACGGTCGATGCCGGCCCCGAGCGCATCGCCATCCGCGTCTCGGGCAGCTTCACCTCCGAGGAAAGCCTCAAGGCGATCAACTTCTATGCCAACGGCCATTACTTCCGGCTGGGCGACGTCGCCGAGGTCAAGCACGCCTATTCCGACCCGCCGCAGCCGATGTTCCGCTTCAACGGCAAGCCGGCGGTCGGCATCGCCATCTCGATGACTTCGGGCGGCGACGCGCTGGCGCTTGGCGAGACGGTCAAGGAGAAGATGCATGAGATGGAGGGCGAGCTGCCGCTCGGCGCCGAACTCGGCCTGGTCGCCGACCAGTCGCATGTGGTGGAAGAATCCGTCGGCGAGTTCACCAAGAGCCTCGGCGAGGCGATCGCCATCGTGCTCGCCGTCTCGCTGCTGGCGCTCGGCTGGCGTCCCGGCGTCGTCGTGGCGGTCGCCATCCCGCTGGTTCTGGCGATCACCTTCGTCACCATGGAGTATTTCGGCATCTCGCTGCAGCGCATCTCGCTCGGCGCGCTGATCATCGCGCTCGGCCTGCTGGTCGACGATGCGATGATCGCGGTCGAGATGATGATCGCGCGCATGGAGGAAGGCTACGACAAGATCTCGGCCGCCACCTATGCCTACACCTCGACCGCCTTCCCGATGCTCACCGGCACGCTGGTGACGATCGCCGGCTTCGTGCCGGTCGGCTTCGCCAAGAGCGGCGCCGGCGAATACTGCTTCTCGCTGTTCGCTGTCGTGGCGATCGCGCTCGTTGTCTCTTGGGTGGTTGCGGTGCTGTTCACGCCGCTGACCGGAGTCTTCCTGCTGCCCGATCGCATAAAGGGTCATGGTGGCAGCCATCATCCCTTGCGCATCGCCCGCGGTTTCCAGGCGCTGCTCGAAATGGCGATGCGGGCGAAGTGGCTGGTGCTGTCGGCGACGGCCGGACTGTTCGCGCTCTCCGTCGTGGCGATGGGCTTCGTCGGCCAGGAGTTCTTCCCGAAGTCCGACCGGCCCGAGGTCATGCTCGACCTCACCTTGCCGCGCACTGCTTCGATCAAGTCGACGGATGCCGTGGTCGAGCGCGTCGAGAAGCTGCTCGCCGCCGATCCAGATATCGACCACTGGAGCTTCTATGTCGGCCAGGGCGCGGTGCGCTTCTACCTGCCGCTTGACGCGCAGCTCGCCAACGACTTCTTCGCCCAGGCCGTGGTCGTCACCAAGGGCCACGCCGTACGCCAGGCGGTCATCGACCGGCTGGAGAAAAAGCTGTCGACCGGCTTCGACGACGTTATGGCCCGCGTCACGCCGCTGGAGCTCGGCCCGCCGGTCGGCTGGCCGCTGAAGTTCCGCGTCAGCGGTCCGAACCCGGACAAGACGCGCAGCCTCGCGCAGCAGTTCGCGCAGGTGCTGGGCAGCGATGCCGCCGTGCGCAACATCAACTACGACTGGAACGAGCCGGCCAAGGTGATCAAGGTCGATGTCGACCAGGATCGTGCGCGCGCGCTTGGCATCTCCTCGCAGCAGCTGTCGGAGACGATCAACGCAGTGCTGTCCGGCTCCAAGATCACGCAGATGCGCGACGACACCTATCTTGTCGACATTGTCGCACGTGCCGTGGACAGCGAACGCGCCAGCATCGACACGCTGCGCGGTCTGACGATCGGCGCTTCGGGCGGACGGCGGGTGCCGCTCGAACAGGTCGCGAAGCTCAGCTACCAGACCGAGCCGCCGCTGATCTGGCGCCGCGGCCGCCTGCCGACCGTGACCGTCCAGGCCGACGTCGCACCTGGCGAGAACGCCACCACCGTGTCGAAGCGGCTAGCGAGCCCCATTGCCACCTTCGAGGCGCAGTTGCCGGCGCGCTACAGCGTCGAGCAGGGCGGCGTGATCGAGGACAGCGCCAAGGCGCAGGCCAGCATCTTCGTGGTCTTCCCGCTGATGCTGTTCATCATGGCCACCGTGCTGATGATCCAGTTGATGAGCTTCCAGCGCCTGGTGCTGGTGCTGCTCACCGCTCCGCTGGCGATCATCGGCGTGGCCGGCGCACTGCTTCTGTCGGGAGCACCGATGGGCTTCGTCGCGATCCTCGGCGTAATGTCGCTGATCGGCATGGTGATCCGCAACTCGGTCATTCTGATCGCGCAGATCGACCAGCATATCGCCGCCGGCGAGGAACCCTGGGCGGCGGTGATCAGCGCCACCACGCATCGCTTGCGGCCGATCTTGCTCACGGCGGCGGCCGCCATTCTCGGCATGATCCCGATCGCGCCAACCGTATTCTGGGGGCCGATGGCCTATGCCGTGATGGGCGGCCTTTTGGTCGCGACCGTGCTGACGCTGGTCTTTCTGCCGACGCTCTACGTCACCTGGTTCGGCATCAAGGCGCCGGTCGAGAGCGCTCCCACGGCCGAGCCGACCACGGCCGCCGCCGAGCCCCAACCGCTGGCGGCCTGACCGGCGCTTCCTCCAACAGCCACGGCGGATGCCGCCGTGGCGAGCCTTCATCCAACACGGAAAGGAACGATCATGACACCCTTCTTTGGCAATCTTCTGGTTCGCTTCAACGCCGGCTTCCTTATCCTCGCATCGGTCGGCGGGCTCGCCACCGACATCGCCGGCTCCTTCTTCGGCCGCGGCGCCGAGGCCGTGCTGCTCAACAACGCGCCCGGCACCGGCATCGGCTTTATCGAAGCGCATGGGCTCGCCTTGATCATCGGCGTGACGCTCTGGCGCACCGCCTATTCCCGCAATTGGCACGCCGTGCTGGCTGCCGTGCATGTGCTGCTCGGAACGGCAAACCTTCTGTTCTGGCAGTTCTTCATCGCCGCCGACGTGCTCGTCGTCGGCGGCGTCACAACCGCGGCGCACTGGCTGTTCGTGGTTGCTCACCTGGCGGCATTGGCGGGTTCGGCCCGGGTTGCCGCTGCATCCTCCCACTAGACCTCACCAACATCTGGAGAAACCAACATGCCTATGAAATCCCTCAGGAAATTCCGTTCGGCGGCAGCGTTGCTCGCCCTCGCGATCACCGCCGTCGAGATCGTCGGCAGCGCCGTTCCGGCCCTGTCGCTGGTCAGTACTGCCGAGGCACGAATCGGCGCGCCCTGGACGCCGCACAGCGCAGCGGGCGTTGCCCGCCGCACCACCACCTGGCGCGTGCTGCGGCATACGACAGCCTGGGTCGCGACGCTCCCCGCCGGCTGCGTCCGCACCAAGCTCAACGGTTTTGACGTCTGGCGCTGCGGCGGCACCTACTACCGCGCCTATCAGGGCCGCTACATCGTGGTCGTGACCGATTGATTGGTCCCGAGCACGACTTAAGGCGCGTTGCGCTGAAACGGAGTCACGCGACGCGCTTTAGATCTTTGTTCTGGTGCACGTTGTCTCGGAACCGCTGCACGTCTGAGCGACATGCATTTAGCCGAGGGCAAGCCTAACGCCTTCGGCGAGATGCTCAGCATCCGCCTGGCTTTCGAACGGAACGCCGCGCAACGCATAGTCGAGCGGCGAGAACGGAGCGCCCTCGTCGACGAGGGCGATCTGCCGACGCGCCTTCTCCATATCTCCCATCTGGGCATAGCAGGCCGCCAGCCGCGTGCGGATCCAGGGCGCCGGGCGCGTTGCCAATTCCAGCGCCTCTGCCGCTTGCCGGTACTC
Organism: Mesorhizobium argentiipisi (SeqCode); assembly: GCF_037179585.1. Classification (NCBI taxonomy): domain Bacteria; kingdom Pseudomonadati; phylum Pseudomonadota; class Alphaproteobacteria; order Hyphomicrobiales; family Phyllobacteriaceae; genus Mesorhizobium; species Mesorhizobium argentiipisi (SeqCode). The sequence goes on from NZ_JAPYKO010000023.1 coordinate 19,555, forward strand.
CCCCATCATATAAAGCGCCAGCGCGCGGTCGAACTGGTACCAGTGCGGATGCAAGGGATCGATGCGAATGCCGCGGGCCAGCCAGGTCAGCGCTTCTAGCGGCCGGCCGCGCATGGTGAGCAGCATTCCCATCTGCTCGATGCTGTCGGCGTCATAGGGGTTGAGCTCAAGCGCGATGCGCATGTGATGCTCGGCCGCCTCGTGATCGCGCATATAGAGGCGGATCAGCGACTGCACGCGATGCCCGGTCGGCTGATCGGGCGACAAGGCCAGGCCTTTGTCGGCAAGGTCGCGCGCGTTCTCCAGCACGGCATCGTTGGCGCGCCCGAACTCCCCGTCCAGCGAGCGCGCTAAAGCGAGATAGGAGTAGGCAAGGCCATAATTCGGATCCTTGGCGATCGCCGCCTCGAACAAGGCCTCGGCGCCGCGCTGGTCGGTCTGAGCCGGATCGCGCAACAGCGCAAAACCGCGCAGCAGAAGCTCGTAGGCGGCGAGGCTGGTCACCGGCTTGCGTGAAGCTCGCTCCAGCCCGGCATTGGTGACCCGCGTCACCAGGCGGCTGACGATCTGCTCGACGATCTCGCGTTCGATGGCAAACAGCCCGGCGCCTTGGGACTGGTAGCGGTCGCCCCAGAGCTGTCTGGCGCTGGCGATGTCGACAAGGCTGACGGCCACCACGACATGCTCGCCCTGCCGACGCAGCGACCCCTCGACCAGATAGTCGGCGCCGATGCGGGCGCGGATCTGCGGCCACTCGGCGCGGCCGAAGGAGGTGAAAGAGAAGCTCGAATTGCGCGCCAGGACCGTGACCGTGCCAAACCGCGCTACGCCGTTGATCAGGTCCTCGGCAAAGCCGTCGACCATCGCCTCGTCGGCCGGATCGCCGCTATCGTTACGAAAGCGCACGACGGCCACGATCGGCTGCGAACTGATCTCGGGCGCGGCTTCGGCCTCGGCGGCAAGCATGTAGCCGCGCTTGGAGATGGTGCGCACCATATCCTCGCTCAGCACCTTGCGAATTTCGCGTACCGATTGCGTCAGCGAATCCTCGGTGACGTAGACGCCCGGCCAGACGACATCCATCAGTTCCGATTTCGGCACGACGCGGCCCATGTTGCGGGCAAGATGCGACAGCAGCGCATAGGCTTTCGGGCGCAGGAACAGCGGTTCGTTGACGCCGCGCAGCGTACCCATGGCAAGGTCGAGCGTGAACCCGCCAAACCGGAACACCTGATCGGCCGTCGCCGTCGTCATCGGGAACACCCCTTCCCGCCTATCGTGCACAATGTCAGCCCTTCCCGCTCGACCCGGCTCGCACATCACCATTATTGCCCAGAGCGCAATTTCGATCAAACTGGCCGGCGGCGTAGGGCTAGTATCGTCCCGCCAAATGCGAGGAGCCATGAACCCGACCGAGAAGGCGCTATGGTTTGTCGAAAGCCACTTGCCCGACGCCATCAGCCTCGACGAGATAGCGGCAAGCAGCGGCGTGTCGCGCTTCCATGTGACGCGCGCCTTCGGCGCGGCCACGGGACGATCGGTGATGGGTTATATGCGAGCGCGGCGGCTCAGCGAAGCGGCGCGCAAGCTGGCCGGCGGCGCGCGCGACATTCTCTCGGTCGCGCTCGATACCGGCTACGGCTCGCATGAGGCGTTCACGCGGGCTTTTCGCGAGCAATTCGGCACCACGCCGGAGCTGGTGCGCGCGCAAGGCTCGACCGAAAACCTCGACCTCGTGGAGCCCATTCTGATGGACAGTTCGCTTCTCACCACACTCGAGCCGCCGCGCTTCGAGACCAGCCGCCCCTTCCTCGTCGCCGGGCTTGGCGAGCGCTACAGCTGCGAGACCAGCGCCGGCATCCCGATGCAGTGGCAGCGCTTCACCCCTCATATCGGCAACATTCCGGGCGAAGTGCACGGCGTCTTCTATGGCGTGTGCACGAATGGCGACGATGCCGGCAATTTCGACTATGTCGTCGGCGTCGAGGTGACGGACTTCTCCGACCTGCCGAAGGATTTCCACCGCGTGCGGGTGCCGGCGCAGAAACATGCGGTATTCTCGCATCGCGAGCACATCTCGACCATCCGCCGGACCGTCAACACGATCTGGAACAGCTGGCTGCCGGCCTCCGGCCACGAGATCGCCGATGCGCCCGAGTTCGAGCGCTATGGGCCCGAATTCGACGCGCGCACCGGCAATGGCGGGCTGGAGATCTGGGTGCCGGTCAAGGGGTGATGGTTTTCCCTTCTCCCCCTGTGGGAGAAGGTGGATCGGCGCGCAGCGCCGAGACGGATGAGGGGTGTTCCAGCGGAGTGAGACGTTGGCATTCCCTGGAGCACCCCGCGCCTTCGGCGACACCTTCTTCCACAAGGGGAGAAGGAAAAGCGCTAAAGCTCGAGATTCCACGTTTGCCCGACAAGATCCTTGCCAAAGGAATGATGGCGTTCTTCCTCGACCAGCTTGAAGCCCGCGGCTTGGTAGATGCGGCGGGCCGAGCCAAGGATGTCGTTGGTCCAGAGCGTCAGCGTCTTGTAGCCCTTGGCTCGAGCAAAGGTGATGCATTCGTCGACCAGCCGCCGACCGATGCCGAGGCCGCGCGCCGACGGTTCGACGTAGAGCAGCCTGAGCTTCGCGACCTTGGGTGACTTGCGCATGACGAAGACCGAGCCGACCACCTCGCCTTTGCGCTCGGCGATCCAGCTGCGCTCCCATTGCGGGACGAAGTTCTTGACGAACTCACCGAGGATCTCTGCGACCAGCGCCTCGTAAGTTTCGTCCCAGCCATAGTCCTGCGCGTAGATGAGGCCTTGACGGTGCGTGATCCAGCCGATGTCGCCGACCTGCAGCGGCCGCAGAATATAGTGAACCTTGGCTTCAGGTCTGTCGCCGAGCAAGTCTTGGACGGTGCGCATGGCGTTGACCAGCCGCTCCTGTTCGGCCGGCGCCAGGCGATCGAGCAGCGCGCGCACCTGGTCATGCGAATCCTGGTTGAGAGGCGCAAATGCTTCCCTGCCGGCTGGCGTCAGCGCGATCGAGGCGCGGCGCGCGTCGGTCTCACTAGCTTCGCGTCCGACCAGGCCGCGCTCCTCGAATTTCTTCAACAGCCGGCTGACATAGCCGGGGTCGAGGCCGAGGTCGCGCACCAGGTCGCTTGCGACCAGCCCATCGCGATGGGCGAGCTCGTAAAGCACCCGCGCCTCGGTCAGCGAGAAAGGACTTTTCAGCAGGCCCTCGTCGAGCAGGCCGAGCTGGCGGGTATAGAAGCGGTTGAAGGCGCGCACCGCATCGATACGGTCCTTGCCGGGGTGATTATGGATGGTCATGGGAAATCCTCCTGCCATAGACAGGATCAACCATTTAGTTGACTTAGTCAATTAATATGGCGAGGGGACACTACACAATTTCGTCATTCCAGGGCGGAGCAAGGAGCGAAGCGACGCGCAGTTGCGGAGGCCAATGCCAATCGCGACCGCAGCGGCCCTACCCCATTGGCAGCACTGGCCAAAACTCCACAATACTCCCGGCCGAGAACACAGCGATCGCCCCAAAATGCTGCAGCACCGCCTCGCTCTGCGTCGGCCGCAGGAAGGCATAGTCGCCGGGCTTCACATCTGCGCCCGCCGGCAGGCCCATGAATTGCTGGTTGGACGACAGGCCCATCAATCCGTTCGGTTTCATGCCTTCGGGAAACACCGGCTCGGCCATCCATTTGCCGCCATAGAGATAGCAGCCCTTGCGCGGGAAGAGGCCAAGCCCCTGCAGCGCCCTGGAAACCGCCGACGGGCCGGGCAGCATCGGATCGAGCGCCTTGAGGATCGGCGTGGCGATAAAGGCCGCCGGCTGGAAGCCCTCCAAGCCAGGCGTGTCGAAATCCTTTGGCAGCACGAAGGCCGAGCCGATCGATACTTCGTTGGCGACGCCGCCGCCATGCAGCAGCGCGGTCTTGGAGCCCCCGATGTTGAGGATGCGGCGCTGGTCCGGATCGAGGGCGGCGGCAAAATCGGCGACTTTGGCAGAGGCCTGCTTCAGCGCCTTGGCCGCGCCCCCGAACAGACCCGGTATCTCCGGCGCATGCGCCTCATAGGCCATGATGCCGTCGCAGAGCAGACCTTTTGGAAGCGTGAGCGCGTTAATCTCGGCGGGATCACGAAAACCGCCGCGATGCAGGCCGACATCCACCTCGAAAGCGAAGCGCAATTCGGTGTCGAGCGCGGCAGCGAGCGCGCCATATTCCGCCAGCCGCTCCGGCGTGTCGATCAGCCAGCAGACGCGCGACCACCAGCCGGCGCCGCCCCTGGTCAGCGCGGCCTTGGCGGCACCCATCGGCATCGGCTTGCCGTAGAGAAGATCGCCCTCGGAAAACGCGTGAAGCACGGCCTGCGTCACCGGCGGATGGAAGGTCATAAAGCGGTTGGTGCCAAGCGCCTTGGCGATGTGCGAAAGCAGCGGCATGCAAGGCAGCGACTTGTCGACCAGCCGCACGTCAAGGCCCGGCGCCAGCCTTTGCTTCACCAGCGCGACGTTGCCGTCCAGCCGGTCGCGATCGAGGACAAGGCAGGGCCGGAAAATCTCGGCGGCCATCAATGCATCGGCCAGGGCGGCGAAATAGGCGCTCATTGTTGGATGCCGAACAGGCCGGCCATGTAGGGCGAGACGAAACGGTTTTGCGGATCGATGTCGCGCCGCACCGCCATCGCATCGTCCCAGCGCGGATAAAGCTTCTTGAAGTCCGCCGCCTTCAGGCTGTGCATCTTGCCCCAATGCGGCCTGCCGCCACACTTGCGGAAGATCGGCTCGGCGGCGCGCATGAAAGGCAACGGGTCGTCCGCCGCATCGTGGTGGATTGCGATCGAGCAGGTCAGCCTCTTGTAGAATGGCGAAAGCCAGAATTCGTCGGCCGCCACCGAGCGCACCTCGATCGGGAAATAGACTTCCGGGAAATGCTTTTCCGTAAGCGCAATGATCTCGGCCAACGCCTTGGGACCTTCCTCGTAAGGCAGGTGATACTCCATCTCGTTGAATTTGGTGCGACGCTCGCTGGCGTAGACGTTGAGCCAGTCCTGCACATAGTCTTCCGCCGGCACCTTCTTCACCGCCCCTCTGATCAGCGCGCGGCGCAACCGCGGCAGCCAGCGCAACGCCGTCCGCAGCTTACGCAAAGTCGCCAACCCTTCCTCGTCGTCTTCGGTAGGCCGCGTCGTCGGCGCCGCGTCGCTAAGATCGCTGGCGATGAACTGGGCGTAGCCGGAGAACGGGATGTAGTAGAACTCGGCCGAGCGATGCGCGGCCATCATCATCTCGAAGTTTTTGAGCATGTCGCCGATCGGCAGCACCCATTTGCGGCGGCGCAGCCGGTAGCTGGCGATGTTGTTCATCGCCACTTCGGTCAGCACGCCGAAGGCGCCTAGCGCGACGCCCGTGGCGTGGATCATGTCCAGGTCGTCTGCCCGGCTGAACTCGCGCAGCTCGCCTTGCCCATCGACGAGTTGCAGCGCCTCCAATTGCGTGTGATAGGCGCCGAGAGTCGGCCCGGAGCCATGCGTTGCCGTGCCCAGCGCGCCGCCGATCGCCTGGCGGTCGATGTCGCCCATGTTGGGCAGGCCTTGGCCGATGTCCTGCAGGATGTGCATCAAGGCGCCGAGCCGCGTGCCTGCCCTCACCCGCGCCCGGTTGTTCGCGGCATCGTGCGAGACCAGCCCCTCGATCTTCTCCAGCGAGACGATGGCGCCGTCGGACTGCACCAACGGCGTGAAGGAATGGCCGGCGCCGGCGACGCGCAGCGGACCGGGCGCCGAGCGCACCAGTTCGGCCAGCTCGCCGGCATCGGCGGGCGCCGCGATCAATTTCGGGGAAGCCGTGACGAAGCCGGACCAGTTGCTCCAGGCGGTTGCCATCTTGACCCCTTTGCTCAGACCCGGCCGCGCCGCCGCGCGACCAGCACGAAAATGCCGAGCAAAAGCACGCTCGCCAAAGCGGCGGCGGCGGCGAATTCGGGCACGGGCCGGAAGTCCGCGCCGTCGATCAGCAGCGAGGCGGCGACCGGGCCGATGGCGAGGCCGAAGAGTTGAGCGGCCGGCACCAGCAGCACGGCGGTGCGCGTCTCGTCAGCCGTGATCGCCAGCCGGATCTGGTAAGGCACGATGAAGAGCAGGATGAAGCCCATCACCAGCGCCACGGCCCAGAACACCGAAAGACCCGGGCCGGACGCAAGCAGCAGCGAGTTGATCGCCGCGACGATCCCGATCAAGGTGATGGCAAAACGATAGTCGATGCGCGCCTCAAAGCTTGTCGCAGTCATCGCGCCGAGCACCTGCGCGGCAAGGCTCGCCGAAACCATCAGGCCGACGGTGCGGCCATCGATGCCGAACTGCGCGCCGATGGGCTCGAGAAAAGCCCAGACGGCGCCGAAGAACATGAAATAGCAGAAGATCGACAGCAGCGCGGCGATCGCCGGCACGGTCGCAACGTTGGCGAACTGCTCTTCCTTGGGTAGGTCGGCATAGTCGTCCGGCACGGTCCATGCCACGACGAGCGAAAGCAGGCAGACGATGCCGAGCGCGATGAAGCCGCCAGCCGAGCCCGCTCGCGGCACGGCAAAGAGCGCGAGGATCAGCGCCAGCGCGCATTGCGCCAAGGTCTGCAGCGTAACGAAATAGCCGCCGATGCGCTCGGCCCGGCGCGAGCGGGCGATCAGCTCGGTCGCGACGGCGACAAGCCCGCCCTCCGCGAGGCCGGCCAGCGTGCGCGCGCCAATCAGCGCATTGGGGCTGCCGGCATAAGCGGTCCAGACATTGGCGAGTGCCAGCAGCATGAGCAGCACCGTGCTTTTCCAGCGCATGTTGCGCGCCGGCAAGAGCATCGCCACCACGCCCGAGCCGATCGCTATCGCGATCATCTCGGCGGTGGCGACCAGCGCCAGCTCGTCGCCGGTGACATGGCCTTCGCTGTAGAGCGCACCGAGCAGCACCGGCTGCAGTCCGAGGATGAGGAGACCGACCGAACCGATCCACAGCACCGAGGCCAGCTGCAGGCTCGTCGGATTGCCGACAAGCCAATCGCCATTTTCCGCTTGCGCGGCTTGCGATGCGGTCACGAGGCGCTCTCCCTTGCAGCTCGATCGAAAAACTGACAAGTTGTCAGTATTTGACGGAACTGATACTTGATCATGTTTCTTGTCAACCGCGAATTCGCGGCTTTCACGAGATTTGGCGCATGACGCAGACAAGGCGAACAGCGACGGAACCGCGGCGCAGGCCGAAGCAGGAGCGCAGCCGCGAGCGCATCGACGCGATCCTCGCCACGACCATGCGCCTGATCGGCGAGAAGGGCATCGACGCGGTGACGATGAAGGAAGTCGGCGCGCTGGCCGGCGGGCCGATCGCTACCGTCTATCACTATTTCCCCAGCAAGTCGGCGATCCTGGCGATGCTCTATGAGCGGTTCTCCGAGGAAAGCCGCGCACGCTTCGGCGCGATCATCGCCGGGATAGCCCGGCTGGATGACGTGACCGCCGCGGCCGACCAGCTGCTCGACGATTATCATGCCCGTGTCGCCGCGGACCCGGCTATCCAGGACCTGCAGAACGCCATCCAGGCCGACAAGGCGCTGCAGCATCTCGACATCGCCGAGACGAGGCAACAGGCGAAGATGTTCTGCGACAAGGTCGGGCCGATGCTCCAAGCGGAGCAGCGCGAGGCGTTCGGACGTGTCGTGTTCCTGATCTTCCAGCTCGCCGGCGGCGTCGTGCGGCTGGCGCTGACGCAGGACGAGGCGGAGGGCCGGCGCACGATCGAGGATTATCGTTCGATCATCCACACGCAGTTGCGATTGTTTCTCTGAGCGCGATCAGGGATCCAGCTTCGGCCCCAGGATTTCCACCAGCCAGTCGACGAACACCCTCACCCGTGGCGACAACTGGCGGCTCGGCGGATAGAGCACCGAGATCGGCGTCGGCGTCGGCGGAAAATCGGGAAGCACCTCGACCAGCCGGCCGGCCGCGATATCGTCCGCATAGCGGAGCCTTGGCGCCTGGAACAGCCCGAAGCCCAGCCGGACCAGCGCGGCACTTGTGTCTGAGTTCGCGACCGTGACCCGCGACGGCAGGACGATTTCGCGAACCTTGCCGTCGACGGTGAATTCCAGCGGCATCACCTGCCTCGTGCGCGACGACACGAAGCCGATCATCATATGGCCGGCAAGGTCATCCGGCGTGCGCGGCAGGCCGTGGCGTTCGAGATAGGCGGGGCTGGCAACGGTGATTTCGCGGGCGATGCCGAGCCGCCGCACGATCATGTCGCTGTCGGGCAGCGTGCCGGCCCGGATGACGCAATCGACGCCCTCGCGCACGAGGTCGACGAGGCGGTCGCCTTCGCCGATATGCACGGTCAGGCCCGGATATCTGGCGAGCAGCGCCGGCAGTTCAGGCAGCAGGAAGGTGCGCGCCATGTGGCCGTTGACGTCGACGCTGAGCCTTCCCCGCACATCGTGCGCGCCGAAGCCGCCTTCGGCATCCTCGATGTCGGCTAGAATGCCGATGCAGCGCTGGTAATACGCTTCGCCGTCGAGCGTCGTCGTGACGTGGCGCGTGGTGCGCCTCAGCAATTGCACGCCGAGCCGCTCCTCGAGCTGCTTGATCGCGGCGGTGGCGCTGGAGCGCGGCAGGGCGAGATCGGCGGCGGCCGCAGTGAAGCTGCGCCGTTCCACGACGCGGGTGAAGAGCCGCATGCTGTCGAATCGGTCCATCGCGTATTGTTCGCACATGCTGAATAGTGTTGGCAATCCATGGCCGATTAATGTCGGCCCACCGGGCGAGTATATGCATCTCCATCCAGACAGAAGGAGATTTCGCCGTGACCACTCGTCCCATCGCTCTCATCACCGGCGGCAGCCGCGGCCTCGGCCGCAACACCGCGCTCAACCTCGCCCGCAAGGGTGTCGACGTCGTCCTCACCTATCACTCGCGCGCCGACGAGGCGAAGACGGCAATCGCCGAGATCGAGGCGGCCGGCGGCCGGGCTGCCGCGCTTGAGCTCGACGCCGGCGCCGTCGCCAGCTTCCCGGCTTTCGTTGAAGCGTTGAAGAAGACGCTTCACGAGACCTGGCAACGCGACCGTTTCGACTATCTCGTCAACAATGCCGGCACCGGTCTGCGCAAGATGATCGCCGAGACGACGCAAGAGGAGTTCGACACGCTGATGAACGTCCATCTCAAGGGCGTGTTCTTCCTCACCCAGGCGCTGCTGCCGCTGATCAACGATGGCGGCCGTATCATCAACGTCTCGAGCGGCCTGGCGCGCTTCTCGGTCCCGGGCTCCGCCGCTTATGCGATGATGAAGGGCGGCGTCGAAGTGTTCACGCGCTACCTCGCCAAGGAACTGGCGGCCCGGCGCATCACCGCCAACACGGTGGCGCCGGGCGCGATCGCGACCGATTTCAACGGCGGTCATGTGCGCGACGACGCCGAGATCAATCGCGTCGTGGCTGGCATGACGGCGCTCGGCCGCGCCGGTGTCGCCGACGACATCGGCCCGATGATCGCCTCGCTGCTGTCCGAGGACAATCGGTGGGTCAACGCCCAGCGCATCGAGGTGTCTGGGGGCATGAATATCTAGACGATCGGTCACTTGACCTGGCGGATCAGTCCTTCGAAGCCGTCGGCAAGATTGGCATTGCCGGCGGCGATGAAGCTCGACAGGTTCCTGGCACGCCCAGGGGTCTTGTTGGCATCGAGCAGCACCGCCCTGCCCTCATGCATGACGAAGTCGAACTTGCCGTAATCGAAGCCGAGCTGGCGCCGCAGAGCGCGCAGCTCATCCGGCACGGGCACCGCCTCGCGGCGGATGGTGTCGTCGCCCTTGACCAGGTTCTGCGGCGAGACATGACGGGTGCAGCGCTCGCGCTCGCCGCAGAACAGCCAGAAGCGGGCGCCAAAACCGTCCGGCTCCGGCTCGGGAATGAATTTCTCGACGATCAGATCCCGGCGTTCGAAGATCTCGGCCGGAACATCGGCGAGCGAGGCATGGATCTCGTATCTTGCGAAGGCTGGGACGCCGGGGAACGGCTCCGGTCTGCCGGCTCGCCGCGCGCGCCGGTTCAGCTGCTGTTCCGGCGTTCCCCGATGGTTGAGGCTGCTCTTGACGATGACCTGTCCCTGCCAGTCGTCGCCTTGGTCAATCACGGCGCCGCTGATGCGGCGTTTCGAGATGTCGGCGGCCCCAAGATTGAGGCAGAAGGGAAAGCGGCGCGCATAGTCGACATAATCGGGCGGCGTCACGGTCGCGTCGAGATGCAGCACCGCGATGTCGGCGGCCGGCTTCGCCGAGGTGCCGCGCAGGACCCGCACCGAATGGCCGCGGCGCTTCAGCTCCTGCAGCAGGTCGAAGAGCATATACGGGCTGTCACGGCGCAGCAGCAGCCCGCGCCGGCTCTGGAAGCGGTCTTGTTCATGCGTGATGACGGCGATGCGTGCCATGCGCCCCACTTGGCTTATTATGCGCCTTCGACTATGCGACCGAACACAATGCCTAACCGATACAGGGTTTGCATGACCGAGCACTGGAATGCAATTCGCAAGCACTGGCAGTTGCTCGGCTCGCCGCTGCGGCCGCCGGCTCAGGTGGTCGAGGCCTATGAACGTGAGCTCGAGCTTTCGCAATCGCACGTCGTGATGTTCGGCGTGACGCCCGAGCTCACCGGACTTGGCGCCACGATGACGGCGGTCGACGAATCTCCCGACATGATTGCCGGCATCTGGCCGGGCGACACAGATACGCGCAAGGCGGTGCAAGGCGACTGGTTCGACTTGCCGTTTCCCGGAGCAAGCGTCGATGCGCTGATCGGCGACGGGTGCCTCTCGGTCATCGGCGCCGCGGACCTCAGGCGCGCGCTGTTCGCGTCGATCGCGCGTGCGCTCAAATCCGACGGGCGCGCCGGCATCAGGCTTTATGCTTGCCCCGAAACCCGCGACGAACCGCAGCAAGTCCGCGCCCTGGCGCTGGCCGGTGGCGTCTCGACCTTCCACGAGCTCAAATGGCGTGTGGCCATGACAGCCATGGGCGGTGCGCCTGATTACACGATACCGGTTACGGGCATCCTCGAACATTTCGACAGGATGTTTCCCGACCGCGAGGAGCTGTCGGCTCGAACCGGATGGGAACTGCCGGTCATCGGAACCATCGAAGTTTATCGGAACTCGTCCGTCGTCTACAGCTTCGCCCCGACGGCAGCGCTGATCAAGGAAGCCGTTGCCTTCTTCGATGATGTCCGGCTGGCCTCGACCGGCACATACGGGCTCGCAGAATGCTGCCCGCTGCTGGTGCTGCGTTCGCCGAAGCGCCTGGACTGACGGCAGGATTGCTTGTTGGCGCCCTCGCGATGGCCGACGCATTTCGGCCTGGCGTCTCGCACGAGAAAAATTTCGCGCCGCCGCCCCATTGCGCGCGCCTTGACTCTCGCAACTCGCCAGCCTATTTCAGCGCGACGTTAGCACTCGCCTTTGGTGAGTGCTAACTCATATCCGGCGGCCTCGCCGGATGGAGGAACAGTTCTCACCGTTCTCATTCGAGGAAGACAACATGGCAAAGTCCAAGTTCCGCCCGCTTCATGACCGCGTGGTCGTTCGCCGGGTCGAATCCGAATCCAAGACCGCCGGCGGGATCATCATCCCGGATACGGCGAAGGAGAAGCCGCAGGAAGGCGAGATCATCGCCGTCGGCTCCGGCGCCCGCGACGAAAGCGGCAAGCTCGTGCCGCTGGACGTCAAGGCCGGCGACCGCATCCTGTTCGGCAAGTGGTCGGGCACTGAAGTCAAGCTCAATGGCGAAGACCTTCTGATCATGAAGGAATCCGACATCATGGGCATCATCGGCTGATCATCGGCCTCATCTGAATCTTCATCTTCGGGCTCTTCCCGAGCCCCTGCCAGGAGCTAAAACATGGCTGCCAAAGACGTAAAATTCTCCCGCGATGCCCGTGAGCGCATGCTGCGCGGTGTCAACATCCTCGCCGACGCGGTGAAGGTCACCCTCGGCCCGAAGGGCCGCAATGTCGTGATCGACAAGTCGTTCGGCGCCCCGCGCATCACCAAGGACGGCGTCACCGTCGCCAAGGAGATCGAGCTTGAGGACAAGTTCGAGAACATGGGCGCGCAGATGGTCCGCGAAGTCGCTTCGAAGACCAACGACATCGCCGGCGACGGCACCACGACCGCAACGGTTCTGGCGCAGTCGATCGTCCAGGAAGGCCACAAGGCGGTTGCCGCCGGCATGAACCCGATGGACCTGAAGCGCGGCATCGACCTCGCCGTCACCGAAGTCGTTACGGCGCTCGGCAAGGCCGCCAAGAAGATCAAGACTTCCGAGGAAGTCGCCCAGGTCGGCACGATCTCGGCCAATGGTGACGAGTCGGTTGGCAAGATGATCGCGGAAGCGATGCAGAAGGTCGGCAACGAAGGCGTCATCACCGTCGAGGAAGCCAAGACCGCCGAGACCGAGCTGGAAGTCGTCGAAGGCATGCAGTTCGACCGCGGTTACCTGTCGCCCTACTTCGTCACCAACGCCGACAAGATGGTCGCCGATCTCGAGGACGCCTACATCCTGCTGCACGAGAAGAAGCTGTCCAACCTGCAGGCCATGCTGCCGGTCCTGGAAGCCGTCGTCCAGACCTCGAAGCCGCTGCTCATCATCTCGGAAGACGTCGAAGGCGAGGCCCTGGCCACGCTGGTCGTCAACAAGCTGCGCGGTGGCCTGAAGATCGCCGCCGTCAAGGCGCCGGGCTTCGGTGACCGCCGCAAGGCCATGCTGGAAGACATCGCCATCCTTACCGGTGGCCAGGTCATCTCGGAAGACCTCGGCATCAAGCTCGAGAATGTCGGCCTCAACATGCTCGGCCGCGCCAAGAAGGTGTCGATCTCCAAGGAGAACACCACCATCGTCGACGGCGCCGGCAAGAAGGCCGAGATCCAGGGCCGCGTCGCCCAGATCAAGCAGCAGATCGAGGAGACCACCTCGGACTACGACAAGGAGAAGCTGCAGGAACGTCTGGCGAAGCTCGCCGGCGGCGTTGCCGTGATCCGCGTCGGCGGTGCGACCGAAGTGGAAGTCAAGGAAAAGAAGGACCGCGTCGATGACGCCCTGAACGCGACCCGCGCGGCCGTGGAAGAAGGCATCGTCGCCGGCGGCGGCGTTGCGCTCCTGCGCGCTTCGGGCAACCTCAAGGCCACCGGCGCCAACTCCGATCAGGCCGCCGGCATCAACATCGTGCGTCGCGCGCTGCAGGCTCCGGCCCGCCAGATCGCGGCCAACGCCGGTGCGGAAGCCTCGATCGTTGCTGGCAAGATCCTCGACAACAAGGGCGCGACCTTCGGCTACAATGCCCAGACCGGCGAGTATGGCGACATGATCGCCATGGGCATCGTCGACCCGGTCAAGGTCGTGCGCACGGCTCTCCAGGACGCGGCCTCGGTCGCCGGCCTGCTCGTCACCACCGAAGCCATGATCGCCGAAGCTCCGAAGAAGGAGTCGGCTGGCGGCGGCATGCCTGGCGGCATGGGCGGCGGCGGCATGGGCGGCATGGGCGGCATGGATTTCTAAGAAGTCTGACCCATCACTGATACGGAAAGGGCGCCGAAAGGCGCCCTTTTTGTTTGCATTTGGAGATCAAATCCAAGTCCTCAGGCGGCACTCTCCGCCTGCCGTGCGACCTTTCCGGCAAGCACCGCCTGCTCGACCAGCGCAGCGACCTCGTCGGCCACCGCCTGGACCGGGGTACGGTCGCGGGTGGCGCGGGCGATCACCATCAGGCCTTCCAGCGAGGATTCGACCAGCAGCGCCAGCGCCTGCGCGCGCCGCTCCGGCACCCCTGCCCGCATGAAAGCCTGGCGCAGCAGCCCGATCCACTGCTCAAAGGCCGAGCGGCAGATTTCAACCAGGTCCGGAACATCGTTTGGTGCGTCGAGCACCACCGGCGCCACCGGGCAGCCGAGCGAAAATTCGTTCTCCTCCAGCATGCGGGCGACCGACTGGTAGATGTGATGGACGGCCACGGCGGGATCGCGTTCCTCCAACAGCGCAGCGCCCAGCCGCTCCGTCACATCAGCGACGCTGGCGCGCGTCACCTCGATGACAAGCTGGTCCTTGCCGCCGGGAAAATGAAAGTAGAGCGAACCGCGGGGTGCTGCGCTGGCGCTCAAAATGTCGTTCAGCGACGTGCCGTGATAGCCGCGCTGCCGGATGAGCAGCGCCGTCGCCTCGATCATGCGGGTGCGTGTGTCCGTCGCCACGTCGACCTCTCGAATGTCAGCCTCTGTCAGGAGCACGCATTATAGAGCTTGCCCCGAATATGACAATCGGTCTACATAATATGTAAATCGGTCTACATATTTTCGGAGGCAGCAATGCGGAATTATCGGCTCGAGGAATTCGGCGACATCGAGAAGCTGGCAGTGTGCGAGGTGCCAATGCCCAAGCCAGGGGCAAACCAGATCCTGGTGCGTGTGCGGGCAACCTCGCTCAACCGCCGCGACACGATGATCCTCAACGGCACCTATCCGCTCCCGCCGCGCGCCGGCATCGTGCCGCTGAGCGACGGCGCCGGCGAAGTCGTGGCGGTCGGCGGGGACGTGACCCGCTTTGCCATTGGCGACCGCGTGACCGGCAGCTACTTCGCGCGCTGGATCGACGGCCGCATGCACCCGGGCGTCGTCGATCAGCTCGGCTGCACACTGGACGGCATGCTCTCAGAATATGCGCTGCTCGACGAGCAATGGGCCGTGCGGCTGCCCGACCATCTCTCATCGCAGGAAGCAGCGACCTTCACCTGCGCCGGGCTGACCGCCTGGAGCGCGCTGACGGGCGCCGAGATTCCGAAGCCCGGACAATGGGTTCTGGTGATCGGCTCAGGCGGTGTTGCGCTCTTTGCCTTGCAGTTCGCCAAGCTCATGGGCTGCCGCGTGGCCGCCGTCACCTCGCGCGCCGAGAAGGCCGACAGGCTGCGGGCACTCGGCGCTGACCTCGTCATCGCGGCGGCCGAAACACGGGAATGGGGCATGAAGCTGCGCGAGGTGACCGGCGGCATCGATCTGGTCGTCGAGACCGGTGGCCCTGCCACCTTCGCGCAGTCGCTGATCGCCAGTTCGCTCTACGGCCGCATCGTGCTGCTGACCGTTCAGGACCAGAAGGGCAAGCCGGTCGAGATCCCGGGCGCGGTCTATCAGCGCAGCCTCGTCACCATCAGCCGACTGTTCGTCGGCAGCCGCAACGGGCTGGAGGCAATGCTTGCCGCTGTCGCCACGCACCGGCTGAAGCCGATCATCGACAAGGTCTTCCCCTTCGCCGAGGCGCGCGAGGCCTACCGCCATTTCCAGCAGGGCGACGTCTTCGGCAAGGTCGTCGTCGACGGCGCGTGACCACGACGCTTTCCCGCAAACAGAGAGGAGATCAGCCATGACAATTCGAGAAGCCTCGGCCCAATGGCGGGGCACGCTCAAGGAGGGATCCGGCCGGCTGCGGCTGGGCAGCGGTGTGTTCGAAGGCGCCTATTCCTTCCCGTCGCGCTTCGAGAGCGGTCCGGGCACCAATCCGGAAGAACTGATCGCGGCCGCCCATGCCGGCTGCTTCTCGATGGCGCTCACCGCCATACTCGGCGCCAAAGGCCATACGGCCGAGAACATCCATACGATCGCCAAGGTGCATCTCGGCGCCACTACGGCCGGGCCGACGCTCACCCGCATCGAGCTCGAAACTCAGGCCCGCGTTGCCGGCATCTCCGCGGAGGATTTCGAGCGGTTGGCGCAAAAGGCCAAGGCGGCCTGCCTCGTCTCACGGGCGCTGGCCGGCGTCGCAACCATCACGCTCAAGCCGAGCCTCGTAGCTCAATGAAACGACAGGGAGAATATCCAATGACCCAGGAATTGATCATCGACATCGCCACGGCCAAGCACTCCGCCGAGACGGCGAAAATCATGCGACGCTATAATGACGTCTTCCAGCGTCACGATCCGGCGGCACTGGACGAATTGGTGGCGCAGGACTGCGTGATCGAGAACACCACGCCGGCGCCCGACGGCGCCCGCCGCATCGGCAAGGCGGCTTGCGTCGAATTGTGGTCGGCGATCGCCACCGGACCCGGCACCCGCTTCGACATCGAAGAAACATTCGTCGCCGGCGACCGCGCCACGATTCGCTGGCGCTTCTGGATGTCCGACGGCAGGTCGCTGCGCGGCGTCAACCTGATGCGTGTCGCGGATGGCAGAATCGTCGAGGCGATGGGCTATGTGAAGGGATAGGTGACCCACTTATCTGTCCGCCAGCGCCAGCTTGGCGCCGAGCATCACGAAGGCACCGGCGAAGGTCCGGCGCATCCAGGTCAGCACCTTCGGCCGCGACACGATGTGGCTGCGCACCGAGGCGGCGAACACGCCGTAAATGGCAAAGACGACGAAGGTCATCAGCATGAAGACGCTGGAGAGCTCCAGCATCTTGGGCAGCGCGTGCGGCTCGGTGGTGCTGACGAACTGCGGCAGGAAGGCGAAGAAGAAGATCGACAGTTTGGGGTTCAGGATGTTGACGAGGACGCCGGAGGTGATGGTCCTCGCGGTCGAGCGCGGCACGGCATCCTGATCGATGCTCAAGCCGCCCTTCTCCTTCAGCGTGTTCCAAGCCATGTAGAGCAGATAGGCGACGCCGAGATATTTCAGCGTCTCGAAAGCGACGGCGCTTGTATGCAGCACAGCGGCGAGGCCGGTGATGGCGGCGGCCATATGCGGGATGATGCCCAGCGTGCAGGCGAAGGCGGCGATGATCGAAGCCCGTACGCCGCGCGAGAGGCCGGCGCTCAGCGTGTAGAGGACGCCGGTGCCTGGCGAAGCCACGATGATCAGCGACGTCAACAGGAATTCGATGCTCATGGATTTCCTCCGCAGCCTGCCCGGCGCGAAGGTACTGACAGACGTGCGACCGGGCAAGCGGGTGGAGAGCGTTATCTTCCCTCTTGAGGGGGAGATGTCGCCGGAGGCGACAGAGGGGGTCGCAGCGCACAAAACGCCAACCCCTTGCGCGACAAGATGACGTCGCTTTGTGCGAGACGACCCCCTCTGACCGCTTCGCGGCCATCTCCCCTCTAGGCGGGAGACTAGCTCACCGCCAGCCTATGCGCTGCCCTCGCCATCAGGCAGTCGTCGCCGCCGGGCATGCAGGCGCGGCAGACATCGGGACGAAGATCATAGATGCCACAGGCCGTATGTTTGCCCACCTCGCCGGTGAGCGCCGAGCATCGCGTGCCCTCGCAGCGCATGCCGGATTGGTCGGCAGCTATCAGCTCGGCCGGGATACGATCGAGCTGCTCCTCCTCCTCGGTCGAAAAGCGTGGCCATTCGGCCGAATAGGCGCAGCATGCGCCGCAGCTCTGGCAGTCGAAGGCAGCAGTTGCCTTGGCTGCCGGATCCGGCAGCCAAGGCAAGCGGCTGTGGCCGTCGTGCGGCAAGGCGCTATTTCTTCTTGCCCGTCTTGCGCGGCGACGCTTCCGCCGATGTCTCGAACAGATCGGTCGCGGCCGGTCCATCGGCTCTCGGAGCGGCAGCCGGCTGGCCCGGCTTTACGGCAGACGGCTTGATCGGCTTTTCGGCAGGCTGACCCTTGGCGGAGTATCTTATGGCCATATCAGTTCTCTTCAGCGACATGCGGTGACGGCGCACGCGGATTGCGCAGGCGGCCGATCAGTGCCGAAACCGCCGTGATGTTCATTTCCTCCGGTGACCAGTTCCTGGCCTCCTCGATGTGATGCGGCGCCAGTTCGCGATGCGTGCTGCCACTATAGGCCGCATCGCTATAGGCCACGCGTTCGTGGGTCTTGCGATCCTCTCGCACATACTCGATCAGATAGTTCGGGCATTCGGCACGGCTGCGCACACCAAGCCGCACCTGGGCATCGCCATGGATGCGCCTGCAGCGCTCCAGCTTCTCCAAAACGCGCCGGACATATTCGACTGGTCTGTCCAGAACATCGACCATATCGGCTATGGTCGAGTCGGCGGCGATCGGCCTTGGCGGGATGCGTTTGGTGGCCATCAGGCTTTGCTTGCGCGCTTCGAGGCGGGGGCAGCGAGGGCAGCCGCCTCTGCTTCCTTCTCCAGCCGCAGTTCGCGCAGGCGCGCGGTCTTAGCCTCCCTGGCCTGGCTGACGGCATCCCGTTCGGACATGATGCGGTTGAGCGACATCGACTGGGTCCGGGACTTGCTGAAAAGGGACTCGGCCTGATCGCGGGATGTTTTCGGAATTACGGACAAAATCTTCTCCTGGTTCGGAGTATTTACATTTGCGGGTGCGGGCTGCTTAGCACATCGCAATCGAGCCGTGACGAACAATCCACTCCTGGAAACGAAAAAGTCAGACATCGGCCCGACCCTCTTTCGCATTTAGCGATGCCAGTTACATCGCTGGTCACGGCAGGGTAGTTTCGCTCAGGCAACCTGCAACTGGTCGGCGGACGTCGTGTCCCGAGCCATCTCGTAGCCGCGCTTTTGGCGAAAAGGCGGCGGCCTAGGGGTCGTCAGGCTGAATCGGGACGGTGGTGGCGTTGAGCCTTTGCCGCGCCGGTGCTGACATCGAAAAAGTGGGGGCCAGCTCCCGAAAAAATTCGCGAACGGCGGGAACCAATCCGGCATCCGCACATTGAATATGGTCAGCAATCCAAGAGAGCAATCTCACGAGAGCTGACAAAGACGCCTCCCGCACCGTAAAAAGCGCGAGAGGCGTTTTTGCGTCAGCCTCACATGATCGTGCTCATCATAGGCAGGATTTCATAACGAAAACCGCGGCCTGAGCGCACTGTCGGGTCGGCATCGGTAAGAACCTTGACTTCGGCCTCGTCTCTGGCGCGGACAATGCCGAGTCCCCAGGGACCCGCCGGATCGGCGACAGGACCGAACAGGATCACCGCGCCTTCGTTGAGCTTGCCACGCAGATAGTCGGCATGCGCTGCCATCAGCGCCCGCTCCTCTTCCGTCAAGGTGAAAGCGAAATCCGGGCGCGGCGGGATCAGCCGGCAATGAAAGACCGAAAGCGGCCTGGCATTGGTCTCCTTGGCGAGGAAGTCGCCAAGCCAGTCCAGCACCCGCTCCCAGCCCGAGCCGTGATCGCGGCAGGAGTCATGGCGCTGGCCGAAGCCTTCGTGGCGCAACGTAAGCCGCGTGCCGTTTTCGACCGCCTCCAGCGTATAGCTGACGGTTGTGATGTTGTCGCCGTCCCAGGGCGCCTTCCAGGTCATGACGAGCCGATGCGGCGGCTCAACTTCGAGATACTCGCCACCGACGTGAAATTCCTGGCCGTCGGAGCCCTTGCCCTCGGAGCGCCACGCGCCGCCCGGCCGGACATCAGCCACGTGCTTCGTCGTCCGATACATGTGGTCGGCGCCCCACCAGAGGGGGATCTGATCCTCGGCGGTGATGGCGCGGAATACGCGCTCCGGCGGCGCTGCGATCATCACCGCGGCAAGGATGGTGCCCGAGGAAGTGTCGGCGATTGCGCGCGGTCTGTCGCTGACGGCCATTATTCGTTCTCCAGATAGGATTTCAGGTTGCCGAGGCTCTGCTGCCAGAAATCGCGGTAAGGCAGAATCCAGTCCGCGATGTCCTTCAACTCCGCCGGTTCCAGTCGGTAGACACGTTCGCGGCCCTGCCGCCGCTCGGAGACCACACTGAGTTCACGCAGGATTCTCAGATGCTTGGAAATGGCAGGCCTGCTCTGCGCGAAGGCGGACGCCAGCTCGTTGACCGGCGCAGGGCCTTTTCGCAGGCGGTCGAGGATGGCGCGCCGCGTTGGATCGGCGATAGCGCGGAAGACGGAACGGTCTTGCTCAGCTTGCGGCATAATGCGTATCCATTCGGTTACATATTATGTCGAACGACGGCTCCGGTCAATTTCTCCTGATTGACGGACGCCTCAGCGTTCCTGGTCGGTCGGGCGGATCAGGATCTCGTTGACGTTGACGCGCGGCGGTTGGCTGACGGCATAGAGGATCGCGTTGGCGATATCCTCGGCAGTGAGTGCTTCCATCGTGGCGAGGCGGTGTTCGAGTCCGGCTTTGGATTGCGCGTTGGTGATGTGGTCGCCGAGTTCGGTGCGCACGAGACCGGGCTCGATGACGGTGACGCGCACCTTGTCGGCATAGACTTCGCGGCGCAGCGACTCCGAGAAGGCGACGACGCCGAACTTAGTTGCCGCATAGCCGCTGGCGCCGGGATTGGCGACCCGGCCGGCCACCGAGGAGACGTTGACGATATGACCCTTGGAAGCCTTCAAGTGCGGCAGCGCCGCCTTGGTGGTGCCATGAGGCCAATCAGATTGAGCTCGATCATGTGCCGCCAATCGTCGAGATCGGCTTCGGCCGCAGGGGCAAGCAGCATGACGCCGGCATTGTTGACGAGGATGTCGAGCCGTCCCCATTCGGATACGGCCTTGTCAACCATCGCGGTGATATCGTCGCCCTCGGCGAGGTCGGCTTCGATGGAGAGTGCCTTGCCGCCTGCCTTTTCGATGCGCGCAACCATCGCCTTGAGGCGATCGGCACGACGGGCGGCGACCGCGACTTTCGCGCCGGCCGCGGCAAGGACCATTGCGGTGGCCTCGCCAATGCCGGACGAAGCTCCGGTGACAAGCGCGACCTTGTCCGTGAGCGGTGAATTTGCAGTTGTCATGAGGAATCTCCAGAGCCCGACCCGTCCCATCACATAGGCCGCGCCGCTAAGGCTTGAAGTCCCCCATCCCAGCAGTTGACGCAATTTGCGGACGGGGCTCGCGCTCAATCCTGTTCGTGCGGCCCGGGTTCAGGCCAGGGCTCTTTGGCGGCTTCGGCATACCAGTGAAGCATCGCCGGCGTCGCCAACACCGCGTCGACATAGGCGCGGGTGACGGGCGCCAGTTCGCCGCCATAAGTGTCGAAGCGCGTGACCACAGGCGCATACATGGCATCGGCCGCGGTGAAATGGCCGAACAGGAACGGGCCGCCTTCGCCATATTGCTCGCGCCACTGGCGCCAGATCGCTTCGATCCTGGCCCGCTGCGCCTCGCCCTCGGCATCGAGCGGCTTGTGCGATTTCGGCCGACGCAGATTCATCGGCCAGCCGTAACGGACCTCGCGGAAACCGGAATGCATCTCGGTCGCCACCGAACGCGCCAGCGCTCGGGCGCCGAGCTCTTCTGGCCAGAGCCTTTTTTCTGGATAGAGATCGGCCAGATATTCGAGGATGGCAAGCGTTTCCCAGACGATCCTGTTCCCTCCCTTCGGCAGTTTATGATCCAGGACCGGCACCAGGCCGGTCGGCCAGACCTTGGCGAGGTTGGCGGCGGTTTCCGGCGTGCGCAGGCGCACGAAACCCTCCTCGAAAGGTATCTCAAGGTGCTTCATCGCCACCCAGGGCCGCAACGACCAGGAGGAAAAGCACTTGTTCCCGATATACAGTGTGAATTCAGTCAAGACTGACCTCTCCTCATGCAGGTTGCGGCCCAACCTAGCCGCTTCACTTTCGAGCCGAAAGTCCGAGCCGAAAGTCATTGTCGCAACGCCGGTTTGCGGAACCAAAATCTCTGCGTCCGTTGGCTGCCGGATGCGGTTCTCGCATCCAGCTCCCATCCAGACCCAGGACATGCGCGCATGGTGAAAGAGATCAGGTCGCCGGCATTGCCAAGCAAATGAAGGGCTCGGTCGAGCAGGCGGCCGGCAAGGCCACCGGCAACCGGCGAACCCAGATCTGAAGCGCCGCCGACAAGCTCGCCGGCAGGGTGCAGAAGACCTGTGGCGACGTGAAAGATAAGGTCCGCAAGGTCTTTTGGTTTTGATCGCAAGAGGCAGCCACGAGGCGGCCTTTCATGTCTGGAATTGCTTGGCCAAGGCATTGGTGAAGACGATTTCGCCGTGATCGCCGACCGCCTCGCCCAATACCACATCCATGTTGCCGGCCGTCACCCGCGCCAGGGCCAAGCCCCCTAAAAAGGCGGCCTTCGGCTTGACGATATCGAGCCCGTCGCGCTGATAGATCATCGGCACTTCATGCTGGTGACCATGGAAGACGGCGATGACATTGTAGCCCTTGATTGCGCCCAGCAGCGCCTGGCGGTCGGCCTCGCCCCACCAGTGCGGACGGCCGGCGCCCTCGTCGTCATAGGTCCGTTTCACCGGGTCCCAGCGCTCGGTCGAGAAAGTGTCCCAGCCATAATGCTGGAACAGGACGACTGGACGACCGTCGCCGGCATAGGTGGCGAGGTCCTGCTTCAGCCAGGGCAGGCTGCTCGGTGCGCCGTGGCCGGTGTCCCCGGCGAAGCGGTGCATCTGGATGAGGTGCAGGCCGCCCCAGTCCCAGGAATAGCAGTCGGTGTCGACATCGTATTCAGTCGCCGGCACCGGCGGCTTGAAGAACACGCCAGGGCGATGATTGACCTCGACATAGTCGCGCAATTCGCGGCGATACCACTCGACATGCGGCGGTGAGCCGTTCTGGTCGAGATCGTGATTGCCGAGCCCGACATAGACCGGGATATGGACACGGTCGGGCCCGATGCCTTCCTGATAGCGCTGGGAGAACTGCAGAAGCTGCGTGCCTTCGCTGGGCTCGGTGACCTGGCCGCCGCCGTCGTCGGTGATGTCGCCCCCGGTGACGAGGCCGAGCGGCGTGCCGATGCGGGTGCCGGCCGAATGGAGGCCGGTGCAGACGCCGTTGATCTCGGCCGGCCATTTCTTGTCGGCAATCGCGTTCAGGGCCGCGATGTTGCGCAGAAGTGCTGCATCGGTCTTGCCTTCCTGCAGGCAGTTCGGGCTGAGTCCGCTCGCCATTCGGCAGGCATGGATATCGGCGATGAAGAGGAAGGTGGCGTCGATCGGCTGGACGCGCTTGCCGGTCTGGCCGAAGGCCGCACGAGGCAAGGCGCAGGCGATAGCGAGACCTCCCATCCTGGCGATGAAGATGCGGCGCGAAACGGTTGCTGGCGAAGAGCGATTCATCGTCACCGGATTAAACACCCTCGACCCGCCTCGTCCAGTTCAATGCCCGGCCACTGCGCTGGAGACTTTTCATGCTAAGGCATGAAAAGCTCTTGGGTCGACAGCGCGGCGGGGGTCTGTCATTGCTTTGGAACATGCATCCAGGGACGAAGGCATGAAGACCCTCACAATCGGCATGACGTTCGCCATGCTCGCCGGCGCCGCGCAAGCTGCCGATTGCGTCGACGGCAAATCCGCGAAAGCCGGCTTCGTGCTCGAAAAGCCCGGTATCCGCAGCGAATTCCGCCAAGCGCCCGGCGGCATGGTCGCGGTCACCAACAAATACGAGTCAGACTCACCGCAGACGCAGTATCTCTATGCCGGGCTGATCGAAGTGTTCCGCGACAGCGACACCGGGCGGCTCTCGATGATCCCGCTCGGCGACTTGAAGAAGCTGTTCCCGCTGAAGGCGGGCGCCAAGAGCAAGACCGAATTCGTGCGGCTGTCTTCAAAAAAGGTGCCGAATGGCACCGAGATTCTGGCTTTAGCCGTCAAGGGCAAGGACATCTATAAGCTCGGCGACTGCAAAATACAACGTGCTCGTGGTCAGCGAAACAATCATCGGCGATAATGGCAATGTCATCGACACCTTCACCGCGCTCTATTCGCCCGACCTGCAGGCGGTGCTGGCGCGGCGGTATGATGAGGGGACGAGCGCACAGAGCGAGGTGGGGTTCGAGACGATCAAGCCGTTGAGGGAGTGAGGCGTCATTGTCATCGACGCAATCCTTCACGCCTCCTCCCCCGCAGGCATTATCCGATCTTGGGCCGTGGCAACACGCGACGCCGCCGCTTCAACCTGCCCTGCGATGGCGATAGCTCGAAATTTTCGAACCCCTTCAAACACTCCCGCAACACTTCGGCGTCCTGCGATGTCTTGGCCATCGACATGGCGCCGGAATAGGCCGCCACGGTCAGCGCCGCAAAAACGCTCCGGATCGATTGCGCCCTCCCCGCCGTCCAGCTGGTCGGCCCGGATCTTGTCAGCGATCGCCTGCCGCCAATCGGCAAAGATCCTGGCCAACGCCAAGCGGAACTCGTCGTCGGCCAGCGACAGTTCATGCGCCAGGTTGTTGAGCGGGCAGCCGCGCACATAGCCTTGTTGCTCGAGCTCTTCGGCCACCGCCTCGAACACGGCCCGCACGCCTTCGCGAGCCGAGGGCGCCGCCAGCACCGGGTCGATCCAGGTTTCCCGGACCGCTGCCGCTACCCGTTCCTCGATCACCGCCAGCCCAGCGCCTTCTTGGTCGGGAAATGATGGTGCAGCGCGCCGCCGGTGACGCCGGCCGCCGCCATCAGATCGCCGAGGCTCGAGGCGTGATAGCCGGGCGCCTGGAAGATGTCTTCCGCCACGTCGAGGACGCGTCGGCGCATGCCCTCCGGATCGTTGGTGCGCTTTTTGCGCATGGCCATGTCGATCTCCCCTTTCTCCTTGTTGGAGAAGGCACCTGAGCGAAGTGAGGGCGGATAAGGGTGCCCCGCGGAACCGCGCGACGAGAAGCTGGCGCGCATCCAGAAGGTCATCCACGCCCGCATGCGCTCAAACCTCTTGTCCGGCCTGCGCGGGCTCACTTCGCCCGAACTGGCCGACGAGATCGTGCTTGGCGTGGCGGCCTTGATCGACGGACTGTGGCTCCGGCTCGGCCTGCAGCCGGACAGCGTCACGCGCGAGCAGGCGGTGCGCCAGGTCAAGGATTTCGTCGCGGGGCGGCTGGCGTTGCGCCAGCCCGCGTCCGTCGGCCTGGCCTCAGCTGGATAAGTTCATACCCGGCGATAGTTGCCGCGCTTGACCGCCCGCGTTGCCGGCGCTGCATTTTCGCTTCAACGCGGCTATATCGCCGGATGAGCACTCGCGGTGTCGTCCCAGTCCTTGAACCCGAGCTTCCCCACCTCATCGAGTATCTGCTCGCGGATCCAGCGATGCGGTGGCTCATCGTCGCGGCGCGCGTGCCAGTACATTCTGACGGCCGGCGACGGGATCGAGATCGGTGCTCGATAGATACCAATCGGCAGGGATTTTGCAGCTTGAACCGCGAACTGCGTTGGAACGGCCGCCAGATAGGGCCCGCTCGCCACCGCCAGCGCAACGGCCTGAAAATGCGGCAAAGCAAGCGTGACGCGGCGCGCCCGGCCCGTTCTGCCCAACGCATCGTCGGTGAAACCCGACATCGAGCCATCGATGGAGCGCAGCGCGTGCGGCAGCGCACAAAAGAGGTCTATCGGCACCTCTTCGCCCTCGGCGATGCCCGCCCGACCGAGAGCGGCATTGTCTTTCGCCGCGATGACGGCGAAGGGCGAGCCGAACAGCGCCACGCTCGAGACCCACTCCGCGACCTCCAGCGGGCGCTCCAGCGCGAGGTCGATCCGATCCTCCTGCAGCAGCTTCGAGACGTCACCTATGGCGCTGTCGAGGAAGCGGAACGAGACACCAGGCGCCACCGTCGCGATGCGAGCGGCAAAGGGCGGCATCAGGAGCATGGAGAAGAAATCGGCGCCCATGAAGGTGAAGGTTCGTTCCAACCTTGCCGGATCGAAATCGGTCGCGGGCTGAAAGGCGCGCTCGATCTCGCGCAGCGCTGCGCGCACCGGCTCGGCAAGGCTCTCGGCGCGCGGCGTCGGCACCATGTCGTTGCCGCGGCGCACGAAGAGCTGGTCGTTCAGCGTATGGCGCAAGCGGTTGAGCGCCGCGCTCACGGCCGGCTGGCTAAGGCCGATCTGCTCGCCGGCGCGCGTCACGCTCTTCTCGCGCAGAAGCGCATCGAGCACCCTCACCAAATTGAGGTCGAGCGCGTTCAAATTCATCGCGTCAATCCGCCCCATACGATCATTCGATTTCCATCACCGGCTCGTCCTTGCTTAGGTCACCGTCGAAAAGGAGAGCAATGATGACAATGATCAACGCGACGATCGCAGGCAAGGAACTCCTCTGGTTCAACAACACGCTCGTCACCATCCGGGTTTCGTCGGCCGATGGCGAGGACGGCATCTGTGTCATCGAACACCGCCAGCCCTACGGCGATTCCGCGCCGCTGCACGTGCATCACAATGAGGACGAGGTGTTTCATATCCTCGAAGGCCGGATACGTTTCGTCCTTGACGGCCGCGAGCGGATTGCCGACGCCGGCGAAACGGTGCTCGCGCCAAAAGGCCTGCCGCACACTTACCGGGTGGAGTCTCCGGAAGGCGCGCGCACGCTCACGGTGACGCGCGGTTCGGCCTTCGAGACGATGGTGCGAAAGGCTAGCCGCCCGGCCGAACGGCCGGACCTGCCGCCGGCGGCGGTGCCGACGCCAGAGATGATTGAGGCGCTGACGAGACTGTGCGCCGAAAACGGCATCGACATTGTCGGGCCGCCGATGGGGTGAGCTTCCCTTCAACCGATTTGCATCTTTCCCGCCCGCAATCTCCGCTTGATGCCGTTTGTGCAACGCGATACGCCGTTGCCCAAATCGACAGACCGGAGACTTGCCGTGAGCGCTGAAAAGACCAGAACCGAAACCGATACGTTCGGCCCCATAGAGGTGGCAGCCGACCGCTATTGGGGCGCGCAGGCGCAGCGTTCGCTGGGCAATTTCAAGATCGGATGGGAAAAACAGCCGGCTTCGATCGTGCGCGCGCTCGGCATCGTCAAGCGCGCCGCGGCCGAAGTGAACATGGAGATGAAGCGGCTCGATCCGGCCATCGGCAAGGCGATCGTCGAGGCGGCGCAGGAAGTGATCGACGGCAAGCTTAACGATCATTTCCCGCTGGTGGTTTGGCAGACCGGCTCGGGCACGCAGTCTAACATGAATGCCAACGAGGTGATCTCCAACCGGGCAATCGAGATGCTCGGCGGCGTGATGGGCTCGAAGAAGCCGGTGCATCCCAACGACCACGTCAACATGAGCCAGTCGTCCAACGACACCTATCCGACGGCCATGCATATCGCCTGCGCTGAGCGGGTCGCGCACCATCTGATCCCGGCGCTGCACCATCTGCATAAGGCGCTCGACGCCAAGGCCCGCGCCTTCAACCACATCATCAAGATCGGCCGAACGCACACGCAAGACGCCACGCCGCTGACGCTCGGCCAGGAATTTTCCGGCTATGCCGCACAGGTCGCCTCGTCGATCAAGCGCATCGAGCTGACGCTGCCCGGCCTGCAGGAGCTGGCGCAAGGCGGCACCGCGGTCGGCACGGGCCTCAACGCGCCGGTCGGCTTCGCGGAAAAGGTGGCGGACCGCATCGCCGCCATCACCGGCATCGCCTTCGTCACTGCGCCGAACAAGTTCGAGGCCCTCGCGGCACACGATTCCATGGTGTTCTCGCATGGTGCGATCAACGCGGCGGCCGCCGCGCTGTTCAAGATCGCCAACGACATCCGCCTGCTCGGCTCCGGCCCGCGCTCGGGCCTCGGCGAGCTCTCGCTGCCGGAAAACGAGCCGGGCTCCTCGATCATGCCCGGCAAGGTCAACCCGACCCAGTGCGAGGCGCTGACGCAGGTCTGCGTGCAGGTGTTCGGCAACAATGCAGCACTTGCCTTCGCCGGCAGTCAGGGTCACTTCGAACTCAATGTCTACAACCCACTGATGGCCTACAACTTCCTGCAGTCGGTGCAGCTGCTTGCCGACGCCTCTGTCTCCTTCACAGACAATTGCGTGGTCGGCATCGAGGCGCGCGAGGACAACATCAAGGCGGCGCTCGAACGCTCGCTGATGCTGGTGACGGCGCTGGCGCCGACCATCGGCTACGACAACGCCGCCAAGATCGCCAAGACCGCGCACAAGAACGGCACCACCTTGCGCGAGGAGGCCTTGGCCACCGGGCTGGTCAGCGAAGCCGATTACGATCGGCTGGTGCGGCCGGAGGACATGACGCATCCGGGGTAGTTTTCGCGGCGCGAAGGCCCCACCAGGTCGTTATGTATGGACGAAGCAGGAGCGAAGCTCCGTCGCGGCGACCCTCCATGCCGTCACCTGAACCGAAGGACGCAGCGGAGCAGAATCTGCATCGCAACGGCTGTTCTGACCTCACGGCATAGTTTCCAGGGTCTGCGCGCGTCGCTTCGCTCCTTGCTCCGCCGGTGGATGACAAAGCGACAGGGATTTTTTGACAGCACAATTTGCTCCCTAACTTGACCTGACCACACGATTTTCGCGTGCGTCGGCGGGAGAGAGGAACATTTTTCTGTGAACAATGTGTCGCCGCATAGGCGACTTTAGTGAACAGTCTTCGTCGTCTATCTGACGGAGCATTCAACCCGTTCGGAGAACCGCCATGTCCACCAACTCTTCCGTCGCCGGCAACGGCATCGCGTCCAACAGTTCCGCAACGATCCTCCTGGGTCGTATTCTGCTCGCCGTCATCTTCCTGCTTTCCGGCTTCGGCAAGCTCACCGCCATTTCCGGCACCGCCGGATACTTCGGCGCCCTCGGCCTGCCGTTGCCGACCGTAACCGCCGTCGTTGTTGGGTTGATCGAGCTGCTTGGCGGCCTTGCCATTCTTGTCGGCTTCCAGACGCGGATCGCCGCATGGGTGCTCGCGATCTTCACGATCGCCACCGGGCTGGTCGCTCACACCGGCTGGGCCGACCAGATGCAGATGATCCAGTTCCTCAAGAACCTCGCCATCACCGGCGGCTTCATCCTGCTCGCCTCTTCGGGCGCCGGCGCCTATTCGATCGACGCCAAGCGCGGCTGATCTTTTTCCTCCCATACTGATCCTCCCAAACTGAAACGAAAGCGGTGCGGAATTTTCCGCACTGCTTTTTCGTTTTCCGGTTGTAGGCGTAGACTGCGCCGGCAGCCGGCCTGATGCCGGCAAGGGAGATGACCAATGCCCCGCAATGCGTTGCTTCTGGTCTCGCGGCTCCTTCTTGCCGCGCTCTTCGTGCCATCAGGCTTCCAGGCACTCACCAATATCGGCGGCACGACCAATTATTTTGCCGGCCTCGGCCTGCCGCTGCCGGCTTTTGCGGCCTGGGGCACCGGCCTGTTCGAGCTGATTGCCGGGCTTTTGATCCTTGTTGGTTTCCAGACGAGGATCGTGGCGCTTTTGCTTGCCGCCTTCTGCGTAGCCGCCGGCTTCATCGGCCATTACGGCCAAGGCGGCGACGATGCAACCCTCGCCTTCCTGCACCAGCAGATGCTGATGAAGGACATCGCCATTGCCGGCGGCTTCCTGGCGCTCGCCATGGCCGGCGCCGGCGCATGGTCGGCGGACGGGCGCGGTTTCGGGATCGGCGCCGAAGTGACGTGAGCCGGCCCTATTTCACCGACACACTTGGTCCGCCCTCGACCGCCAGCACCAGGCGCCGGTTGGTGATGCGCGCGAGCTGCGCCAGCCGGCCGGCCGGGCGCTCGCCATAAAGGTCGGCGAGCGAGGCCGGCAGCACCAGCGCGAGCGCGCCGTTGCCGCGGCTTTCCCATTTCAGCCTCGGCATCACGCCGGGCATCGCCGCGGTGAGCAAGTAGACCACGCGCATCATCGCCGCCAGCACGCGGGCGCGCTCGAGCAGGCGCGGCGGCGCCAGCGCCTTGATCTCGGGAGCGATGCCGTCGTTGAAGATGCCGTCATGGCGATAGGCGTTGGCCAGGGCCAGATAGGCGCGGCCGGGGTGATCGACGCCGATGAAGGAGGCATGCGCGATGATGTTGAGCGATTGCCTGCCGCGATATTCCGGATGCGCGCGCCAGCCGATATCGGCGAGCAGGCAAGCTGCATGGCGGTAGCGCGCCTCGTCCTCCGTCTCGTCAATGCCGAAGGCCTTGAACGCCTTCCCGGTCCATTCGACCAGATCATGTGCGTGGTGCACCGAGCGCGAGCGCAACAGCGCCAGTTCCTCGGCCGCCGATATCAGCGGATCGGCCTTCTGCTCCTCGGCGTCGAGCAGTGAATAGAGGAAGCCCTCGCGCACGCCCTGGGCTGAAACGACGATCTTCGAGGGCTGCATCGCCGCCATGATCTCCTGCAGCACGACCGCGCCGTAAGGCAGGAGCGAGCGGCGGTTCTTGGAAACGCCCTCGATGCCGCGCACCTTCTCGACCTCGCCCCTGGCCACCTGCTTCAGGAAGGTCTGCGCGTTGTCGGCCGAAATCTCGTAGTGATGCATGACGCCGAGCGGATAGTTGATCATTTCCATGTGCAGCCTGGCGAGGTTTCGCCAAGTGCCGCCGACGGCATAGAAGACCCTGCCCTGTCCGCCGTTGAGCAGCTTTGCCCGCGCCAGCTCCTGGCGCGCGATCTTCTGCGCCTGCACCAGCGAGTTCTTCGCCATGTCCTGCAGGCGCAGGCCTCCGAGCGGCAGCGTGATGCCGTCGCCCATCGCCTCGCGATTGATATCGATCAGCTCGAGGCTGCCGCCGCCCAGGTCGCCGGCGATGCCGTTGGCCGGATGGAAGCCGGAAATGACGCCGAGCGCCGAATAATAGGCTTCCTGGCGACCGGTGAGCACACGGATCTCGGTCTTCAGCACATCTTCGGCGCGGTGGATAAAATCGGGGCCGTTGCCCGCCTCGCGCGCCGCGGCGGTAGCCAGCACGTACATGTGCTCGGCGCCTGCCTGGTCCGATAGCGCGCGGAACCGGCGGAATTCCTCCATCGAGCGCGTCACCGCCTCAGGGTCGAGCTTGCCCGTCGAAACGATGCCGCGGCCGAGGCCCGCCAGCATCTTCTCGTTGAACAGGAGCGTGGGCGAGCGCGCCAGCCCCTCATAGACGACAAGGCGGATCGAGTTCGATCCGATGTCGATGATCGACAGCGGCCGCCGGTCCTGAAGCCGGCCCTGGGAAACTGCAATCACGCGGCGGCGTTCTTCTTGCGGCGCTTGAACTGGGCAATGCGCTTGGGCGCATGCGATTTCAGCGCGTCGCCCCGTCCGGACAGGCTCGGATTGGTCATGAAATATTCCTGCGCGTTGAACGGCTCCTCGCCCTCCTCCAGCACAACGCGCCGGGAGGTGCCGTCAGCCAATACGTCGAAACTTTGCTGGTTGTCCATGACATTGCCCAGCATGATCTGGCCAAGCACCTGTTCATGCACAGTTGGATTGGTGATCGGCACCAGGGTTTCGACGCGGCGGTCGAGATTACGCGGCATCATGTCGGCGGACGAGATGTAGACGATCGCCTCGTCCGACGGCAGGCCGTGGCCGTTGCCGAAGCAGAAGATGCGGCTGTGCTCGAGGAAACGGCCGACGATCGATTTGACCCTTATGTTCTCCGAAAGACCCGGCACCTGCGGCCTGAGGCAGCAGATGCCGCGCACGACGAGGTCGACCTCGACGGCGGCGCGGCTGGCGTCGTAAAGCGCGTCGATGATGGTCGGATCGACCAGCGCGTTCATCTTCATCCAGATGCGCGCCGGCCGGCCTTCACGGGCATGGACGATCTCGTCCGAGATGTGTTTCAGGATGCGCTTGCGCAGCGTGAAGGGCGATACGGCAAGGCGCATCTCCTCGGCGGGCTCGGCATAGCCGGTGATGAAATTGAAGAGCTGCGCGACATCGCGCGCGATCGTCGGGTCGGTGGTGAAGAAGGACAGGTCGGTGTAGATGCGGGCGGTAACCGGGTGGTAGTTGCCGGTGCCGAGATGCACGTAGTTGCGCAGCCGGCCATCCTCGCGGCGCACGATCAAAGACATCTTCGCGTGCGTCTTCAATTCCAGAAAGCCGAACACGACCTGCACGCCGGCGCGTTCAAGGTCGCGCGCCCAGCGGATGTTGGCTTCCTCGTCGAAGCGCGCCTTGAGCTCGACAAGCGCCGTGACCGACTTCCCGGCCTCGGCTGCGTCGATCAGCGCGCGCACGATCGGGCTGTCGTTGGAGGTGCGGTAGAGCGTCTGCTTGATCGCCACCACTTCCGGGTCGGCGGCGGCCTGGCGCAGGAACTGCACCACCACGTCGAACGACTCGTAGGGGTGATGGACGACGATGTCCTTCTCGCGGATGGCGGCGAAGCAGTCGCCGCCATGCTCGCGGATGCGCTCCGGGAAGCGCGGATTGTAGGGCGTGAATTTGAGGTCGTCGCGCGGAATGGCGACAATCTCGGATATCTGGTTAAGCGCCAGCGGACCGGTGAGCACGCTGATACGGCTCGACGAAACGCCGAGCTCGCCGGCGACGAAGTCCCGCAACGCAGCCGGCATCAGCGTGTCGAATTCGATGCGGATAACCGAGCCGCGGCGACGCCGCTTCAGCGCCGTTTCGAACAGGCGCACCAGGTCTTCCGACTCTTCCTCGACCTCGATGTCGCTGTCGCGGATGATGCGGAACGTGCCGGAGCCCTTGACCTCATAGCCGGGGAAAAGCTTGCCGATATAGATGCCGACCACTTCCTCCAGCGGGATGAAGCGCACATGGTGCTTGCGGTCGGGCAAGCGGATGAAACGCCTGAGCGCCACCGGCAGGCGCAGCAGCGCGCTCATCTCCTCGCCATTCTTGCGATGGCGCAGTTGCAGCGCGATCGAGAAGCCGAGATTGGGGATGAAGGGGAACGGATGCGCCGGGTCGATCGACAACGGCGTCAGCACCGGGAAAACCTGCTCCTGGAAATGTTCCTCCAGCCAGGCCTTCTCATCCTTGGTGAGCGCGTCACGGGTGATGCTTTCGATGCCTTCCTTGTTGAGCAAGGTCATAAGCACCGAGAGGCTCTTCTGCTGGTCCTCTTGCAGGCGCTCGACCTCGCGCAGCAATTGCTCGAGCTGCTGCTCGGGCGTGCGGCCGTCCGGGCTTTTCAGCGCGATGCCCTCGCGCACCTGGCCGGCAAGGCCAGCGACGCGGACCATGAAGAACTCGTCGAGATTGGCGGCCGAAATCGACAGGAAGCGCACGCGTTCGAGCAGCGGATGATGCTCGTTCAGCGATTCTTCCAGCACGCGGCGGTTGAACTGCAGCCAGGAGAATTCGCGGTTGACGAAACGGTCGGGATTGCCGCCGTCCGGGCTGGCCGCCTCGACGGTGATGAACTCGCTCTGCACCGGCTTCAGTTCGTTCATGGTTTCCCGCTCTTGTTCGCAACCGTCCTTGGGAGCGCCGCATATTGGCGTTCGGCGACGCTCTAGCATGTCTTTGTGACGCATGATCGTCACGGAATCGCTCCGACACCGGCCTCACCCGCTTAACCGGCTCAACTTATCCTCTGCCAGGCTTTTGCGACAGTTTGATTTCATCGATCTTGCAAACTGGGCTGTTATGCTCCAGATGCAGGCTGGTCACACCCACTGGCCGAACCCAATTGGAGACGACGATGGCAGGCGGCAGCATTCCCCATTTCCAGAACGACGCGGGCCATCCGTTCATCGAGATCGGCGTCAAGGAATTTATGTGCACCGGCGCCAACCCACCTTTCGACCATCCGCATGTGTTCCTCGACATGGGCGACGACGATGAGAAGGTCTGCCCCTACTGCTCGACGCTCTACCGCTATTCGCCATCGCTGAAGGCGACGGAAACGCAGCCGGCCGGCTGCCTCTATGTCGACCAGGCCGCCTGATCGCCCCTTTCGACCATGACTGAAACACCGTCCCGGCAGATCGTCATCGCCGGGGCTGGTATTTCCGGGCTGACGGCGGCGCTTGCCTTTGCCGAGCGTGGCTTCCCGGTAAGACTGTTCGAGCAGGCCAGGCAACTCGAAGCGGCCGGCGCCGGCCTCCAGCTTTCCCCCAACGCGACCCGCATCCTGCGCCGGCTCGGCGTGCTCGATAGCCTGCTGCCCAATGCGATCCGGCCGCAAGCGGTGGTGCTGAAGGATGCAAGGAGCCTGCGAGAGCTGGCGCGCGTGCCGCTTGGGGAAGCGGCAGAAAAGCGCTGGGGCGCGCCTTATCTCGTGGCGCACCGCGCCGACCTGCAGGCGGCGCTGATGGCGGCGGTGGCGCTGCGGCCGGACATCCAGCTTATCACCGGCGCGAGCGTTACCGGCATTGCCTTCGACCCGCACAGCGTTACCGCGACGGTCGAAATCGACAGCAAAGCGACGGATGTCTCGTGCGGTTTGCTGGTCGCAGCCGACGGCGTCTGGTCGTCGGTTCGCGCCCAGCTTGCCCGGACGACCGGCTTTGCGGCAAGCCGCTTTTCGGGCGAACTCGCCTGGCGCGCGACGGCCCCGGCGGAAAGCGCCGCCGGCCAGGCCTTTATGCAAATCGGCGCTGCCGACTGCGTCACCACCTTCCTGCATCCCGGCTTCCACATGGTCGCCTATCCGGTGAGCAGGGGCAGCGCCTTCAACCTGGCGGCCTTCACCAAGGGCGAGCGCATCGCCGAAGGCTGGTCCGGGTATGCCGATCCCGCCATACTTTCAGCAGCCATGCGGAGCACGGCGGCAACGCTGGCGAAGCTGGCGGCGCTTGCCGGGCCGTGGACGGCCTTCCCCATCCACACGGTCGCGCAGCGGCGCTGGACCATGTCGGAGGGAGTGGCACTGATCGGCGATGCCGCGCACGCCATGACGCCCTTCGCGGCGCAGGGCGCGGCGATGGGGATCGAGGACGCCGCGATGCTCGCCAATCTCGTTGCCGACTTCCCCGGCGATCCAGCTCAGGGCCTCGCCATCTGGGAAAATCTCAGACGCCCGCGCGTCGAAAAGGTGCTGAAACGCGGCGCTCTCAATCGGCTGGCCTGGCACGCCTGGGGACCTGTGGCGATCGCGCGCAACCTGGTGCTGGCGGCGCGGCCGGCGGATAAGCTCGCCGCGGACCTGGACTGGCTTTATGGCTGGGAAGAGCGGAAGGTAGTGAGGCGGTAGCGCGCCGACGGCCGGATAGACTGGCAGGACAGAGGGAGGCGAAGGAATGAGGCGCTTCTAATTATACAGGCTCAGCGACCAACCCAATGACACCGGCAGCGGGTTCCACCAACCTGTCCGGATGCCGCCAGTGCGCAATGCCGCCGCCGCCCACGTATTACAGCCGACCAGCCCGTTGAAATGGCCGTTGGCCTCGTAGAAACGGTCGTAACTTGAATAGCCCGCATTTTCGATCGGCACCGGTCCGCCAGGCCCCTGCCGGAAGCTTGCCGCGATATAGTCGAGCAGCGCCGAGAAATGTTCCTTATCGATGTCAAAGCCGGCCACATCCGGATGCGGCTCAAGAATAGCGCCCGCAACGTCGACATGCATCACCGCGGCGTCGAGCGTAAGCGCCTTCAGCACCGGCATGGCCTTCAGTTGCGACCAGGTCGGCGTGTCCAGATAGAAGGCGCGGCCGCCCCAGCCGAAGATGAAATCGCGCCTCCGACGCGTCGGTCGGCAGGCCGGCATCGACCAGGAAGGCAAATCGGCGGCGCACGTCATCATCGACCGGTATCGCAATGTCGGTGTGAATCGGATTCCTCAGCACCAATATGTGCCGCGTCCCCTCGCCTTCGGCCCGTGCAGCCGGCCAGAGCGGACGCGGCACCAGCGTGCCGAGCGCAGCGGCAAGCACTACCGCTCCCAAGAGCATCACCAGATATCGCAGGACTCGTCTCATCGGATGCGGTAGTTCCATCTTGTCTGGGGCGATTCCAGGAAGGCCTGACGATCAGGCCCGACGATTCCGGAGCGTCAACCAAAAATGAGCAGATCCTTGTCCGATCGCCCGAATGCAAAAAAAGCCCGGCTGTTTCCAGCCGGGCTTCCGAAAATTAGCGATTGCGCCCGCTCAGTGCAGGATCTGCGATAGGAAAAGTTTTGTGCGTTCATGGCGCGGATGGTCGAAGAACTCGGCCGGCGTGTTCTGCTCGACGATCTGGCCCTGATCCATGAAGATCACGCGGTTGGCGACTTTGCGAGCAAAGCCCATTTCGTGGGTGACGCAGAGCATCGTCATGCCCTCTTCCGCCAGCCCCACCATCGTCTCCAGCACTTCCTTGATCATTTCCGGATCGAGCGCCGAGGTCGGCTCGTCGAACAGCATGATGCGCGGATTCATGCACAGCGAGCGCGCGATCGCCACGCGCTGCTGCTGGCCGCCGGAGAGCTGGCCCGGATATTTGTTGGCCTGTTCCGGTATCTTGACGCGCTTGAGGAAATGCATGGCGATTTCCTCGGCCTGTTTCTTCGGCATCTTGCGCACCCAGATCGGCGCCAGCGTGCAGTTTTCCAGGATGGTGAGATGCGGGAACAGGTTGAAGTGCTGGAACACCATGCCGACCTCGCGGCGCACCTCGTCGATCTTCTTCAGATCGTTGGTGAGTTCCTTGCCGTCGACGATGATCTTGCCCTTCTGGTGCTCCTCCAGCCGGTTGATGCAGCGGATCATGGTCGACTTGCCGGAACCGGAGGGACCGCAAATGACGATGCGCTCGCCGCGCATCACCTTGAGGTTGATGTCCTTCAGCACATGGAACTCGCCATACCATTTGTGCATGCCGACGATGTCGATGGCGACATCGGTGGTGGAGATGTGCATCTTGGCGGCGTTGACCTTGATCTCTTCCGCGCTGACGGCGTTTTCGGTGGCCATGGCTGGTTCCCCTTTTATCGTTTGATTTGATGCATGTCGTCACCCCAAAACCGCTATACTTTGGGCGACATGCATCAGCGTTTGTAGCCGGTGTCGAGCCGGCGTTCGGTGTACATTGAATAGCGCGACATGCCGAAGCAGAACAGCCAGAATACAAAGGCGGCAAAGATTAGGCCGGACCTGGCGGTCTGCGGCGTCGCCCAGTTGGCATCGGCAAAATTCTGCTTCACCACGCCGAGCAGGTCGAACATCGAGATGATGAGCACCAGGCTGGTGTCCTTGAACATGCCGATGAAGGTGTTGACGATGCCGGGGATGACCAGCTTCAGCGCCTGCGGCAGCACGATCAGGCCCATTTTCTGCCAGTAGCCGAGGCCGAGCGAGTCGGCGCCCTCATATTGGCCTTTCGGGATTGCCTGGAGGCCGCCGCGGACCACCTCCGCCATGTAGGCGGCGGCAAACAGCGACACGCCGATCAAGGCTCGCAGATATTTGTCGAA
The DNA here is from genome assembly GCF_037179585.1 of Mesorhizobium argentiipisi (SeqCode). Taxonomy (NCBI): domain Bacteria; kingdom Pseudomonadati; phylum Pseudomonadota; class Alphaproteobacteria; order Hyphomicrobiales; family Phyllobacteriaceae; genus Mesorhizobium; species Mesorhizobium argentiipisi (SeqCode). The sequence continues at coordinate 56,500 of NZ_JAPYKO010000023.1, forward strand.
GGTGACGCCTTCCGGCAGGAACAGCGGCAGCATGACGCTGGCGAAGAACAGCACGGTGATCAATGGAATGCCGCGCACCATCTCGATGAAGACGATGCACAGCCATTTGACGATCGGCATCTTCGAGCGGCGGCCGAGCGCCAGCACGATGCCCATCGGCAGCGACACGGCAATGCCGACGAAGGAGAGGCTGAGGGTAATCAACAGACCGCCCCAGCGCGCGGTCTCGACATACGGCAGGCCGAACGCGCCACCGATCAGCAGGAAGAAGGAGACGATCGGCAGCGCCACGAAGAGCAGGATGGCGTTCAGCCCTTTGCGCGGCACGCGCGGGATCAGCATCGGGACCAGCAGCGCCACGAACAGTATGGCGACCAGGATCGGCCGCCAGCGTTCTTCGATGGGATAAGTACCGAACATGAACTGGCCGAATTTGGCGTTGACGAAGGCCCAGCAGGCGCCGGTCCAGCCATCGGGCTGGATGCCGCCTTGCGCGGCCGTGGTGCAGACCGTGCGGTCCGGCCCGCTCCATTGGGCGTTGATGAAGGCCCAGTTGATAACCTGCGGCACGATCCACAGCACGATGGCGATGCCCAGCACGGTGAGGATGGTGTCGCCGACCGAGCCGATCAGGTTCTTGCGCACCCAGGCATAGGCGCCGCGTTCTTCGGGCGGCGCCGGCTGCGCCAGCACCATCTCGGTGCGCACCCAGGACATGTCGTGTTCCTGCATGGCCCTACCTCTCCACCAGCGCCATTCTGGCGTTGACGATATTCATGACAAAGGACGTCACGAGGCTCAGCACCAGATAGGCGATCATCATGATGAACACGCCCTCCACCGCCTGTCCGGTCTGGTTCAGCACCGTGCCGGCGGTTGCGGTAAGATCGGGATAACCGATGGCGATCGCCAGCGAGGAGTTCTTTGTCAGGTTGAGATACTGGCTGGTCAGCGGCGGAATGACGATGCGCATCGCCTGCGGGATAACCACCAGCCGCAGAATCGGGCCGGAACGCAGGCCGAGCGCCGCCGCCGCCTCGGTCTGTCCTTTGCTGACACCCCGGATGCCGGCGCGTACGATCTCGGCGATGAAGGCCGCCGTGTAGAAAGAAAGCGCCAGCAGCAGCGACAGGAATTCCGGCTTGATCCAGAAGCCGCCGGTCAGGTTGAACGTCGACTGCTTCGGGAAATCGAAGGCCAGCGGCATGCCGCCGAGGAGGAAGGCGAGCGCCGGCAGGCCGACGATGAGAGCGACCGACGTCCAGAAGACCGGGAATTGCTGACCGGTTGCCTTCTGCCGCTGCCGCGCCCTGTGGGCAACGAACCAAGCCATTGCAATGGCCAGCAGCAATGCGACGCCGATCAGCCAGGAGCCGTCCCCCCAGACAGCCCGCGGCAAGTAGAAGCCACGCTGATTGAGAAAGGAACCGAAGGGCAGATGGATGCTTTCGCGCGGCGGCGGCAGCACGGCGAGCACGCCGGAATACCAGAAGAAGATGACCAGGAGCGGCGGGATGTTGCGGAAGATCTCGACATAGACCGTGCAGATCTTGCGGATCAGCCAGTTCTGCGACAGGCGGCCGATGCCGATGGTGAAGCCGACGATCGTGGCGAGCACGATGCCGGCGACGGCAACGATGATCGTGTTGAGCAAGCCGACGACAAGTGCGCGGAAATAGGTCGAGTCGGACGTGTAGGCGATTGGCGTGTCGGAAATGTCGAAGCCGGCCCTGCTCCTGAGGAAACCGAAGCCTGACGCGATGTGCAAACGCTGGAGGTTTTCGATGACGTTGTGGACGATCCACCAGATCGAACTGAACAGTAGGATTACAACCAGCGTCTGAAAAAACAGGCTGCGTATTCTCGGGTCATTGATGAAGGAGCCGCGGCTCGGCTCCTCGCGAAGTATTTCCTGCGAAGCCATGGACCGTCCTCTGGAAAGAGAAACCGGGAGGCAGACGACCTGCCTCCCGGATCACGTTTCAATCAGCGGATCGGCGGACCGTATTGCAGGCCGCCCTTGGTCCACAGCGCGTTGATGCCGCGCGCGATCTTGAGCGGGCTGCCCGAGCCGACGTTGCGCTCGAACATTTCGCCGTAGTTTCCCACAGCCTTGATGATGTTGACGACCCAGTCGTTGGAGAGGCCGAGATCGGCGCCGTACTTGCCGTCGGGCTCGGTGCCGAGGATACGCTGAATGTTCGGGTCGGTCGACGTCTTCATCTCGTCGACATTCGCCTGGGTGATGCCGGCTTCTTCGGCGTTGAGCAGCGCAAAATATGTCCAACGCGCGATATGCGCCCACTGGTCGTCGCCCTGGCGCACGGCCGGGCCGAGCGGCTCCTTGGAGATGATCTCGGGCAGCACGACGTGGTCGGCCGGCGAGGACAGCGTCAGGCGGATGCCGTAAAGGCCGGACTGGTCGGTGGTGTAAGCATCGCAGCGGCCTGCGTCATAGGCGGCGTTGACTTCTTCCAGCTTCTCGAACACGACGGGATTGTATTCCATCTTGTTCTTTTTGAAGTAGTCGGCGAGGTTGAGCTCGGTCGTGGTGCCGCTCTGCACGCAGACGGCGGCGCCCGAAAGCTGCAGCGCGGAGTTCACGCCCGGCAGTTTCTTGGCGTTGATCATGAAGCCTTGGCCGTCATAATAGGTGACGCCGACAAAATCGAGGCCGAGCGCGCTGTCGCGGTTGCTGGTCCAGGTGGTGTTACGCGACAGGATATCGATCTCGCCCGACTGCAGGGCGGTGAACCGCTCCTTGGCGCTGAGCGGCGTGAACTTAACCTTGGAGCCATCACCGAAGACGGCGGCCGCGACGGCGCGACAGAAATCGGCATCGATGCCCTTCCATTCACCCTTGTCGTCCGGCGCCGAGAAGCCGGCCAGGCCCGTCGAGACGCCGCACTGGATAAAGCCCTTCTGCTTCACGGTATCGAGCGTGCCGGCCGAAGCGGCGGACGCCATGAACCCGAGCGCGGCGACGCCAAGGATGCCGATTGCAATGTGTTTCATGACCCACAGACCCTTTTCTGTCATAGGCGCCCCTGCTGCCAGGCGACGCTTGATCTTTTCGTTTGTGAACGCAGCTCCCACTTGAGGCCCACTCCCGGACCCGCATCGGTAACGATGCGCTGCCTCCCGTTCACGAAACGCATCGAAGGCGATTATTCCTGTGAGGTCAAGGGAAATGACCGAATCCCGGGAGGTTTGAAAAGCAATTGCCGCGAATGCCTGAATTGCGCACAGGAGCGCCATGAAACCGGCAAGCCATGCAAACAAATCAGTCAAGTTGCATCGCCGCGAATCCATGGCCGGGCAGTAAAATCCGCTTCGGCAATAGCCGTGCTTCTTGGGCGCGCACGCCGGTAGATTGGCCTAGCGAAAGACCGGCTTTTGGCGGGCCCGGCGCGGTTGCGCGGGCCTTGCCGCCGCTTTATGGCTGGTCCCTGACATCATTCGACAGGCGACGAACAATGGCTAGAGACGTCATCGAAATGGGCATCAACACGCTGCTTGCCCATTCCGGCAACAACCCGCGCGACTATTTCGGCTTCGTCAACCCGCCGGTCGTGCATGCCTCGACGGTGCTTTATCCCGACGCCGCCTCGATGGCAGGGCGCAGCCAGAAATACACTTACGGCACGCGCGGCACGCCGACGATGGATGCGCTCACGCTCGCCGTCGATGCTCTGGAAGGCTCGGCCGGCACGATCGCGGTGCCTTCGGGGCTGGCAGCGGTGACGGTGCCGCTGCTCGCCTTCCTTGCCGCAGGCGATCACCTGTTGATCGTCGACAGCGTCTATCACCCGACGCGCCACTTCGCCGATATGATGCTGAAACGGCTCGGTATCGAGGTCGAATATTACGAGCCGCGCATCGGCGCCGGCATCGCATCGCTGATCAAGCCCAACACCAAGGTGGTGTTCACCGAATCGCCGGGATCGAACACCTATGAGGTGCAGGACATCCCGGCGATCGCCAAGGCGGCGCATGCCGCGGGCGCTATCGTTATGATGGACAACACCTGGGCGACGCCACTCTACTTCAAGCCGCTCGACCATGGCGTCGACATCTCGATCCATGCGGCGACCAAGTATCCGGCCGGCCATTCCGATGTGCTGCTCGGCACGGTTTCTGCCAACGAGACCTATTGGAGGCAGCTCTACGAGAGTTTCTGCACGCTGGGCTGCTGTTCGGGACCCGACGACATCTATCAGGTGCTGCGGGGCCTGCGCACCATGGGGGTGCGGCTCGAGCATCACCGCAAGAGCGCGCTCGATATCGCGCGATGGCTTGAGGAGCAGCCGGGCGTCGCGCAAGTGCTGCACCCGGCGCTTGAAAGCCATCCCGACCATGCGCTCTGGAAACGCGATTTCTGCGGCTCGAGCGGCGTCTTCTCGGTCGTGCTCAAGGGCGGCGGACAGAAGGCGCAGCACGCTTTTCTCGATGCCCTCAAGATCTTCGGGCTCGGCTATTCCTGGGGCGGCTATGAGAGTCTCGCCGTTCCGGTCATTCTTGGCGACCGCACGCTTGCCAAAGGTTCGTATGCCGGCCCGCTGATCCGGCTGCAGGTCGGGCTGGAGGATGTCGAGGACCTGAAGGCCGACATTCTCCGCGGCCTCGCCGCGGCGGCTGCCGCCGAGTGACGGCCTGATCAGCGGAAGATTCCGACCAGACAAGCCTCTGCCCAAGGGTAGCATGGCCGGTGCAACCCGTTCGGGAACCTTTTGTCGGCAGGCGCATCCAATCGCGCATGTAACATTGCCGGGAGATCGGGGCGAGATGAGACAGCCTGCTATTGAAGCCGCCGAAATTGGTGCGGCCGAGGCCGGTGACAGAGCATTGGTCAGCCGGGCGCTTGCGCGCGATCCTGATGCGTTCCGCGCCATCATCAAGACGCACAACCAGCGGCTCTACCGCATCGCGCGCGGCGTGGTACGCAATGACGCCGAGGCCGAGGACATCGTGCAGGAGGCCTATATGCGCGCCTTCGCTAGTCTCAGCAGCTTTCGCGGCGAGGCTTCGCTTTCCACCTGGCTGTCGCGCATCGTCATCAACGAAGCGCTCGGCCGGCTGCGCAAGCGCAGGCGCACCGTGGCGATGCCCGGAAATCCGGAGGCGCAGATCATCCGGTTTCCCTTGAACCAAAACGACTTGAATCCAGGTGATGATCCGGAGCGGACGATGGCGCAGCGGCAGATCCTCGGGCTTGTCGAACGGGCGACCGACAGCCTTCCCGATGACTATCGTACCGTTTTCGTGGCCCGTGTCATCGAGGGCCTCAGCATAGAGGAAACCGCCGATCTGCTGGGCGTGAAGCCCGAGACGGTGAAGACCAGGCTGCACCGGGCGCGAGCGCTGGTGCGCAAGGCGCTCGACGATGAGATCGGCCCGGTTTTGCTCGACGCCTTCCCCTTCGCCGGTCGTCGCTGCGAGCGGCTGACGCAGGCGGTGATGAAAAGGCTGGGATTCGAGCCGTAATTTCGATCTCCCGATCTTTTTCCGGGAACGTTTCGTTGTCGCCCGCATCCAATGGCAGTCAACACCAAATGAAGCCCGAGGCCAGCGCCGCCGGGCGAAGGAGATCCCATGACTATGCGACCGACCGCCGCCCTCGCCGCCCTTTTCTTCGTGAGCACGTCCCCGCTGGCGCTAGCCGCCGAAAAGCCCACCGACCCGCAGATCGCCCACATCGCCTATACGGCTGGCACGATCGACATCGAAACGGCCAAGCTGGCGATCGAGAAGTCCAAGAACAAGGAAGTCGTGGACTTCGCCAAAGACATGGAGCGCGACCATGAGGCGGTGAACAAGCAGGCACTCGACCTGGTGAAGAAGCTGAAGGTCACACCCGAGAACAACGACACCAGCAAGGCGCTGGCCAAGGCCGCGAAGGAAGAACGCGCCAAGCTGGCGAAGCTGAATGGGGCTGCGTTCGACAAGGCCTATATCGACAACGAGGTGGCCTATCATAAGCAAGTCGACGGCGCGCTCGAAACCCTACTCATCCCTTCGGCGAACAATGCCGAGTTGAAGAGCCTGCTGGAGACCGGTCTCAAGATATTCCAGGGACACGAGCAGCATGCCGAACATGTCGCCGGCATGCTGAAATGAGGCCGCTGCTTCTTGCGCCGATGCTGGCGACGGTGCTCATCGCGTCGCCAGCGCTCCCGGCGACGATAGAGGTGACGATCGACAAGCTGGTCTTTTTGCCGGCAAGCGTCCAGGCCAAGATCGGCGACACGATCGAGTGGACGAACAAGGACGTGATCGCCCACACCGCCACGGTCAAAGGCGGCTGGGATGTGATGATCCCGGCAAAGTCGAAGGGCAAGGTTACGCTCAAGGCCGCGGGTGCGGTCGACTATTTCTGCCGCTTTCATCCGAATATGAAAGGCCATGTCGAGGTGGCGCCTTGATCAGCTGGTCCCTTTGATCAGTCACCTCGAAGGGAGAGGCGCGCGCAGCGCCTCGCTGGACTTTCCCGCAATGGTCATGCCGGATTGCGGTGCCGCACCAGCACACTTTTCGCCGAGGCTAGGACATTCGGGGGAATTGCCGAACCGATTCCGCAAACCGTCGTAAAGGCTTGACGCGATTGGCAAAGTGGAGGCCGTTGGCGGCACGCCACTGGCTCCGCATCGTGCAATAATATTCTCCTCGCCGCCGACGAAACGGATTGGTTTAGCTTTCCAACTTACGCCTTTGGCGGCATTGCCAACCGCACAAGATTTCCCCGTTTGACAGGGCCTGTCATGGCTTTTCGCCTTTTCGTTCCGATCCTTGCCGGCGCGACGCTTCGCGAACGGCTGCTTGCCTGCATCGGCGCGACCATCGGCATCGCGCTCACCGGCATGATCAGCGGACTTGCAATGGGCAGCGGCCCACTTGTGGCGATGCTGGTGGCGCCGATGGGCGCGTCCGCCGTGCTCCTCTTTGCCGTTCCGTCGAGCCCGCTGGCGCAACCCTGGTCGATCGTCGGCGGCAACACGATTTCGGCGCTGGTCGGCGTGACGGTGGCGCATTTTGTGCATGACACGGTGATAGCCTCCGGCCTTGCGGTGGCGCTGGCAATCGCCGCCATGTCGTTCACACGCTCATTGCATCCGCCGGGCGGCGCCGCGGCCCTTACCGGCGTGCTCGGCGGACCGGCCGTTGCCGCTGCCAGCTTCCTGTTTCCCTTCGTGCCGGTGGCGCTGAATTCGACCATCCTGGTGGCGCTCGGCTTCCTCTTCCATAAGCTGTCGCGACGCAACTATCCGCATGCGCATGTGCCCGCCGCCAGCGGGCACGGTACCGCCGACCGGCCGCCGGCAGAGCGCGTCGGCTTCCGGCCCGAGGATGTCGACGCCGCGCTGTCGGCGCTCGACGAGACCTTCGACATAGACCGTGACGACCTGGAGCGCCTGCTGCGCCAGGTCGAACTGCAGGCCATGGTGCGCTCGCAGCGCACGCTGCTTTGCCGGGACATCATGTCCGGCGATGTGATCTCGGTGACGGAAACAGCCTCCGCCGACGAGGCGCGCAAACAACTCATCGACCACAACATCCGCACCCTGCCGGTGCTCGACACGAACGGCCGTCTCACCGGCGCGGTCGGCTTGCGCGAGTTGACACGAGCGACCGACGCCGTGAAAGGGGTGATGTCGAAAGCCGGCACAGCCTCACCCGACACGCCGGCGATGAGCCTGCTGCCGGTGCTGACCGACGGCCGCAGCCATGCCGTGGTGATCGTCGATAGCGAGCGGCATATTCTCGGACTGATCACTCAGACCGACCTACTGGCGGCGGCCGCGCGCGTACAGGCATCGGCGCCGCTCAAAGCGGTGGCATAGAGCTAGACCGATCACCCAGGGATGTCCCCGCTCGCCATTCGATCGAGCGCCGCGCCGCTCGTCTTATCGCAGCCGGCCGGGTGACATGCGTCCATGTGCCATCATAGATCGGCTTGCGCCGCCGCGACGCTGGTGCGGGTACGGATGGCAGGCAAAGAGGATGCTTAGACCTGGACTTTCCCGGTCAGTGCTATCCGCGGCCGGGACAGCGCCTTTCAGGACCAGGCAAGCCAAGCGGTGCCGGCGAGAAGCGTCACCAGCGTCAGCGGCAGGCCGACCTTGAAGAAAGCGGAGAAGGAAAGCTCCTTGCCGGCCGCTTTTGCCTGCTCGGCGACGATCAGATTGGCGACCGAGCCGAGCAGCGTGAAGTTACCGGCAAGCGTCGAGCTCATCGCGACGACCAGCCAGGCGCGCTCCGGATTTTCCAAGCCGGGGATGAAGGGCCGGAGCGCCAGCACCGCCGGTACATTGCTCATGATGTTGGAAAGCACCGCGGTGAAGCCGGAGAGCCGCCAGACATCGTCGAGGCCGATATTCTTCGCCCAGGCGATCATATCGGGCGTGAGCAGCGCGCGCTCGGCGCCAGCCACCACCACGAAAAGGCCGGCGAACATGAAGAGCAATGGCCCGTCGATCTCGCGGTAGATGCGCCGCGGCTTGATTGCCCGGGTGACCAGCAGGAAGGCGCCGGCAATCAGCGCCGCCTTGGCAACGGGTACGTCGGCAAAGAAGGCGAGCGCCAGCAACACGCAGACGATGGTGGCCTTCAGCACCTGCCCGGGCAACATGCGGCCGCGATAGACTTCCGGGCTGAGCTCTGCAGGGCGAGAGAATTCGGTGCGGTAGACGATGCGCACGATGACGATGACGCAGAGCAGGCCGAACAGCGCCACTGGCGCGAGCGCCAGCGTGAAGGCCAGATAGGAAATGCCCGACAGCGCGCCGATCACCATATTCTGCGGATTGCCGGTGATGGTGGCGACGCTGCCGCAGTTTGAGGCCGTGCAGGTGGCGATGAGGTAAGGCACCGGGTTGCGATTGATGACCCGTGTGACATGGACCACGATCGGCGCCATCACCAGGCAGATCGCGTCGTTGACCAGGAAGGCAGAAAGCACGCCGGTCAACAGCGTCACCATCACCAAAAGCATGAAAGGCGCATGGGCATGCTCGATGGCAAAGCCGCCAAGCGCGCGAAACGCGCCTGAAACTTTCAGATGCGCGACCACGATCATCATGCCGAGCAGCAGCGTGATGGTGTCGAAATTGATGGCTTTGTAGGCTTCCTCGATGCCGATCGCGCCGATGGCGATCATGGCCGCGCCACCCAGCAGCGCGATGCCGGCGCGGTCGAGCCGCAGGCCCGGGATGCGGCCGACGGCGACGCCGGCATAGGTGGCTACCAGGATGAAAAGCGCGCCCGCGCCTGTCCATGTCATTGCTAAGAAAGTTCCCGTTGCCTGCCGTGCCCGGCAGAATCTGCCGTTGCGTGGAGCGGCCCCACATTTAGCAAGGGCAGCGCAAAGGGAAAGCGCGCAAGCACATGAAGTGCGATAACGCTTTCGTGGGTTTCACATTCATAAACCCTAATGTAAAGAATGGTGAATTAACATATATGACCGATAATCCAGGCGTTGGGGACTAAACGGATGAACACGGTCGTTGAAGCGGAACATCGCATTCCGTCAAAGGAGGAATTGGTGCGTCCGCAGGAATGCTCCCGCTGTCACGGGGCCAAGAAGGTTTTCGTTTGCGCGCGCTGGCTGAGCTCGAACGGTCATTGCTGCCCGGAAGGCACGCACAGGCTGAATTGTCCTGGACACAGCATCGTCTGCCTCGAATGCAGCGGGCGTCAGGGCTAGCGAGATCGTGGAGTGCCGGTCGGCCGCCAAACGCCGCAGTTGCGGAAACTTCCGGCATCGCCCGAGCCTGCTGTGATTAAATTCCGACGTAGCCAGACCTCGCGATATCTGAGGCCCGCTCGCGCCGTGGGCTGTCAGATCCGACCGAGCAGCACCAGGATGATCACGATAACCAGGACAAGCCCGAGGCCGCCGCCGCCATAATAACCGGTTCCGTAGAACGGTCCGCCGCCAAGCCCGCTGAAGCCGCCAAGCAAGGCGAGAATGAGAATGATGATGAGAATCGTGCCGAGGCCCATGGTCTCTTCCTCTTTCTGACTGTGCGGTCCCGCGCTTCGCTATTGAGGAAGTGAACTCCCGAACTGCGCGCATGTTCCGCCCGACGCTGGCGGCCGCCCGTTGTTTGCGCCGACGCGTCCGGCGGGCCTAAGCCGCGCGGAACGATTTCGCAGCTTGCAACGTTGGGGCCTGCCCATCCGGGCACATTGGGAAGGAGGCAGGCACATGGGCGCATCCATTCTTATCGGCATATTGATCACCTTCCTGGTGGTGATCCTGGTGCTCTATCTCGTGCAGCGCCTGCCACTCGACGCCCGCGCGCGCCAGATTGCGCAGATCATCGTCATCATCATCGGCATCATTTCGCTGCTCAAATATCTTGCGGTGTTCTAGCCGCGATCCATATTCGACACCCGGAACTTCAAAAGCCGGTGTCCCATGAGAACCCCGTCGATCGCATCCACCGCAGCCAAAATCTTGTGGGCCGGCGCAATGTTGTGCAACGTGAGCACCGCCTACGCCGGGCCAGACACGCGCGCGATGACTTGCGCGCAGACGCAGGCGCTGATCAAAGGCGATCATGCCGCGGTCTTGACCACGGGTCCGAACACCTATGACCGGTTCGTTCGGCAGTTCGGCAACGAGTGCGACTGGCCGGAAGTATCAGTCTCGACGACGGTTCCGACTAAGCACGGCGAGTGCCGCGCCTATCGGCGCAAGGAGCCGATCAAATTTCCCGACTGACCCTTGCTCCTTGCGCCGGCGCGGAACCATTACAAGCTCTTGCGGGTTTTAGCAGCCGGCAGCGGGCCCGGGCGCGAGAGAAACTTGGCTCTGCGCATAACCGCAGGAGGAACGGCAATGCCTGAAATCGCGCGCAGCGGCAGTTGCCTGTGTGGCGGCGTGCAGTTCCGCGTCACTGGCGAGCCGCTCCGGGTCGGCCTCTGTCACTGCAAGGACTGCCGCAAGACAAGCGGATCGGCCTTTCATGCCTACGCCGTATGGCCGCTACGAGCGTTCGAAACCACCGGAATTACCAGCAGCTATGGCACTCGAAGCTTTTGCCCCACCTGCGGAAGCCGCGTTCCGTTCGTCAGCGATGACGAGGCCGAGGTCACGATCGGCAGTCTGGACATTGCGCCAACCGAAGGGTTGGTGCCCAGCTACGAACTCTGGATCGGACGCCGCGAGCCCTGGTTGCAACCTCTGCCTGCGGCGCGTCAGTTCGAGCATGACCGGGTCGCCGATGATTCGGCTGCAGGTGATGAACCCGGCGTCGATCCACAGCAAAGGTCAGCCTAGGTCGGGCTCTTGGCGGACGTTGGTCGGGGACGACAACGACCTCCAGTCTAGCGGCCGCCACCGGGCAATCCGGAAATGTGCTCGACTGTGGATTGATATGCTCGGACTTTCCTCGAAGTTTTGCTTTTCAACCAGCGGTCGGTTGACGGCCAATCGGCCGCCGCTAACGTTTGCAGTGCGGCAGAACATGAGGCCATGGGCTGGATGGGCCCAGGCACTCGACGCAAAAAGTTTTGCTCGTTTCACAAAATATAAGAAATTTTCAACCATGCTTGTTGCGGCAATCCCACTCTGGAATTTTTTCGCCAGCTCGTCCGTCGCGTTTATCATGTGAAAGATCAAGCTGCGGTTGCAATACCAAAGTGAAAATTCTTTCGGCTCAAGAAATTCCCTTCCCGCTCTCTTTTCTGGTCATATCAAATAGGACGTCCCGCCTTTTTCACCCGCAGCAAGCCTTATGACTTCCCACCTTGTACAAAAGGCCATCTTTGTTTCTTCCCTTTTTTGCTACATAATACTGGCGAATCTTGAGACCGGACGGGGCGGTTTTCGTGAAGTCGGCGCCTGAACACGGCCGCACTATGCATATGCGGTATCCGCCGGTCGACGGGTTCTGGACCTGGGACATCAAACGTGACCGTGTCTATGGCGACGCCAATCTTTCAGACTATTTCGGCTTTACGCTCGACGAATTCTCGCACGGCGCGTCGCTGGAGCGATGCATGCAAAGCATCGATCAGGACGACCGCTCAAGGGTTCGGCTGGCTATCCGCAAGGCCGTGGAGCGCAGGTCCGGCTTCCGGGAGGTCTATAGGGTCCGTTCCGAAAAGATGGGATTGCGCAAGATCCTGGCCGTCGGCCAATGTTACGCCGACGAGGCAGGCGAGGCGGCCCTCTATCCTGGCTGGTTCATTGATCTAACGAACGATGCCGCGGGCGAGGAGCAGGCGCTGCGCGAGATCCACAACCATGTCGGGCGGGCCAAGGACATAGCGCGATCGATCGGACACGACCTGGTGTCCTATCTTCTGGATAATATCGAGGAAGAGGTCGAGCAACGGCTTGGCCCAAGGCTGAGGAGGCGAAGATCGTCCTGAAGCCACTTTCGCCGATTGTTTCAAGGCTAGTTTCGCTTGCCGCGCCTGCCGACTTCAGCCGTGACCATGCGCGCGAAATGCGACTGGGGCGATCGGCGTTCGATGAGCCTGGCCCGCTCCAGGGCCGCATCGCCGTAAAATTCGATCAGCACGCCGGCGGCCTTGGCGGCATCGGCCCTCAACCGGCCGAAATCGGCCTGCCCGCTCTCGATCGAGGACCCGCTCCTGGCAATCACGTCAAGCATGACTTGCAACTTGTCAGGAGTGCTGCCCTCGTCTTCGTGCATGCTCGCTATCCGATTGGGCGCGTAAAATATCGACATTTCCGCCCGATGTCCAACAGGTTCGTTGATCGGGCATCGGTGCAACCGAGTACAGCTTCGCCGCGAGCGGGGCCACAATCTTCATACAAGCATAATGAGCCAAACTTACCGCGCATGCATTTGGGGGGCACCCATGGACCAGCCTAGCAAAATGGAAAACCTGCAGTTTGCGCAGGGGATTTTGCGAGAACTTCGCCAGAAGGCCGAGGCTGATGGCGAGAAGCTTCTGACCTACCTGATCGACATGGCTTACCTCGAAGCAAGCGACCGCATCCGCGCTCACTGGATCGGCAGCCACGAACAGGAAGGCCGCCGCGCCAAGGGCTGAGCCTGCTCGTTCCGGGCGGCAGGCCGGAACGCAAAAAACCCGCCATGCCTTGCGGCACGGCGAGCGGATCAAAACGCGTATTGGCTATATCAAACAGCCCTAATTATGACGCGACCGCCTGTTGGCGGACCGGAAGCTTCCAGCCCGGCCGCGCGAAATGACAGGTGTAGCCGTTGGGATAGCGCTCGAGATAGTCCTGATGCTCAGGCTCCGCTTCCCAGAAGGGCCCGACCGGGGCGAGCTCGGTGACGACCTTGCCAGGCCACAGGCCGGACGCGTCAACGTCGGCTATCGTGTCCTCGGCGACCCGCTTCTGTTCATCGCTGGTGTAGAAAATCGCCGAACGATAGCTCGCGCCGATATCGTTGCCCTGGCGGTTCTTCGTCGTCGGATCGTGGATTTGGAAGAAGAATTCGAGGAGCGTGCGGAAATTGGTCCTGGCCGGGTCGAAAATGATCTCGATCGCCTCGGCGTGGGTACCGTGGTTGCGGTAGGTGGCGTTGGGGACATCGCCGCCGCTGTAGCCCACTCGCGTTGAGATCACGCCGGGCAAGCGCCGGATCAGATCCTGCATGCCCCAGAAGCAGCCGCCGGCAAGGACCGCGCGCTCGGTGGAAGAAGCCATGTCATACCTCCTTTGGATTGCTCCATAGATAGGCGCTGCGCCTGGATTCTTCCAGCGGCTCGAAGGGGCGAACGCGGACACCGGGATCGAAGTGTTGTCGTATCCGGCGTCGACGATCTGCCGATCAACGCCTGCGCGGCTTCGCCTCCGCCGCGCTTGGATTAGGAATCCGGAGCTTGGTTGAATCTTCGCACCACCACCTCGAACACGATGTCCGACAACTGCTCGACACTGGTTTTATTATCGGCATCGACACGTTGCGAAAAATCCTTGGGCAGCAGCGTCAGCACGACCTTCAGATACTGGTCCGGCTTTTCCGCCCTGACCGCGGCGATGACACCGACCCCATGGGCGCGGAAGTCGGCGCGAAGGGCGGTCGCGAAGTCGTCGACGAGCGTCTTTCGCGGGCGCTTCGGGCGGCTGGGCAAAGCGGCATCGACGCGGGAAGCCTGCGGCTTTCGCGCTGCCCGCTTCGCGCCAGCGGGCTTGCGCAGCACGGCCTCGTTTTCATCAGCCATGGGCAGCCGCATCGGATGCCGCGACCTTTGCCGCCTTAGCCTTGCGCAGCTTGCGCGCAGGTTTCCTGCGCGGCTTGGCACGTGTCGGCTTGGCGGGCTCGCCGTCGGCCGCCGGCGCGGCCATTGCCTTCAATGTCGCGATGGCGGCGCGGGCTGCCGAGGGGCTAAGGCCCTGGGGCGGAAAGCCGAAACCGGCGACGGCATCGACCGTGCCGCCACGCACCATGCCGATGCGCACGCCGGGCGCGACCTGCTCGACGCGGCCCGAACCGTGCGGCAGGCTTGCGCTCTCGAATTCGCCGATGGCGCTGACAATCTCGGCGCCGTCATCGGCGATAATCATGGTGGCATAGCGTGGCATGGAGGCCTCAAGGTGAAACCACCCCGGCAATCGGAAGCGCCGCGCTGTTTCGCGCGCCCCTCTTTCCTGCCAGAGCTTCGAAAGACAAGAAAACAAAAACCCGCCGGGCGGCGGGTCGTCGGCGCAAATCAGCACCATGGACAAAATAGTAGCATAGCTGCCCTCACCGGGCAATAGCCAATAGGCAAAATTTCCTAATTATATACTTGACGTACCAGAGCGGATTTGCGATAACAAACCCAAGGAGTTACCGCAATGTTCGATCTAACTGCCGAGATTTACCACGACGCCGACAAGGCCCGCGAACACTTGGAAGCCATCCATTGGCCGCACGGGCCCTATTGCCCTCATTGCGGCAATGCCAATCCCGAGCGCATCACCAAACTTGCCGGCAAATCTACGCGCCCCGGTGTCTACAAGTGCAACGAATGCCGCGCGCCGTTCTCTGTGACTGTCGGCACCGTCTTTGAGCGTTCCAAAATCCCGCTCAATAAGTGGGTGCTGGCTTCGCATCTCTACGCCTCGTCCAAGAAAGGCATGTCGGCGCACCAGCTCCACCGTATGCTCGGCGTCACCTACAAGACCGCTTGGTTCATGGCGCACCGCATTCGCGAAGCCATGAAGGAAGACGTGAAGTCGTCCGGCCCGCTTGGTGGCGAAGGCAAGACGGTCGAAGCCGATGAAACCTACATTGGCAAGCGCGAGACGCCGCGCACGCCGTCGCCGCAGCGTAAGGGTCGGCCCTATCTCAAATCTGGTGGCGGTGCACACAAGCGCATTGTCGTTGGTCTTGTCGAGCGCGGCGGCAACGTGCGCATGTTCCATTTGAACGACGCCACGGCTTCGACCGTGCGCGATGTTCTGGTGCGCAATGTGGACCGCGCTTCGAACCTCTACACCGACTCCTCGCGTCTCTATACCCGTACTGGCGAGGAATACGCCTCGCACAAGACGACCAATCATGCGGGCGGCGAATACGTTCGCTACGAAGGTGGCGAGACGGTCCATTCAAACACGATTGAGAACGTGTTTTCAGTCTTCAAGCGCGGCATGATCGGCGTCTACCAGCATTGCGGCGAGGCTCATTTGCACCGCTACCTTGCCGAGTTCGATTTCCGCTATAACCGCCGCGCCGCGTTGAAAGTGTCAGATACCGAACGCGCCGCCGATCTGCTCCGCATGGCTCGCGACAAGCGTCTCACCTATCGGCGGATTGGTGAAACCAGTCACGCCTAAGCAAAAAGCGCGAAAATTCCTTCGCCTTCGCAAGAAACGCCGACTCGACTCTGAGTAGGCGTTTCCCTCATTATTCGCGAGTCTTGCGATTCGTTCGCCACACCTCTTGGGCACACCTCTGAGCGCGGGCCACTGCCCGGGAAAGGAGGTGATACGCATGAGCAAGATTGGTCGAAACGCGGGTAACGGACGTTTCACGACGATTAAAACCGCCGTGACCCATCCGAGAACCCATATTGTTGAGACTATCAAAAAGCCGAAGTGACCTAGGTCACTAGTCTTCCGGGCGGTCGTTCTTCGCGGGATTGCCGCCCGGTTTCTGTTTTGCAGGCTTCTCGGTTAACGGCCGGTTAACCGGCTTCTTGGCCGTCCTATGGTCTGGCGGCGTTTTCAAAAGGCGGCGCAATACCTCGTCGCCCTTTTCCTGGTCTTTGTCTCTGGGGGTTATTGTCATGACAATCTCTGACTGGACTCCGCCTTCTCGCAAGAAGCCCTCACCACAATATTTAGGCGACCCCAATCAGGCAACCATATGGATAGCGGTCGGTCGAGCGTCCTCCGAATGGGAACACGGTGAAGTCATATTGTGCCGGCTTTTTCAGTTCTTTTGTGAGACGCCCTCGTTCGCGGCATCACAGGTATATGGTACTCCATCAAATTTCTTAGGCCGCCTAGATCTGGTTCAGATCGCCTCCGAAGAGTTCTTCCTAAAGCGCAAGGAAACGCAAAAGAATCTTGAAATGAAAGCAGAAGTTGAAAAATTGCTATCTGCTTTCGCGCAAGCCAACAAGGAGCGCAATAAGATCGTGCATGCCATGGTGCATGGCATGACACTGGAAAAGCACGGTATCAAACATTCTGGCTATTACCTAGGCCCTTCCTATTACTCGACAAGGAAGAGAAAGTTCGATCTTATAGAAGGATGGCCTATGGGCGCCGACTATTTTTATCGCTCGGCTGAAATCAACCTTTGCGCAGATCGGTTCAGTGAGCTTCTCCGTGAGGGGATGCAGCTTTGGCTGCAGTTGCAGGACGTTTATGGAGTTCCATCAGGGACGCAATTTGCGCCGCGAGAACACGCGCCCGAACGGCGCTGATCGCCTCGCAATGCGTTTCGATCAGACCCAAAATTTCCTCGTAGATATCTGCCAGCCTGTCGGTCGAATCATGTCTCATTTCAAGCTCGGTACGTCAAGTATATAATTAGGCAAAATTTCCTATCATTTGAAAACACCTCCCTCAAGACGCGCCCTCCTCCAACAACGACGGCGCCGCGTCCCACAGCCCTAGATTGAGCCGCCAGCCGAAAGCGGGGCGAAATTTCGTCGGAACCAACCTTGGTCCGATGGGTTCCACCCTTGGTCGCAGCGCGACAGACGAACCGTCTCGCACAGAGGAGAAGATCATGCTTACGAAGATCCTTGCAGCTTCGGCCCTGACGATCGGTCTCGCCACCGCGGCGATGGCCCAGACCGCCGGCACTACCAGCGGCAATGACAGCACGGGCGGCAGCGGCCAGACCATCACCGTCGACCCGAAGACGCCGGCCACGCCGTCGCCTGACCAGATGGCGCCCGATACCGGCACGACCGGCAGCGTGACCAGCGGCGACATGAATTCGAACGCCGACAAGAACTGTCCGAACAGTCCTCAGGGCTCGATGGGCGACGCTGGCAGCTCCACCGCCGGCACGACGCAGCCGAACGTGAACGACAAGAACTGCGGCAAGTAGGACTGCAGCTCGACAAAACGTTTCGTTGCTCCAATGGCCGTGGAAGCAAGCTCCTCGGCCATTGTCTCGTGAACGGCTCCCTGGTTGCAGGCATGGAAATCCCGGCGGGGAACCATGCAGCTTCCCGACCGTTGCAAGGGCACAAAGGAGAAACCCATGGCAGACAACGAAAGCAGCAGCGGCGGCGCGGCAAACGGCACCGGCACCCCGAGCACCAGCCCGGCCAGCGCGGCCCGTCCCCGTAACGCCGCATCGCGCAGCAGCGGCGCCTCGCGCAGCGGCGCATCGCGCAGTGGGAGCGCATCGCGCAGCAGCGCGGCTTCCTCCAGGGCGTCCGAAGGCACAATGAAGCGGCAGATCGCCGAGTTGAAGCGGGAGGTCGGCCGATTGAACCGCGCGCTGGCCGACAAAGCCGAGGAGCAAGCGGAGGCCGCGAATGGCTGGTATGAGAGCGCGGCCGAACGCGCGTCGAACCTCTATAGCGGCGCCTCCAACCGCGCCTCCAACCTTTACAGCGGCGCATCGGATCGCGCCTCCCGCGCGGCCCGGCAATTGCGCAGCCAGGCGCAGAGCGTTTCGGAAACGGTGCAGCAGAACCCCGGCACCTTCTCGACGGCGATGCTGATCGGCGGCCTGGTCGGACTACTGGCCGGCATGGCGATCAGCCGAACCGACGACCCCGAGCCGGACTGGCTGCGCCGCTGGCACACGTAGCAGCGGCTGAACCGATCAACGGTGTTTAGCGCGAGATGCCTTGCGGCCGCGCGGAAAGAAAGGCCAGGCCATCGCGCCCGGCCTTCTTCTTTGTTGTTCCCTGCCTCCGGCTGTGGCCGGTTGTCCCGGGCTGGTCATTAGCCGGAGCTTATGGGATCATTCCCTAAGGGAATCGCGGAGAGCAGCATGGACAGACCTGCCATGGCATCCGTCTTTCGGATGCGGCATGTGCCTGCAAGCATTTCGGGCGTTCGCAGCCTGGGCCGGGGCCAGGCCGATCCGATCTTCCATTCGAGACCACTGGGCGAAGCGATTCGTTTCATCGCCCAGGCCGAGGGTCAGTACGACCTCAGCGCCGTCGCCGTTTTCTATGGCGACCGCCAGACGCCGCCGCTCGGCAACCGCGAGATCAGGCAGCTCTGGAGCGAGTATGGCCAGCGGTGGATGGAGGCTTAGCCCGCGCCGGCGTCCCCGCTCGGATCGGAAACGCCGCTCATGCGTTCTTGAGGCGAGGTCAATGGGAGAACGCCATGAACGTCGCCAATCTCCAACTCGAGGGCCTGCTGATGGCCGTCGCCGCGGTCAACCATGTGCTCGTCAAGAAAGGCGTGCTCACGGTCGAGGAAATCGACATCGCGCTGCGCAAGGCCGAAGCAGGCGAGACCGGCGAGGAGCGTTCGGAGGCGATCTCCGCCTCGAACCGCGACGCCATCAATTTCCCGATCCGGCTGCTCGAGCTCGCCAACCAGTGCCAGCCGGAAGCGGACATGCCGTCCTTCTCCAAGCTGGCGCGCATGGTCGGGCAGATGAAGGAGCCGTATAACGATCAGATGTGAAGCCATGGGAAGGCGCCTTGAAATGCTGGCGCCGCCCCTCATCCGCCCTTCGGGCACCTTCTCCCCGTAAACGGGGAGAAGGAAGGGTTCAGGCCCGGCCCGGCCAGCCCTGGCGCAGCGCGAGCACGTTGCCCGGGCCGTGGACGGCGGCGTAGAGCAGGCCGGCGGCGAACGGGAAATGCGACATGAAGGCGCCGAACTCGGCCTGGTTTCCGGCCCAGTGGGACGGGCCATGGAAGGCAAAGCCCAGGAGCCGATCAGCGCCAACGGCGTCATGAAGGCGCCGGTGAGGAAGCCAATCACCAGCAGCGCTTCGAGGATCGCCGCGCACCAGGCCAGGAACAGCGGGAATGGAAAGCCGGCGGCGGCGATGTAGCCGGCGGTGCCGCTCATATCCATGAATTTGAAGGCGACGGCCATCGCGAACATGGCGGCGAAGATCAGGCGAGCAATGAGAATGGCAACGGTCTGCCAGGTCGATTGAGTGTTTTCCACGAGTGTCCCTCCGGATGGTGGAAGCAGTGATGCCCCCAAGGACGGGCGCAGGGAGAAGGTTCCGACAGGCGGTGGAAAAATTGTTCGAGGCGAGGACGCGGCGCCTCGCCTTCTCCCGTTGTGGGAGAAGGTGGATCGGCGCGACAGCGCCGAGACGGATGAGGGGTGTTCCAGCAAAGTGAGACGTCGGTGTTCCCTGGAACACCCCTCATCCGGCCGCTTCGCGGCCTCCTTCTCCCACAAGGGGAGAAGGAGAAACCTGCGGCGGATGGCTGATCGACTCCCGCACGGTGCCGTATTCGGCGCCCCAGCGGTCGGTCATGTCGCAGCGAATGTCCCAGAGCTCGGGGAAGAAGCGATGGCGGGCGCCGCCCTCGAGGATTTCCACCGGCCGTCCCTTCAGCGACTTGGCGCCCAGCCCGATCGAGCGGTGGATGAGATAGAGGTGATTGGCGCGGAATTTCTGGAACAGCTCGTCGAATTCGATCAGCGCCTCGCCCACCACATAGGAATCCCCGTGGTCGTAATGCTCGTCATAGATATCCGCCACGGTCAGCCCGCGGCCGTCGAGATAGGCATGCCTGAAGGCCCGCCAAAGATCCGGCGGCAGGCGCAGCAAAAGCTTGAAACCTGGCGATTCCTGGCCGCTGCCATTGCCGAGTTGCAGGCGGATCTGCTGATACTCTTTGGGCGACATGGTCTCCAGGAGATCGAGCTGCGCCGTCATCATGCGCATCAGCCGGTGCACGCGGCCCATCAGCGTGATGATGCGGTGGGTGTCCTGCCTCTCCAGATAGTCGAGCACATCGACCAGCGTATAGGCGATGAGCTTCATCCAAAGTTCCTCGACCTGGTGCACGATCTGGAACTGCAATTCGTCGGCATTGACCATCTCGGCGAGCGGCTTCTGGCAGGCGAGCAACCGGTCGCATTTCAGATAGACGCCGTAGTCGCGCATCTCGGGCGCCTCTATGCGGGCGTGATAGTCCGTCTTGTCCATGGCTTAGCCTCCTCGCGGCAGGTTTTCGACCTGGCGACAAGGATAGCGCTTTCGGCTTGAACATTGTTCCTTTCTGTTATTCAAGTGACGTGAAGTGAAGGACGATCTCTGCATCTTCCGTCATATTGGAGAACGAATGACGCTGGACGCTCTCGACCGTAGAATAGTCGCCGCGCTTGAGCGCGATGGGCGCATCTCGTTCGGCGAACTCGCCGAGGAGGTCGGCTTGAGCAAGACGCCTTGCTGGAAACGGGTGAAGGCGCTGGAAGAGGCCGGCGTCATCCGCGGATATTCGACCCGCATCGACCCGGCCAGGATCGGCTTCGGCATCGAGGCCTTCATTCAGGTGTCGATCGACTTCGAGGTGTCGGACGCCTTTGAAGCGGCGGTGAAGAAGCACCCGCTGATCCGCCGCTGCTACGCCACCACAGGCGAAGCCGACTATCTGCTCCAGATCGTCACCGTCGACATGATGGCGCTCGACCGGATGCTGCGCGAGGAACTCAGCCGCCTGCCCGGTGTGCGCCGCACGGTGACTTCGATGGCAATGCGCGAGATCAAGGGCGACATCTCGTTCGCCGAGGCGGCGGCGCGTGCGCAGAGGGGATAAGGCGAGCGCCAAATTGAGACGTCGGCTCGACGGTACCCTGTCTGCGATCGAGCCATGGACGCCGGCCGCGCAGGCCCGCGCCGCATGGTGTCTTTATGGCGACGCGAGGCGATCTACTGGTCGGAAAACGCGGGACGAGGATATGGGAACCTGACTATGGCCGGCTCGGGCTCCCGCTCCACCTTTTCCTTCTCGGCGTCGGCCTTGCGTTTCGGGCACTCCTCGAATTCATGGTCGCGGCCGCCGCAATAGGAGCAGCATTTGGCGGGGGTGTCGGGGTGGAGCATCGAGGCCATTCCCAAGAATGCACGAAAAGGTTTCCGGTTGCAGCAATTGCGTGAAGCCGCCGCAACAGCCGCCTTGCCCCATGCCCAAGAGATCAAAGTCCAAGGAGCCGCCGCTCGCGCGGCGGGCTCCCGTTCAGTCACCGCTCACGCATGCGCGTGGGGATGACGGAAGTCCCAGACGGCCCAGGCCGATGCCGCGACCACGAGCACGCCGAGGACGACATGCGTGGCCATGACATTCGTGTCAGCCGCGAAGCGCAGCAACCAGGGCGACACGATCAGCCAGAGCCCGAGGACCACACTTACCCATTCTTCCCACTCGGCGAACACCGAAAGCGTCGCCAGCGCCAGCGCGCCGAGGAGAACGCCGACGATCCAAGCGTTCCACGCGGGCACCATCGCCGCGGTGAATCCGATGACCCAGGGTGAGATGAACAGGCAGATCGCGAGGACCAGGGTAATCCAGTCCAGGGTCTTTCTTGCTTCCATCATTGCCATGACAACCTCCATGAATGAAGTTTGGCCAAAGCAAATGTATCCGCGTGGACATTGCACGCTCTGTTACATGATGTAATGCATTTTTACAGATCTGCAAGGGAGAGCCGGCCGCAGGCGCCTCAGCCCTTGAAATCGCTTTCGTCTTCGATACCGAGCTGAGGCACGACGATTGCCTCGATCGGTGCGTCAAGCGTCCATTTAAGGCCGTCGGGCGATCGCTCCAGGCTGGAGGAGCCGCTCAGCGACTGCGGCGCCACCCGCTGCAGCACCACTGTGCCGAACCCCTTGCGCTCGCCCAAGCCCTTGCGCTCTGGCGCCTTCTGCGCGGTTGCGGCCGTGCCGGATGTCTCATGCCAGAGAAGATGAAAGCGGCGCTGCGCCTCCGGGCCGGTCTCGACCTTCCAGGTGATTTCGATACGACCGCCCCCCGAGGCCAAAGCGCCATATTTGGACGAGTTGGTGCCGAGCTCGTGGAAGGCCATGCCGAGGTTCTGAACGGCATTCGACTGCAGCGTCAGAAGCGGCCCGGAAAGCGAGATGCGGTCTTCGTGGCCGAAGGGCTTCAAATGCTCCTGGACAAGGTCGAACAGGCTGGCGCCGGCCCATTCCGTGGTGACCAGAAGGTCGTGCGAGCGCGACAGCGCCATGATGCGGGCCCGGATCAATTCCTCGAACTCGCCTGGGTCGGTCGAGCGCTTGCTGGTTTCCCTAACCATCGACAGGATCACCGCGAACTGGTTCTTCACGCGGTGATTGACCTCGCGCATCAAAAGCCGGATGCGGCGCTCGCTTTCCTTGGCGGGCGTGATGTCACGGGCGATCTGCGAGGCGCCGATGATCTCGCCCGCGCTGTTCCTGATCGGCGACACGGTGATCGACACGGCGATCAGTGAGCCATCCTTGCGCTTGCGCGTCGTCTCGTGACTCCCCACGCCCTCGCCCCGGCGAATCCGACCGATGATCTCGGCCTCCTCGTTGTGCATATGCTCGGGGAGCAGCATCAGGATAGACTGGCCTACGGCCTCCTCGGCGGTATAGCCGAACATGCGCTCGGCCGCCTGGTTCCAGTCGGTGATGATGCTGTTGAGGTTCTTGCCAATAATGGCGTCATAGGACGAATCGACGATCGCCGCGAGGCGCGCGTCGGCATTGGCGTTTTGTCGGAATATCCCCCCATAACTTGTCATGTTCATTAATTAGGGCCGACGGTGAGGCACGGCAACGCGTCGGGTGATGGCATCTGCTTACCGTTTGGAGTCGCTGGAGCCATTGCCCACCCTCTCCGCCGATATCACGCCAAAATCCTGCGACTTCGCGCCTGCGTCGGCGGTCAGAAACCCGTCCGACGAAAGCCCACGGCGCAACAGTTCGCGCACCGCGGCCGATCGGCTCGGCATGCGTTTTTCGAAACGCCAGTTCTCCAGCGCCGCCAGCTCCTCGTCGGTCAGCATGATCTGCAACCTTTGCGGCCGTTCGAGATCAGCCATGCCTGCCTCCTTCACAGACAAAAATGCCACGAATGAGTAAGTGCCTCATTGTAAGTAGAAGTAGGATTCGCCGTATAGGGCGTCAAGGACGCTTATGCCGTAAAAGGCGGGATGAACTAACGAAACCAATGATGCACCGAAACCACATTTGTTGGTCTATGCTAACCGATTGATTTGTCTAGTCCTTTTAGCTTTTTTGCTTGCCATCCGGGATGGTTCGACGCATGATGGCGATTGAGGGATAACCTCCAGGGAAAGGAGGCATTCCATGTTCCAACGATTTTCCATCCGGTTGCGCGACGACGCTCATCACAGGGTCCAGTGGGCCTTGCGGATCAAGGGTATCGTCAACATCATCCGGCTTTCGGAAGAGATCAGGCTGAGCAATCTGACCGAGAACATCGCCCGCGAAGACATCGAAGATCTGGTGATGCAGGTCGCCCAACTCTATGGTGCGCCGATCGAGTTCGACGACGATGCCCGGACGGCGATTGATCTGCCCAGCGACTTTGGCCAAGACAACCGCAACGATCTCGAAAAGATCTTGGACAGCCGCACGTGCGGCGGCGATATCACCAGCGATCTGCTGCAGTTGACGCGGGAATAGCGCAGAACCGTCCAGGCCGGCGCCGGATTCGTGCTCACGCCTTCTTGTTGCGCTTCGAAACGGATTTCTTCGGCGGTGGCGCGGGAGCGTCCGCTTCCTGTGCCAGCCTGGCGGCGCGCAATCGCTTCGTCTTGGCCTCCCTGGCAGTTGCTTCCAGATCCACGATCTGCCGCGCGACACGAGACGTCATGTCGGTTTTGGCTTCCGTTCGAGACGGAACCGGCTTGAACAGACTGGTATCCGATAGGGACTTCATTTCTTCTCCTTAATCAAAAAAGGCCGGGCAAAGCCCGACCTTCTCCAACGCACCTACGAGGCCGATGCCAGTACATCCGTGGTCATGGACCCCGAGGCGCTGTGATCAGGCGGCTTGCAGGTTTTCGGCAGAACTTTTGCCGTTGCGGGCATCCTTCACGATATCGAAGCTGACCTTCTGGCCTTCGACCAGCGAGCGCAGTCCGGCGCGCTCAACGGCCGAGATATGAACGAACACATCCGGCTGGCCATTGCCGACTTCGATAAAGCCGAAGCCTTTGGTGGAATTGAAAAACTTTACGGTTCCAGAGCTCATTGCGATTTCCTTTCAATCGACGTAAATCATCGCCGCTTGGTCACCTGACCAAACGCCGGGTTCTTCGAAATTGAGAGGGAATATCGTTGGGCGCTGAAGCGCGAAAACAACGTTCGTTCAACAAGATCGATTGTCGGTATGTAGCGCTTAATTCTCACTTTTGCAAGAGAGGCCGAAATAATACTCGGGCCATGTCCGGGCCGGATGCGAAGCGGATTCGGCCTCTCGCCAGCGCGCCTAAGCGCTGGCGTTCAATCCGTGGAGCACCACAAGGCCGGTTTCATATCTGGCTGGAGAAAGCCCTGCCTGATGTGCCTGCCATAGATTGTCTTTCAGATCAGCTTCCTTGACCGACCTGGCGAGCGCGTTCGAGGCGGCGCGGCAGATGAACCCCTGCTCGCTTTCGTCCATCCGTTTCGTCAGCGCATCGACGGCCGCGACAACCGATGAACTGAAGCCGGCCTGCTCAAGCCGCTCAAGGGTCCAGCCCTCGCCTTTCTCTACGACGTCATGCAAATAGGCGACGGTCTTTTCATCCAGCGTCTCGACCGCATCGGCGACGCGCCTCAGATGTTCGATATAGGGTCGTCCGGTTTTGTCTTTCTGGCTACTATGGGCCTGCTCGGCGATCTTGGCTGCCCGGTGAAGCATGTTCCTTCCAATCATCAAAAATAAAGCCCGCCCCGGCGAGGGACGGCCGAGGCGGGCTGCTCGGGTCTGAACCCGGTCGGTGGCGCGCCTTTCGCGGGGGGAGCGGGGCTGCGCGCCGCCTGCATGCAAGAACATCGACACAGGGCGAATGTTCCCGCCGCATCCTGCGAATTTTGAGATGGGACGTTTGGCGCTTTCATATGACGCGGACCCCATCGAGCCCAATGCCGGACACAAGACAGCCTTGCGACAGGAACCTCGCGACCGCACCGCCGTTAGCCTTCCGTGTGCAACAGGAGGTTCGGCAATGGATTGGAACCGCGTCGAAGGCAATTGGAAGCAGGTGAAGGGCAAGGTCAAGGAACAGTGGGGTAAGCTCACCGACGATGACCTCGACCGTATCGCGGGAAAACGCGACCAGCTCGAAGGCAAGATCCAGGAACGCTACGGCCTCGAGAAGGATCGCGTGCGCCGCGACATCGATGAATGGTACAGCCGCCAAGGCTGGTAGCAGCCGATTGCCTAGCCAGGAAGGGCGCTGTCTCGCGACAACGCCCTTTTCAATCGCGGCGGAATTTTGCGAACGACACCGTGCGGGCCTGCTCCAGCCAACCGGAAGCGTGGAGGATGAAGCTCGCTTCGAAGGCCACCGTGGCCGAGAGCACCCTGCCCCTTCGGCACCGGCGAACCACACGGTGACGATCCTCGACCGGCAGAAGCTGCAGCAGAACGCCGAGCTCGATCCGACTTACCTCGAGCCACACTAGCATCAAACCGCATTGCCTGCCGCTGGCGAGACACCGTCAAAGATTAAATTGCCGGGGTGTATGAAACATGCAGCCGGCTCGACAGTTCGTATCGAGGAGGTGGCACATGGCTGGCCAAAACGACGGCAACGAAGCCCAAACCGGAGACGGGAAAGCGGCGCGGGGCGATGTCGAATTGCTTGCTCGTCGCCTAGCCAAGGATACGGACATCTCGGAGGACGAAGCTCGCGAATTGATCAGGCTCATCGGCACCGATTGGACTTCATTGGTACGCGAGGCCAGATTCCTTAAGGGCCGGCACTGATCAAGGCTCTTCTGTTTTCTCCTGCCCTTGCTGCTGCTGATCAGGCGTTGTTGTCTGCCATGCCGATCTCTTCCGGCTAAAAGAAATTCTGCCCCCACAGAGAAGCCCGTCCGGAGGGGTGAGCGGACGGGCTTCTATCGGGAGTGAGGGACCCCGATGGCGACAGGGATGCCGCCGCCGCGCCCCGAACCCGCCACCGGCGCTTATGTTCCGTTGCGGAGCGAAAGTGCCGGCGGAGCAATCGTATGAGTTAGCCTTGCCACCGGATTGCCGAGATTGGCCCCGCCTCCAACTGTCCCCGACGATCTACAACGCATCCTCGCCATGGAACCTTCGCCTGCCGGTGAAAGTTCACCTTGCGCAAGTGACCAGGCGCGGCGCCCGATTCGAAATGGCTGATTACCTCAGACTTCCGGCAACCTCTCGTAAGCTATTTCGTGTGGTCATCGAGACGCCGCGGGGATCGGCCGCGAAGCTAGCCTATGACCCGAAGACCGGCGTGTTCGAATACTCCCGCCCTCTTCCCGTGGGAAACACCTACCCCTATGATTGGGGTTTCGTGCCGTCGACATTGGGGGACGATGGCGATCCACTGGACGGGCTCGTCATCCATCAGGCCGCCGCCGCCCCGGGCGTTGTCATAAAATGCGATCTATTGGGCGCGCTCCGCGTGAAGCAGCAAGATCCCGACGGCTCGAAGGTTCGTAACGACAGGTATATCTTCTGCCCGCACAAGCAAGATGCACAGGACAAGCCCGTCACTATCACAGATGTCCCGCAGGATCTTCGCCGCGAAATAGAGCAGTTCTTCCTTTCGTCGGCGTTGGGCACCGGCAAGAAGATCAAGCTTAAGGGTTGGCAGAACGCCGCCGAGGCCAGGGCCTCGCTGGCGGAGGGGATGAAATCCTTCAAACGAAAATTCTCGCATTGAGCGGATGCCTGCCCCGCGCGGTTTTCGCACGGTCGGCTGGAAACGGCCGCTAATAAATGTGGATGAGGACCTCGGCCCGCATGCCGAGGTGACGGTCACTCTGGAACCGATCGTCCATCCGCCGGTTACTCTATGCCTTCGTTAGCCGGTGCTTATGCAATGCGGAACAGCCGTCCCGAATCCATGGCGCACCTCGCGCTGACCGCCGACCACGCGCCGGCGGCCTTGCCATGACCGAAATCGGTTCCCAAATCGACAGAGAACAAAGCAGCACGTTGGCGAAGGGTCCCTTCCAGCGGTTCCTCCGCACGATCGGGCCAGGCTTCATCACCGGCGCCTCCGACGACGATCCCTCCGGCATTGGGACCTATAGCCAGGCTGGCGCCCAGCTTGGGTTCAACATCGGCTGGGTGATGCTGTTCACCTTCCCCCTGATGGCGGCAATCCAGGAGATCGCCGCTCGCATCGGGCGCACCACGGGCAAGGGAATTTCAGGCAACCTCAGCCGGTATTATCCGGCTTCGCTGCTATATGTCGTGGTGGCGCTGCTTTTTGCCGCCAACGTCATCAACATCGGCGCCGATCTCAGCGCGATGGCGGATGCATTGAAACTGCTGGTGGGCGGCCCCAGCTCGCTCTACGTGGTTGCTTTCGCAATCGTTTGCGTCTGGGCAACCGTCTTCCTCGATTACACACGCTACGTGAAGGTCCTCAAATGGACGACGCTGAGCTTGTTCGCCTATGTCGTCGCGATGTTCGCGGCCAATGTCAGCTGGATCGATGCTGCCAGGGGCCTGTTTATCCCGCACATCGAATGGAGCGGCACCTTCTTCACCACTCTGCTCGCCATACTCGGCACAACGATCTCGCCCTACCTGTTTTTCTGGCAAGCTTCGCAGGAGGTCGAAGAGGAGGAACTCAAGCCGACAGCCAGGCCGCTGCGGTGGGCGCCGTGGCAGGCATCCAGAGCGTTCGGCCGGATACGCGCCGACACACTGGTTGGAATGGCCTTTTCGAACCTCATCGGCGCCGCGATCATCTTCACCACGGCCGCCACGCTCCACAAGGCAGGGGTGACGGATATTGCTTCGTCCACCGACGCGGCAAAGGCATTGGAGCCGGCTGCCGGAAAGTTCGCCTTCATCATCTTCTCGGCGGGCATCATAGGCACGGGCCTTCTGGCGGTACCGGTGCTGGCAGGTTCAGCGGCCTTCGCCGTCGGCGAAGCGCTGCGCTGGCCGGTCGGCCTTCAGCGCAAGCCGAGGTCAGCAGCGGCCTTCTACGCCACGCTCGCCGCGGCGACCGCCCTTGGCACCGGGATCATGTTTACCCCGATCGACCCGATCAAGGCGCTTTATTGGAGCGCCGTGATAAACGGCATGTGCGCCGTGCCGGTCATGGTCGTGATGATGCTGATGGCTGCCCGCAAGGACATCATGGGAGAATTCCCGGTCCAAGGCTGGCTGCGCGCACTGGGCTGGCTATCGACATCGGCAATGGGCATGTCGTCGGTCGGCCTGATCGCCCAATGGTTCTTGTGAGTGCCGCGACGAGGGAGGCCTGAGCTACAGCCCACCAGTCCTCTGGAGGGACACTGCGCGAACGGAATCTCGGTCAGAATTGAATGTTCAATCTCGAAGGCGGACCAGCATGACCAGATCGTCGCTTCACCCGCTCAAGGGCGCAGGCTATCTGATCTCAACGGTGAGCATGATCCTGCTGGCGACCGTCAGTTGGGACAGCGCATTGAAAAGTCCGACGGCCTGTCTGCTCGGGGGAGCCACCACCTCGATCATCGGCATGTTCTGCCGCTGGCTCTCCTACGAAATCGAGAAACGGCAGGAAGAGCGGCGAGAAGGCAACAAGGCTCGGTGAGGCCGTCGCAGCGGCGTTTGTCGCAGGAAGCGGGCGTGCGTTGGCCGACGTATCCTCGACGATAAACGCCCGCCGGCGAAGCCAGCGGGCGTAATTATCGATGGATGCCGAAGGCGGCTCGGGCTGTGTCAGCCGCGGACGAAAAGTGCTTCGTCTTCGTCGCGCTGCCTGCCGCCGAGCGCGCCGGCAACGCTGGCAATGAAAGCCCCAACGATCATCGAAAGGGCGCCGACGAGCGCGAAGGTGGCACTTGCCTTCCTGGCCGTGTCGGCGGCCGCCTTCGCCTTGTTCTTGGCATCTTCGATGCCGGCAAGGACGGTATCGACGCGCTTGGCGGCATCGGCCTGTGAAAGCCCGGTGCGGGAGGCTACCAGCTTTGCAAGATAGGCTTTGTCGTCGGCCGACACCTCGCCCTTGGCGGCACTCGCCACCAGGATGCGTGTTGCCTGCGCCGTCGTGGCGGCGTCATTCTGGCCAGCCGGGGCGACGGTACCGGTGTCGGCCGGGCGGAACAGTTGATCGACGAAATAGCCCAGGGTGTTGTTGTCGGTTGCGCCGGCGCTATTCGCGGCCGCCGACGAAGCGCCCGCGGCCGCGCCCGCCGCGACGTTGGACGCCGCCTGCACCCCCGCGCCGATGGTTGCGGACAAGGCTGAGCCGAACACGCCGGCCACCAACAGCGTCGCCAGCGCCCAGGCCAGGAAGCCGTGCGCCGTATCGCGGAAGTAGACCTCGTTGTCGTGAATGCCGACCCATTTCGTCCGTAGGCGGCCGGTCAAGTAACCGCCGAGCCCGGCCGAAAGCCATTGCACGACGATCAGCCAGACGGCGGCCGAGACTGCAAAGGTGGTGATCGACGTGCTGGCGCCGGTCCATGGCGAAACCATGGTCAGCCCCAGCCCCGAGCCGATCAGCATCAGGACCACTGTCAGCGTCGCCGCGGCGAAGGCTCCGGCGATGATCGGACCCCAACTCACGGCGGAGGATGAAGATTCGGCAGCGCCGGAAAGTTCGACGTCAGTTACTGCGGAATTCATCACACATCTCCTACCGCGCGAACAGCATAAGCAGGATGATGATCGGGATTGGAACACCCAGCAGCCAAAGCAATATACCTCGTCCCATAGTAACCTCCTGTTGCTCGCGAGACGAAATACCAATTCGCAGAACTGGCTTTCGTTCCAAAGGTTTAGTGACGGAGATCGACGGACCGCCCTCGACTTTGGAGCCTGCTGATTTCTTGCGGGAATTCGATCTCGATGGATGCTTCAGCCTCTTGGACGCAAAAGCAGGGTGACGAACAGCGTGATCAGGCTACTGATTACAATCCATATGCCGATCCCGTTGCCGAACGCCTTTGCTCGAGGCGCCGCGGTGCCAACACGGGCGGCATTGGCCGGCATCGTCTCCAGCGGTTTGGCTGCTTCCTTGGCTTGGCCCGAGGCAGCCCGCTCTTTTGCGTCCGCAATGACCGGCGCGAGGTCGCGCCGGCTGCCTCGCCGCACCGAATAGGCGCGGGTAATCTCGGCGCCGAAGAGAAAAATTTGTGCCGAATAATAGACCCAGACCAGCACCACCATCAGCGCGCCCGCCGCTCCGTAGGACGTCGCTATGGCGCTGGTGCCGATGTACCAGCCGATCATCGATTTGCCTACGGTGAAGAGCAGCGCCGTGACCAATGCCCCGACGCCCACGTCACGCCATTTGAGCTCCCGGTCCGGCAGGACCTTGTAGATGGCGGCGAAGAGCAGCGCGATCAATGCGAAGGAGACGACCGTGTTGATGCCGCTGACGATCAGCGTTCCAAACGGCAGGCTGCGGTTGATGATGTCGCCAAGCACGGCGATTGCAGTGCTGGCTGCCAGCGACACCAGCAACAGGAAGCCGAGCGCCGCCACAAGGCCGAGGCTCACCGCCCTCGCCCGCACCAGGCGCGAAAACGACACGCTGGTGGGCTTGACCTTCCAGATCTCGTTCAATGTCTGCTGCATCTCGCCGAAGACGCCGGACGCGGTGATTAAAAGCGTGACCAGCCCGATCAAGGTGGCCAAAGCGCCCGACCCGCGCTGCGAGGCGGTCTCGACCGTTGCCTTGAGAAGATCAGCGCTCTGCGGTCCCATGACGCCCGATATTTGTGCCGAGAGCGCCAATTGCGCGGCATCATTGCCGATGACGAACCCGGCGATCGCGACCACGATCAGCAGGATCGGCGCCAGCGAGGTGGTGGCGTAGAAGGCCATCGCCGCGCCGTGGCTCAGCGCATTGTCGGCAATATAGCCGGAGACGCTTTCCTTGAGGATTGTCCAGCCTTCGTTCGCCCAGCGCGGCATCTTCTTCCCCTATTTTGGGCGTGGGTCCTTGAGATCGGCTCCGATGGTGGGGAATTCCCCTGCCCGGCGCCTCGCCACCGCTTCGGCCAGGGCTAGCGCGGCGTTGTTTACTTCAACCTGAACGTCCTTGTCAGCGTCGAGCTCGTCATGGCTGGTTGCATAGGGCTTCCAGTAGCCAATATAGCGGTCGAGTTCGGCAATCTCGCCGACGGGATCGAGCTTCATCGAACGCAGCCAGTCGGCAAGCGCATGCCGCACGTTCGCAGCGCCTTCCGTATCGCCATGAACGACAACCGAAAACAACCGGCCTTCGAGATGACGGGGGTAGTCCCAGCCAGCGAGTTCGGCTTGCTTGGCAAGCGCTGCATCCTTGCCCTGCGTCAAAGACGGATCGGGATTGCCGCCGTCAGCGCAGACCAGCCGGTCCATCATCAGCTTTACCGGCGAGGAGGTCTGGTACCAGTTGACGGGCGTGACGATCATCACGCCATGCGCCTCGACCCAAAGGGGATAAATGTCGTTCATCCAGTCGTGCACCTGGCCGAGCGAATGGTTCGGATAGCACGAGCACGGCCAGTGGCAGAGCGCCGCCGCTGTCGAGAAGCACGCCTTGCAAGGGTAGATCCTGCGGCCATATTCGGAAGCGAGCCGCGACAGATCGAGCACTTCAACGGAAAAGCCCGGCCTGCCGGCAATGGCGCGGCGCGCCAGTTCGACAAGACGAAAGCTTTTCGACATTTCGCCCGGGCAAGTATGCTCGCTGCGTGAGGAGCCGTTGATGATCAGGATGCGCGACGGCGCAGTTTTGTCGTCGTGGCGCCGCTGCGCGGCCTTGACCGCATCGTGAGCGGCGATCCATTCGATGGAGAGATCGTAGCTTGGGTCGTGAAAACCCTCGCCCGCTTTGCGGGTCACCGGACTTTTACGTTCTTCGCTATAGGCCTGCCAAGCGATTTCGGCCAGCCTGCCGATGGCTTCGGCCTCCGGCTCGAAGGCCGGATCGTAGAACAGCTTCCTGTAGCGTTGCTTGAACTCGCTCTCGCCGAGACGCGGGCTGGGCATGCCCTTGCGCGGTTCGACGCCGCCACTGTTTGATTCCGTATCCACTGCCATGTAACTGCCCCACGCTCGGAGCGGGCCGGGTGGGACAAGAGCTCGACTGCCTTTTCGTTGGCCAGGGCGGGAAGCCGGAGAAACCAGCCCTGTTCTCTCTGCCACCAGGTCCGGCTGACGCGGCCCGCAAGTCACAATCCTGTATCGGTGCAATGGTTCCCCAATGGCAAAGGCAGCCTAGCAGGATCGCCAAAAGCAGCGGCGATTGGCAATTAGGAACAACGAGCCTATAATTAGCTGACTAAGTGATTCATGGCACGGCAAACCGATGGCCAAGAAGAAAAGCAGACGGTCCTCTTCCGGCGTTGCGGCAGCCTCTCGCGCCGAAATCCATGAGGCCGCTTATTACGCCCGCAGATGTGGGCTCACCCGCGACGAGGCATTGCGCATGATACGCGAAGCCAACAGCTCGCCGGCCCTGAAGACCGCCGGTGGCGAAAAGCGCAAACGCTGACCTTTCCATCGTTGAAGATTACGGCCGGCTGCGTCATTGGCCGGTCTGCGGCTGCACCTGGCCCGGCTTGATCACGGGCATATCGCTGCCGGTGGGCGGTGGAACCTTGGCATTCTGGTCGCCGGTCGGCGGCGGCTTCAGCACGCCGCCGCAATTGGTGAGCTGTTTCGACAGCTCGTCCGTATCGGCCTCTTGCTTTTGCTTTTGCTGCTGGTCGTTCGCGTCGGGCTTGGCCTGGCAGTTCTGCGTCGACTGATCCTTCGGTTGCGCGGCAGTCTGCGCCGCCGCGGGCAAAGCCGGGACCAGAGCGAAGGCCGCGATGAGAAGCGCTTTGTTCATGGGATCTTTCATGGGATCCTCCTCATGTCAGTGCTCGAGGGGGTCAGTAACCCCCGATGATCGGCAGGATCTCGCCGGTGATGTAGCTCGAGCATTGCGGCGAGGCCAGGAACACATAGGCCGGCGCGATCTCCTCCGGCTGGGCGGGCCGCTTCATCGGCGTCTTGGCGCCGAACTGCGAGACGTCTTCCGCTTCTTTCTCGGAGGGGTTGAGCGGCGTCCAGACCGGACCGGGCGCCACCGCGTTGACGCGGATACCCTTCGAGATGAGGTTGCCGGAAAGCGCGCGAGTGAAGGCGTGAATGCCACCCTTGGTCATCGAGTAGTCGACCAGTTCCTTCGAGCCCTCGATGCCGGTGACCGAACCGGTGTTGATGATCGCCGAGCCCGGCTTCATGTGCGGCACGGCCTCCTGCGCCATGTGGAAATAGCCGTATAGATTGGTCTTCAGCGTGGTATCGAAATGCTCCTCCGTCAGATCGGCGAAGTCGGCCGAGTGGATTTGGAAGGCAGCGTTGTTGACCAGCACGTCGAGCGTGCCGAAGGCCTTGACCGTTTCGGCCACCGCTTTGCGGCAGAAGGCGCGTTGGGCGACGTCGCCACGCAAGGTAATGCAGCGCCTCCCCTCCGCCTCAACCGCCTGCTTTGTCGTCTTGGCGTCACGATCCTCGCTGAGATAGGCGATGGCGATATCGGCGCCCTCGCGCGCAAAGAGCACGGCGACTGCCCGGCCGATGCCGGAATCGCCGCCGGTGATCAGCGCAACCTTGTCCTTGAGCTTGCCCGACCCTTGCCAGAACGGTGCGTCATAAAGCGGCGCAGGCTCGATAGCCCATTCCTCGCCGGGTTTCGGGTGGTGCTGCTTGGGAAAAGGCGGTACGGGATATCGGCGCGCGCCGGCCTGCATGGCGCCCGGCGATTTGGGTTTCGGCTTGCTGCGGTCGGTGGCGTCGACTTTGCGTTGCACGCCGCGCTGCCTGCGCGTCGTTTCGGCGGTGTCTGCCTTCTTGGTCGCCCCTGATTTCTGGGCCGCGTCGGATTTCGTTCGGCTGCTGATCGGCATGGCTGTCTCCTTCTGTTCGAAGGACAACGCATGCCGACTGAAAAGGTTGGCTCGGGTCGGGCCACGTCGCCGAGACGCTCGGGCATACATCAAAGTTAAATGCGCGGCACGGGCGGGAGTGCTAACCCGCCCGTCATTGGGGGAACTCTTCAGGAGGAGTCCCATGGACGTTCGAACTCTCATCGGCAGCCTCTCGGCCGCATTGCTGCGCCGGCGTGCCGTCGCACCGCCGATCCCCGTCAGGGTGATCCGCGCCTCGCTTGCGGATGTGCCGCTCCGGCCGCGTCCCAGGCCACCGCACCGGCCGGCGCCGCCGATCCGGCCCGCGAGCAACATGTAGCTCCGAACCGCCGGGCAGATGCAACCGACCGGCCATGTCATCGTTTACGACCATTCTCAATCTTGCGGGGCATTATGAAATCCTTGCGCATAAACACTCCGCTTTTTCTTCTCGTTGCTGCCATGATGACCGCCGCGCCCTTTGTTGGCCTTGCCTGGCGCACGCATGAATGGCTCGGATGGTGACGAGCCGATGAGCCGTTTCCTGCCGCTCACCATCCGCTTCGTCAGCGGCGGCACGATGGTGGTTACCACCGTCGCCGAGGCCAAGAAGGCGCTTGCCGGACATTGGAAGAACAAAGAAGCACCGGCCTACCTGGAAGCGGCCCGGCTGGTGGATGATGCGATCGCGGGCACCTGCCGGCCGGCCATCGCCTTTGCCGCCTTCAAAAAGGTCGCTGCGCAACAGGGCCTGCTGAAGCCTGCCAAGCCGAGCGCCGCACTGACTATGCTCGACACACTCTGGTCGCGCTCCAAGGCGCCACCCGGCTAGAGGCTTATCTCGGCTCGCGCGCCATGCTGAGGTAGGTCGGATCGAACTCGGCGATCGTGACCAGCCGCTCCCAATCGAGGATCGTGATCATATGGTTCGCCCAGCCGATGACGTTCATGCGTCGCAACGTGCCGATCACCCGGTTCATGTGGACGACGGACAGGCCGAGCACGTCGGCCAGTTGAGCCTGCGACAGCGGCAGGTAAAAGCTCATGTCGCGCGTCTTCTTCACCACCTGCAGCCTGACGAACAGCTCGCATATCAAATGCGCGAGGTGGGAGAGCTTGGAGCGGCGTCCCATGGCCACGATCCATTCGCGATGAATGGCGCCGTCGACCAGCGTGTCGAGCCACAACAGCCGGGTGAGATGCGGCGCCTGCTCGGTGATCGTCTTGAGCTTGCTATGCTCCGCTGCGGCCACATGGCAGGGAGATAGCGCGACGATGCCATGGTCCATCGTCTTCAGCAAAAACGCATGAAGGTCGACAAAATCGCCCGCGATCTGCAGCGAGGTGAACTGCCGGCCGCCGTCCTCCAACACCCTGTAGCGGGCGGCAAACCCGTCGACGATGAGCGTGCTGTAAGTCGGCCTGGTTCCCTCCGAGACGATATCCTCCCCGGTACCGACATATTTTTCGATCGACAAAGTCGACGTGAGCAGCGCCTTCTCTTCCTCCGAGAGAGCGTCGTGCTGGCCGAGATTGAGATAAAGCGATTCCAGCATCCGGCGCTCTCCGTGGCATCAGCTAACGCCGCAGACAGAGGCTGGTTGCAGGCGGCGCTCGCCAAGAGCCGGCGCGGCGCGGATTTTTTCTCAGGATCAGCCCTTTGGAACCATGACCACGCTCGTGGATTGACCTCGAAGTTTGCGGGGATAGACCTGCCGATGCAGCGCTTCTACTTCGACCTTTACAACAGCGAGCACAGCCAGGAAGACCCCGAGGGGCAGCTCTTTGCCAGCCGTGAGCGGGCCGGCATGGAGGCGCTGCGCATCCTGCACGACGTCGCCCGGGACGAAATGCCGGGCGGCAAGCATCTGACCATCACCGTCAAAGTGCTGGACGAAAAACGCGACCAGATTTTCGAAGCGTCGCTGACACTGGAATCCGCCTGGACGTGAGGCGGTCGATGCTGTCGGCGCCAGCCGCCGGAGGCAAGCAATGTTTCAGGATTTCGACACCCGCGAGGTCGACACAGGCGAAGCAAGGATCTTCGCCCGCCACGCCGGCAGCGGACCCGGCCTGCTCCTGTTGCATGGCTTTCCCGAGACCCACGTGATGTGGCGCGAGGTGGCTCCCGGCCTGGCACGGGATTTCACCGTCGTCTGCGCCGATTTGCGCGGCTATGGGCAAAGCTCCTGCCCGCCTTCGGCCGCCGACCATGCGCCCTATGCCAAGCGCGCCATGGCCGCCGACATGGTCGTGCTGATGGAAACATTCGGCTTTCGGCGCTTCATGGTCGCGGGTCATGATCGAGGCGGGCGCGTTGCCTACCGGCTGGCACTCGACCACCCGGACCGCGTCGAGAAGCTCGCCGTGCTCGACATCATCCCCACAGCCGAGGTCTGGGACCGGGCCGATACGAGGCTGGCGCTCGGCTATTGGCCTTGGTCGCTGCTGGCACAGCCGGAGCCGTTGCCGGAGAGAATGCTGGCGGCCAGCGCGGAAGCGGTCGTCGACAACGCGCTTTCCGGCTGGGGTTCGGCGCCTGATGCATTCCCGCCCGGCGTGCGGCAGGCTTATGTCGATGCGCTGCGCGATCCGGCGCATATCCACGCCATCTGCGAAGAGTATCGCGCGGCGGCCGCGCTCGACCGCCGGCATGATCGCGAGGACCAGGCAACGGGTCGTCGCATCGCCTGTCCGTTGCTGGCGCTGTGGAGCGAGCACGGGGCGCTTGCCGAGTGGTATCGGGATGAAGACGGACCCCTGGGCATATGGCGGAGCTGGGCCGACGATGCCAGCGGTGGAGCGATGCCTGGCGGTCACTTCTTTCCGGAGGAGTCGCCGATCGAAACGGCGGCCACGCTGGACGCGTTCTTTTCCGGAAGATAGAAGCGCTCTTTTCTCGGCGATGGTGCCGGCCGGCCAAGCGTCTGCTGCGCCCTGCCGGCGGCCTGGCTCAGGCCAGGATCAAATAGAGCAACGGAACCGCTGCCAGACCGATTGCCATTGCAATGAGCGTGGCGTGGCCGAGACGCTCCGCGCGCCTGGCAATGTCGGCGACCTCATCTTCGTCATTGATGATATCGAGGAACGAAAGATCGGCACGGGTGGCACGCTGGTTGTCGTTTGCAGGCAGGCTTTCGGCGTCCTGCCGTGCGGGCTTTGCAGAGATGTGGGTCAAAACGTCGTCTCGCTCCGAAGCCGGTCAAGCGGCCTTTCTTGTTCATGGATATTGGTGCCCGCCGGAATTGCGCGGGGCGACCGGCGGGCACCAGTACGGCCGGCGATGGAGGGGGCTTTCTCGACGGCCGCTCCCCAATTCGCAGAAAGCGGATTGGTTGCATAAGCCAGCCCAATGCGCCGGCCGCCTCGGACTTCAGTCCGATCCGGGTCACGAAATGTTTCGAGCGGAACATTGGTTCCCGGCGCCTGTTCCCCTTACTCGAGGACGCCGAACGCGTCCTTGAATTCACCCCGAAGAAAATCCGAACCAACGGAGAATTCGATATGCCCAATCAAGGCGGAACCCACGAACAGCACGTCAAGGCCGGCCAGCAGAGCCATAAGAACCGTGACGACCAGCATCGCGGCAGCGGACAGCAGCAGGCCGACAACCGCAATATGGGTCAGCGGGGCGCGGGCCAGCATCGAGGCGGCAGCGGCAACTTCGCCGAAGACCGGCAGCGCGCCTCGGAAGCCGGCCGCAAGGGCGGCCAGCGCTGAATTCAAATGGCGTCCGTGTCCTTCACGGACGCCATTTTCATTTGCCCGCGGGATCGACCCCGCGATGGAACTTCTGCCCCGCCCTCCAGTTCCTCTTCAGTCGGTTGCCCAGGGCTGCCGCCGCAGGATGTTTGAACGGAGGCACCAATGTCGCTGCAAACGCTTCATCCCGAACAGGTCGATGAGACCCGCATGCAGGCCTATTCCACCTTCGGTCCGTTGCTGATCCAAGTCCTGGCGCAGAAACTTGGGCACTGCCAGGGCATGCGCGAGTTGGACAAGCTCGAAAAATCGCTTGTTCGCCTGGTCGAGGAGACCGACGTTGCCGCTCCGCAGGCCGACGCCATGAAGGAGTTCGCAGTCGAGCTCGTTGTGTCGACGCTGCGCAACGTGCGCGAGCACCCAGACGCAAAGCATGATTTGGAGCAGATCGACGAACGGCGCACTGAAGGCCGCTCGGAGGATCCCGACACGCTGGAAGAACAGTTGCAGTCGGGCCTCGAGGACAGTTTTCCGGCAAGCGACCCGCCAGCCGTGGTGTCGACCGCGATCACCGGCGGGGCGAAGGACATCGTCGGCACCGACGAGGTGCTGCGGCGCAAGAAGGAAGCGCGCCGCAAGCAGTCGGAGACGGCCGGCTGACCCAAGGAAATCCAAGGAGGCCTGCGATGACCCAGGCAAAGGACAACATCCCCCACCGTCCGGGCGGGGCTCGTGCGTCGCAAACGGGCAGCCTGCCGACCAAGGGCGGCGACGATCCCGACGTGCGCTTCCTGGCGGAGAATACCGATCTGTCGCCGAAGCAGGCGCGCGAACTGATCCGGGAGCACGGGCACGACCGCGACAAACTCTTGAAGATCGCAAGGACCATGAAAGCGGAAGGCTGACGGTTCTCCAAGACGGAGGGCAAACGGCCTTCTCGAAAGCGAGGTTACCATGAGCAATTCTCCCAGAACCGGACGTCCCGGAACCTCCGATCAATGGCCGCGCTGGGAAGGCCCGAAGGCCAACAAGCCGCGCGGCTACTTGCCGGCCAAGGACGATCCCGATGAGGATCGCGACGCGGCCGGCGAGAACAACAAGGATCCGGAACGGTCGGATCTCGGCGACGTCGCCAAGAAGAAGGGTTCCTGAGACTCTCAATTCACTCAGCGCAACAAGGAGCAGGACAATGCCACGCGGAGATAAATCGAAATACACCGACAAGCAGGAACGCAAGGCCGACCATATCGCCGAAGGCTATGAAAAGCGCGGCGTGTCCGAGAAGGAAGCCGAGCGTCGCGCCTGGGCGACGGTCAACAAGGACGACGCCGGGGGCAAGAAGGCAGGCGGCTCCGGCCGCGGCAAGCACACCGGCCATCCGGCGGCGCATAAGGGCGGGAAGGCTGGCGGCAAGGCGTCGGGCGAGCGATCCGCGGCCGCGCGCTCCGCATCCGCGAAGAAGGCAGCGGCCACGCGCAAGCGCAACGCCGAGCACCACGCTCATCATTGAGGACATCCCCTTCTCCCCACGTGGGGAGAAGGCCAGAGCCTCACAGCGGCATCTCCGATGTCTGCTTGATCGTCTGGCTGGGCACGTCCGTCTTGACGTTCTGCACGCCCTTGATGCGGCTC
The DNA here is from genome assembly GCF_037179585.1 of Mesorhizobium argentiipisi (SeqCode). NCBI lineage: Bacteria > Pseudomonadati > Pseudomonadota > Alphaproteobacteria > Hyphomicrobiales > Phyllobacteriaceae > Mesorhizobium > Mesorhizobium argentiipisi (SeqCode). The sequence goes on from NZ_JAPYKO010000023.1 coordinate 96,267, forward strand.
AGATGCTCCGACTGGAAGCGGCGGTAGTCGTCGATGCCGGCGGCGACGATCCGGACCATCGCGTCGCAATCGCCCAGCATCAGATAGCATTCCATCACTTCCGGGAATTTCGCCACCTCGGCGGCGAAATGCTCGATCGTGTCCTCATCCTGCTGCTTCAGCCAGATGCGGGTGAAGAAGGTCTGGCCGCGGCCGATCTTGGCTGGGTTGAGCACCGCGACATAGCGATCGATGACGCCGGCCTCCTCCAGCAGCTTGACGCGGCGGAGGCATGGCGATGGCGACAAGCCGACCTCCTTGGCCAGATCGTTGTTGGCCATGCGCCCGTCGCGCTGCAAGGCACGCAGGATACGTCTGTCAATCTCGTCCAACTTCATGGATCAGGATTCCAATCTTTTTCCTAATTGCTCTATCTAATGCCAAATTCTGGCAAAAATACCGCATCTTCGCAACCCGATTGCCAGGCGTTTCGGCTATTGTCCGGCCATCGACAATTGCACAACCGAACGGGAGAACGGCGGCCGCAAGGCCAGCCGAAGGCAAAGCCATGAGCGTTTCCGAAGTCGCCCTCGCCGGGGAGCAAACCAGCAACGGCCGCGGCGCCGAGTTCCGGCGCGGGCTTGCCGCCTCGACGCCGGTGTTGCTCGGCATCATCCCCTACGCTCTGGTGCTCGGCGCGCAGGCGGCGCAGAAAGGCCTGAGCGTGGTCGAGGTACCGCTGATGACCGGCCTCAATTTCGCCGGCGGCTCGGAATTCGCGGCGATCCAGCTCTGGACCTCGCCGCCGCATGTCCTGTTGATCGCCGCCATCACGCTTCTGGTCAACAGCCGGCATTTCCTGATGGGCGCCGCACTCGCGCCATTCATCAAGCACCTGCCGAAGCGAAAGGTGTTTCCTGCGCTGTTCCTGATGTGCGACGAGAGCTGGGCGGTAGGCCTCGCCGACGCGCAGCGCCGTGCCGCCGCCGGCATGCGGCCGGCCTTCAGCCTGGCTTTTTATCTAGGCGCCGGCCTGCCCTTCTATTTCGCCTGGGTGGCGTTCACGACCTGCGGCGCGGCACTCGGCCCGGTGCTCGGCGACGTCGAGACATACGGTTTCGCGATGGCCTTCCCGGCCGTCTTCCTGGTGCTGCTTCGCGGCATGTGGAGGGGTTTGGCAGCGGCCCGGCCCTGGCTCGTCAGCCTGGCGGTGGCGGCGCTGACCTATCTCGTCGTGCCCGGTGCCTGGTATGTGGCGGCCGGCGCGCTGTCCGGCTTGGTGGCCGCCTGGTTTCTGGCAGGTGACAAATGATCGATCCGATGACCGCGCTCGCCATCCTGGCGATGGCCGGCGTGACATATCTGACCCGCATCGGCGGCTATGTGGTGCTGAGGAACCGCACGCTCAGCCCGCGCGCCACGACGGTGATGGAGGCGGCACCCGGCTGCGTGCTGATCTCGGTGATCGCGCCGGACTTCGTATCGAAGAACCCGGCCGATCTCGCCGCGCTGGCCATAACCGTGCTTGCCGCGTCAAGGCTGTCGATGCTGCCGACGGTGGTGATCGGGGTGGCCTCGGCGGGCGTACTGAGGTGGCTGATGGGCTAGCTGCCTCAGCCGCCGTAAAGCCCGAGCTCGTCCGGCTGGATCGAAGCGGCGTCGCTTTCGCCCGGGGCGTCCGTATGCTGCTTCAGCGTGGCATCCAGCCTTTCGCTGTCGCTGCCTCGCGGATCGACTATCGCCTCGACGAGCGCATCGAGAGAAACGCCAAGCTGGTCCAGGCCAAGCTGTCTCTCGATCTCGGCGATCGCCGACGGCGATTGCCGTTTCAACGCTTCGACGGCGTTCTTGATTGCCGTACCGTAGGACGACACGGACTCGTAATCGGTCTGATCGACGCCAAACTCCTTGCCCGCGCGTTCCATCAGTCGAACCTTCGTCGCCGTGATGTTGAGGTTGTCGAGGCTGAACTTGGATGCTGGGGCCGCGGGCTCCGCCTGTATGAGCGGCGAAGTAGTGCCGACGGCGCTGTGGATGCTGGCAGCCGGCCTGGCCGTTGGTAACAGGCGCTGCGGCTGCAGAGTCACAATGGCGATGTTGACGGTCGAGGACATTACGGGTCTCGCAGGCGCCCGTCCGTCATGGTCCGGACGCCGGACAGTCGAGCCAGACGTCATGTCCGAACAGAACGCTTCACAGGCAATAAGCGCAGTTGTCCTAAGAGTTCGATAGAAGGATGGCTCACCTTTTAACGATGAGCCGCGCTGTCACCCCCAAGACTTAGTCGTCCCCTCCGCCGTCATGGTCGCCGCTGCCCCCGCCGCCATCGTGGCCACCACTCTCGCCGCCACCGTCGTGGCCGCCGCTGTCTCCGCCGCCGTCATGGCTGGCACCGTCTCCGACTTCGTGGTCGCCGTCATGATCGTCGCCCTGATGATCGCCGTCCTGGTCGCCTTCATGCGAGCCGGTAGCGGCGCCGTCACCCTTGTGCCCGGCCTCGTCATTCTCGGCGGCTTCATTGTCGTCGCCGACGCTGGATGTATTGACCTGATCGTCGTCATGGTCGGCTGTGGACGCCCCCGTCAACCCGCCGCCATTGTCGGAGCCCGCATAAGACGGCTGCGTGGCGAAGATGCCCAGCATGCCGATTGCAGTTGCCGCAAACAAGGGAAAGGTTTTCATCCACGCGCTCCGATCCGTTTTGTGAGATCGGATCATCGTCGCGCCCGATTACGGCGCCCTTAAATGAGTGATTGCAATTTTAGAAACGTCTTATTTTTGTGCCGACCTGGCATGCGGCCGCGTCGGTGACGCAGCGCCGCTTACGGCTCTCGCCACGATCGCCTCCAGCGGCTCCGGCCGGTGCAGGAAATAGCCCTGGCCATAGGCGACGCCCATGCCCATGAGGATCTCCAGCGCGTTCTTTTCCTCGACCTTTTCGGCCACGACGGCGGCGCCCATCGAGCGGGCGATGCCGGTGATCGCCGAGACGATCTCGCGATCGAAGCGGCTGTCGGCGATGTGCTCGACGAACGAACCGTCGATCTTGATGGCATCGATGGGAAAGCGCCTGAGATACTCGAAGGAGCTCATGCCGGCGCCGAAGTCGTCGAGGCTGACGCGGCAATGGCGGAGCCTCGCCTTGCGTACGAATTCTTCCGCCGCGTCGAAATTGGTGACGGCGGCGGTTTCGGTGATCTCGAAGCCGATGGTCGATGGCGGCGCGCCGCTCCCGGCAATGGCCTCGTCGACGAATTCCCAGAGCTGCGGATCGGAAAGCGTCTGCGCCGACAAATTGAAGTCGAGCGAGATGGCCCCCGCGCGCATCGCCTCGCCATGGCGCGTCAGCGCGGTGCGGATGACCCAGCGGTCGAGCCGGGCGGCGAGGCCGAAGCGTTCGGCGACCGGCACGAAATCGCCGGGCGGGATCATGTTGCCGGTGTGGGCTTCGAGCCTGGCCAGCACTTCGACATGGCGGCTGTCTTCCCATGGCTGGCCGAGCCGGTGGATTTCCTGACCGAACAGCCTCAGCCGGCCGTCCTCCATCGCATCGACCAGATCGGCCGCCAGCCGCGCGGCGTTGAGGCCGGCGGCGCCCGACGTCGTCTCCGGCGAGAACAGCGCGAAGCGGTCGCGGCCGCCGGCCTTGGCGGCGTAGCAGGCATCGTCGGCGCAGGCGAGCGCGTCGGCCACGCTCATGTTGCGGTCGCGCACAAAGGCGATGCCGATGCTGGCGGCAAGCCTGCGCGAGGTGACCGCCGCGCCGAGATCGGCGTTACGCACGGCGGCAAGCACGGCACGGGCAAGATGCTCGGCGCAGGCATCATTGCAGTTCGGCACCAAAAGCGCGAATTCGTCGCCGCCGAGCCGCGCTGCATGCGCCGAAGCGGGCAGGCTGGCGAGGATTCCCGCCGCGACGCTCTTCAGCGCCAGGTCCCCGGCGGCATGGCCGGCATAGTCGTTGAGTGCCTTGAAGTAATCCAGGTCTACGTAGAACACGGCAAGCGGCAGCCGCTCGGCCATGGCGATGTTTTCGGCAAGCAGCCGGTCGAAGGCCGAACGGTTGAGTAGCCCGGTCAATGCGTCGTGACGCGCGGCGAAGGCAAGCTCCTCGGCACGCGTCTTCTCGTCGGTGACGTCGCGCACGGTACCTAGAATCTGACCGGCCGAGCCGACACCGGCAATGAAGCGCACCAGCGATTCGACATGGCGGACCTGGCCGTCACGCCGGACTATACGATATTGCGTGGCAGTCACGCTTTCAGAGCCCGGCGGCGGCAGATGGGCGCGCTCGGTGGCCTCCTTGTCGTCCGGGTGGAGATAGGTGTGCCAGAGTTCGGCCGTCACCTCGTCGGTATCGCTCACAAGCCCGAAGATGTCCCTGGTGCGGGCGTCCCAATAGCTCTTGTTGGTGCCGATGTCGTAGTGCCAGATGCCGGTACCGCTGGCCGCGAGCGCGAGCCGCAGGCGGACATTGACCTGCTCAAGCGCGGCCTCGGCCTCTTTCTGTCTGGTGATGTCGGTCTGCACGCCCATCAGGCGCAGCGGCTTGCCTTCAGCATCGCGCTCGACGATGCCGCCGCGGTCGAGCACCCAGACCCAGTGGCCGTCCCGGTGCTTCAGGCGAAGTTCTGTCTCGATGGATTCGGTGTGACCGGCGATATGGCGATCGCCGCTCGCCAGCGCCCGCTCGCGGTCATCGGGATGGGTGAGCTTCAGCCACAGATCGGAGCTGTCGGCGAGCTCGCCCTCGGCATAGCCCAGCATCCGCCACCAGGTCGGCGAATAGCAGCAGTCGCCGGTCGCGAGATTCCAGTCCCATAGGCCGAGATGAGCGCGATCAAGCGCCAGCGCCCAGAATTCGCCATTGCGTTTGTTGTCGTCCGCCATTCTTTGTTCTTGCCGTCCTGCCCCGGCAATACTGCATGAAAGCAGACAAGAAAGGGTTACCGGGGCTCCCAATTAAGGATGAGACGTCAGACAGGGCGGATTTGGCGCGAACCTTTCGCGCTCGTCATTCTAGGGCGGAGCAAGGAGCGAAGCGACGCGCGCAGACCTGAGAATCCATTCCGTGACATTAAGGCGTTGCAACGTTCAAAGAATTCTGCACCGTTGCGCCCTACGGCGTTGGTCACGGAATGGCAACTGTGTTCATGCGAATGCGGTTTTGTCGCGAATGATGGCGTTGAGGACGACCAGGAGCTTCCTTGCGACGGCGATGATAGCGAGCTTCTTGGAGCCCGACCGGGCAGCAAGTGCGGTGTA
>NZ_JAPYKO010000024.1:0-99260 GCF_037179585.1 Mesorhizobium argentiipisi (SeqCode)
GGCCCAGAAATGCTTCCGCCAGGCTCAACTGCCCCGTCTGCTTCACCGCCATTGCGATTCCCTCCGAGCTTCCTTCTCAGGGAATCACAACCAGCCAATTACGCAACAGGCCCACAAGGGGAGAAGGCAAAAGCGCCTACTTCGGTCGCTTCAGCTTCTTGCGCTCTTTCTCCACCTCGGCGCGGCAGTAGCAGCCTTCGAGATGGTCGTTGACTAGGCCCATCGCCTGCATGAAGGCGTAGACCGTCGTCGGGCCGACAAAGCTCCAGCCGCGCTTCTTCAATTCCTTCGATATCCTGACCGACACCGCCGTCGTCGGGTTGGCGCGCAGATGCGCCAGGTCGACGATTTCGGGCCGCTCGCCCGGACCCGGCTCGAACTTCCAGAACCAGGCGGCGAGCGAGCCGAACTCGTCCACCATCTCGCGGGCGCGTTTGGCGTTGTTGATGGTCGAAACGATCTTGCCGCGATGGCGGATGATGCCGGCATTGCCGAGCAGGCGCTCGACATCCTTATCGGTGAATGCCGCGACCTTGTCGAAGTCGAAACCGGCGAAGGCCTCGCGGAAATTCTCGCGCTTGCGCAGGATGGTCAGCCACGACAGGCCCGATTGGAAGCCTTCGAGGCAGATCTTTTCGAACAGCCGGCGATCATCCGTTACCGGCCGGCCCCATTCATGATCATGGTAATGAAGATAGTCCGGCAAATTGCCGTGCCAGAAACAGCGCGCCTTGCCGTCGGGCCCGTCGAGAATGCCGGCATTTTCAGTTGCCATTGCTAGCAGATCCATTCGTTAACGCGCCTCGGCGCAGCTTTTACCGTGGCTTTACCAGATTCCTGAACCGGCCGGTAACCACACCAAAAGGTTTACTGACAAAGCGGCATTTTACGCATTCCGATTCATGTTTTGCTTGCCGCTCCGCGCCAAGGATCGCGAAACCGCGGGCTCCCTACGCCCCGGATGAGTCGATCAAGGTGCGTTCCGATGAAGACAGCGTTTTGTTCCCTGCTCGGCGCGGTGGCCATTCTTGCCGCCGGCGCCACGACTTCCCTTGCCAATGACCGCTATGCCGACGTGCCGCCGGTGATGGTGAGCCCCGACCTCTCGGCGCCCTGGGTGCTGCAGCTCGGCCATGCGCCGGGCATCGTGCGCCCAACCCGGCAGGCGGTACAGCAGCCGCTGCAGCGCCTGCTCCAGTCGCAGCCCGACGGGCAGAAGACGGCGGCCGTGCAGCAGCCGGCCAAGCGCATGGTGATGCGGCCGCAGATCAATCCGGTCTACCTGCCGCAGGAAGTCGCCTATGACGGCCCGGCCAAGCCGGGCACCATCGTCATCGATACGCACCAGAATTTCCTCTATCTGGTCGAGAAGAACGGCAAGGCGCGGCGCTACGGCGTCGGCACCGGCAAGCCCGGCTTCGAATGGTCCGGCACGCACAAGATCACCGACAAGAAGGTCTGGCCGGACTGGCGTCCGCCCGCGGAGATGATCAAGCGCGAGGCTGCCAAGGGCCGCTACCTGCCAACCTATCTTGCGGGCGGCATCGAGAACCCGCTCGGCGCGCGCGCACTCTATCTCGGCACCACCGAATACCGCATCCATGGCACCAACCAGCCCTGGACGATCGGCGGCGCGGTGTCTTCCGGCTGCATCCGCATGCGCAACGAAGATGTCGTCGATCTCTATGAGCGCGTGAATGTCGGAACCACGGTCGAGGTGATATAGTCACAGCGAATCAGCTGGTTAGACGGCGCAGCACTTTTTGTCCGATGCTGTTGCAGCCAAGTCATAGTGCTATCCTGCTGGATGTGCTTTAACCAGTGAAGGGGTTTACGGGGGACGGGCCGTGTGGGGATACGGCCAGTCGCGAAAAGGCAGCGCAGGGAAACCGCGCTGCCTTTTTCGTTGTGCGTTTTTCGATGCATGACGCTGCAAGTCGCCCGCAAAGCAGGCGGTTTCGCTTTCGGGGCTGATTTCCCGGCGCTTCTCTGCTATTGCAGCGCACAAATCTCAGTTGTTGCGCGCAATTCCAGACAGAAAGCCGCTGTTGCGCTTGTCCTGCGAATTGCTTCAGAAGGCAGAGGTGCCAGCCATGACCCGAACCGACGACAGCCGCTACCTGAAGGGCGGCCCGGTCGCCCAGCGCATCATCGCTTCGGTGCGCGAAGACGCAGCGATCGCCACGGCCGAAGGTTTTCCGCCGAAGCTAGTCTCGATCACCGTCGGCGATACCGCCGCGGTCGATGTCTATGTGCGCAACCAGCGCGCCAAGGCAGCCCTCGCCGGTATCTCCTTCGAGGAACGGCGCTTTGCCGCCGACATCACCGCCGGCGAGCTGGAAGCGGCGATCCACGGCCTCAATGCCGACCCGCGCGTCACCGGCATCATCATCCAGCGGCCGGTGCCGGCGCATATTCCGATCAAGACGCTGCAAGCGGCGGTGCATCCGCTGAAGGACGTCGAAGGTATGCATCCGGCCTCGATCGGCAACATCGTCTACAACCAGCTCGACCTGGCGCCCTGCACGGCGGCGGCCTCGGTCGAATTGCTGAAAGAGACCGGCCTCGAGCTCAAGGGGCTGGAAGTGGTCGTCGTCGGCCATTCGGAGATCGTCGGCAAGCCCATCGCCTTCCTGCTGATGAGCGAAGGCGCGACGGTGACGGTGTGCCATCACATGACGCGATCGCTGGCCGCCCATGCGCGGCGCGCCGATGCGCTGTTCGTCGCCGTCGGCAAGCCGCGGCTGATCAAAGCCGACATGGTGAAGCCGGGAGCAGCCGTCATCGACATCGGCATCAATTCCGAGATCGGGCCCGACGGCGAAACCCGTATTGTCGGCGACGTCGACACCGACAGCGTCAAGGAAGTGGCGTCCTGGATCACGCCGGTGCCGGGCGGCGTCGGCCCGCTCACGGTCGCGATCCTGTTGCGCAACACCATGGTGGCGCTCAACCGCCAGCGCGCACTTTATCGCGCGACCTATGGCGTGCCGGACCAGCTCGCGGCGGAGTAATTATTCGGCAGCGATCAAACCGCTGTCAGAAACACCTTCCGGCTTCGGACCGCCATAGGCCCAGTCGAGCAGCTTGATCGTGTGCACGACCGGCAACTTCGCGGCGGACGCGATCTGGGTGATGCAGCCGATGTTGCCGGTGGCGACGACTGAAGCGCCAGTCGCCTCGATGTTTTTCACCTTGCGGTCGCGCAATTTGGCCGAAATCTCGGGTTGCAGGATGTTGTAGGTGCCGGCCGAGCCACAGCACAGATGCCCTTCGCGCGGCTCGCGCACGACGAAGCCGGCCTTGGCCAGAAGCTCCTTCGGCTGGCGGGTGATCTTCTGGCCATGCTGCATCGAACAGGCCGAGTGGTAGGCGACGACCGTGCCCGGCTTGCGCACCGGCTCGGGCAGGTCGAGAGCGGCGAGATATTCGGTGACGTCCTTGGCGAGAGCCGAGAGGCGCGCCGCCTTTTCGGCATAGGCCGGATCGAGGCGCAGCATGAAACCATAGTCCTTGATCGTGGTGCCGCAGCCCGATGCGGTGATGATGATGGCATCGAGGCCACCGTGGTCGATAGCGCGCGTCCAGGCGTCGACATTCTGCCTTGCCGAGGCAAGGGCCTGACCCTCGCGACCCATATGATGGACGAGCGCGCCGCAGCAGCCTTCGCCTTCCGGCACAACGACCTCGACGCCCAATCTTGTCAGCAGGGAGATGGTGGTACCGTTGATCGCCGGATCGAGCACGGACTGCGCGCAGCCGGTGAGGATCGCGACGCGGCCGCGCCTTGCGCCTTTCCCGGCATGCGTGCCTGGCGAAGCCAGCGGCGATGCCGGCGGGATCGACGCGGGCGCGAGCTTCAGCATGGCCGCGACCGGCTTCAGTGCCGGCAGTCTTTCGAACAGGCCGATGAACGGCCGGCCGAGGCCTGCGAGCTTCAGCGCGGCGCGGAAGCGGGATGGGTAAGGCAGCACGAAGGCCAGCATGGCGCGCGTCAGCCGGTCGAGCAGCGGGCGCCTGTAGGTCTCCTGGATATGGGCACGGGCATGGTCGACCAGATGCATGTAGTTCACGCCCGAGGGGCAGGTCGTCATGCAGGCAAGGCAGGACAGACAGCGGTCGATATGGGTGACGATCTCCTTGTCGGCCGGCCGGCCGTTCTCCAGCATATCCTTGATGAGGTAGATGCGGCCGCGCGGCGAGTCCAGCTCGTTGCCTAACGTCACATAGGTCGGGCAGGTGGCGGTGCAGAAGCCGCAATGCACGCATTTGCGCAGGATCTTTTCCGATTCCGCGACATGCGGGTCGGCAAGCTGCGCGGCGGAGAAATTGGTCTGCATTGCGGTTGCTCTGTTTAGACGCAATTCCGGACGGAAAACCGTTTCACACTTTTCCTGAATTACTCTAGGCCATGCGGCCGGGGTTGAGAATCTGCTTCGGGTCGAACTCGGCCTTGAGTCGCGCCGACAGCGCTGCCAGATGCGGCGGCTGCGGCTCGAACACCGGCAGCGCCGCGCGATGCAGCGCGGACGCGCGCACCAGCGTCGCATGGCCGCCACCATGCTTGCGGATCAGTCCGCGCAGCAATTCGGCTTCCGGGTCGTTCTCGCGCATCAACAGCCACACCAGGCCGCCCTGCCAGTCATAGAAGGCATCGACGGCCGCCTGCATGCGCAGCGCCATCACCATGTGATGCGCCTCAGACGGCGCCATCGAGACGCGCCAAACCGGTCGCGTGCCGCCGTCGGCGAAAGGCACGCAATCGCGAATGTCGCGCCAGATGGTTTTCGAGGCCTCGCCGGCGATCTCTTCCAGCGGCCCGGCCTTGCCGAGCAGTTGCTTCAGCGCCTCGATGCGATAGACGACCGACGGTCCAAAGCCCTCGACGCGCAACAGCGTCGTGGCATCGCTGCCATGCTTGCCGCCGGCGACCTTCGCGGCGATGCGCTCCGGCAGATGCGCGGCGCTCGACACTTCGGCGCTGGAGCCAAGCGCCAGCGCCATTGCAGCCATGGCGGCATCGTCGAGCAGGCCACGAACGGCCAAGGTCACTTCGGTTTCCGCGTTCGGCAGGACCTTGAAGGTGACGTCGGTCAAGACGGCGATCGTGCCCCAGCTGTTGGCCATCAGTTTGGAGAGGTCGTAGCCGGTGACGTTCTTGACCACGCGCCCGCCCGACTTGAACGCCTCGCCGCGGCCAGAGACGGCAGCGACACCAAGGATATGGTCGCGCGCCGCACCTGCTTTGAGCCGGCGTGGGCCGGACAGGTTCGAAGCCAGCACGCCGGCGATCGTTCCCTTGCCCGGTTCATTACTGAGCAGAGGGCCGTAGTCCATCGGCTCGAAGGCGAATTGCTGGCCGTTTTCGGCCAGCAATTGCTCAAGTTCGGCAAGCGGCGTGCCGGCTTTTGCGGACAGCACCAGCTCCGCCGGCTCGTAGAGCGTGACGCCGGTGAGGCGTGACAGGTCGAGAGTGTGCTCGGTCTGCAGCGGACGACCGATGAAGCGCTTGGAGCCGTGGCCGACGATTTCCAGCGGTGTTTCCTCGGCTGCCGCCCATCGGACGATGGAAAGGACTTCGGCTGCGGTCGAGGGGGTGAAGGTGGTCATGAGCGGGCGCCCTTCCTCGCCCCCGCCAGGCCAGGGCAATCGCATACGGCAGCGCTGCCCCCTCTCCGTCCGCTACGCGGACACCTCTCCCCCATTTCATGGGGGCGAGGAAACGCCGACCGCCGACGTTGCGACCTTGGAAAGCTTGGGTTCCTCGCCCCCGCAAAGCGGGGGAGAGGTGGCTCGGGCGAAGCCCGAGACGGAGAGGGGGCCATCATAGAGCGCTGTCTCCCGTCTTCCTGGCTGCGAAAACAAACCTGAGGTCGGCAGCAACTACGTCTTCGGCAAGCCGTCCTTCCAACGCCGCAAAGATCGTCTCGCAAACGCTCCTCTTGTTCTTCAAAACATCGAAGCTCCAAAACCGCAAAACCGAGAAGCCCTCGCCCCGCATGAATTCATCCCGCGGTCTGTCGTACGAACTGTCCGCGTGCTGGCTGCCATCCAATTCCACAATCAGCCTTTCGCTCCTGCACGCAAAACCCGCGAAATACGGACCAATGGGCATCTGGCGAACGAATTTGTATCCGCCTAGCCTTCGTGCCTTCAGTTCGTTCCAGAGGATCGCTTCCGCCTGGTTATCGCCGCTACGAAGCGCGCGGGCGCGGGCAATTTTCTCGGGCGAGCGGCGGCTTGGCTGATAGGCCGCCCCCCTCTCCGTCTCGGGCTTCGCCCGAACCACCTCTCCCCCGCTTTGCGGGGGCGAGGAACTTTGATCCTGAGCCCCCATCAAAACCTCGGAATATCCGGAAACGCCACCTGCCCGCGATGCACATGCATTCTTCCCAGTTCCGCGCACCGGCGCAGCTGCGGAAACACCTTGCCGGGGTTGAGCAGGTGGTTGGGATCAAAGGCGCATTTCACCCGCATCTGCTGGTCGAGGTCGACCTGGTTGAACATTTCCGGCATCAGGTCGCGCTTCTCGACGCCGACGCCGTGCTCGCCGGTCAGGACGCCGCCCACCTCGACGCAAAGGCGCAAGATGTCGGCGCCGAAGCTTTCGGCCTTGTCGAGCTCGCCCGGCACGTTCGCGTCGTAGAGGATCAGCGGGTGCAGATTGCCGTCGCCGGCGTGGAAGACATTGGCGACGCCCAGCCCGTATTTCTCGGAAAGGTCGCGCATGCCGGCGAGCACCCTCGGCAATTCCTTGCGCGGGATGGTGCCGTCCATGCAGTAGTAATCCGGCGAGATGCGGCCGACGGCCGGGAAAGCCGCCTTGCGGCCCGCCCAGAAACTCAGCCGCTCCTGCTCCGATTGAGAGATGCGGCAGGTGGTCGAGCCGTTGCGGTAGGCGATGGCCTCGACGAGGCCAATCAGGTGATCAACCTCGACGCTCGGTCCGTCGAGCTCGACGATCAACAGCGCCTCGACATCCAGCGGATAGCCGGCATGGACGAAATCCTCGGCCGCGTGAATCGCCGGGCGGTCCATCATCTCCATGCCGCCGGGAATGATGCCGGCGCCGATGATGTCGGCGACGCATTGGCCGCCCTGTTCGCTGGTCGGAAAGCCGATCAAGAGAGCGCGCGCCGTCTCCGGCTTCTTCAATATGCGCACGGTCACCTCGGTGACGACGCCGAGCAGGCCTTCCGAGCCGGTCATCACGCCGAGCAGATCGTAGCCTTCCTGGTCGAGATGGCTGCCGCCGAGGCGCACCACCTCGCCATTCATCAGCACCATCTCGATGCCCAGCACATTGTTGGCGGTGAGCCCGTATTTCAGGCAGTGCACGCCGCCGGAATTCTCGGCGACATTGCCGCCGATCGAGCAGGCGATCTGGGAGGATGGATCCGGGGCGTAATAAAAGCCTTCCTGCTCGACGGCGGTGGTGATGCCGAGATTGGTGACGCCCGGCTGGGCGACAACGACGCGATTGGGATAATCGATTTGAAGGATACGGTTGAAGCGGCTCATAACCAGCAGCACCGCGTCCTCTAGCGGCAGCGCGCCGCCGGACAGCGAAGTGCCGGAGCCGCGCGGCACAACGCGGATGTTGCGCTCGTTGCAGTATTTCAGCACGCGCGAGACCTGGGCGACCGTTTCCGGCAGCACCACGACCAGCGGCAACTGCCGATAGGCGGTGAGGCCGTCGCTTTCGAAGGCGCGCATTTCATTGGCCGCGTCGACGACCCCCTCGCCCGGCACGATGATGCGCATGTCGGCGACGATCTCGGCGCGCCGGCGCATCGTCTCGGCATCTGGCTTGGGCATGGCTAGGCCGGACATCGGGCAGGCCTCATCTCGCTTGGCTGGTCAAAATCTTTTACCAGCTCGACCGTTTTGTTGCAAACGCTGCTTTGGTCGCATTTGGCGGCGAGCGTGACGCCAAGCTTCCGCAGCGGCAATCTGCCGCTGGCGCTCTACCTCCCCTCGTGGGGAGGGTCGCGAACGAAGTGAGCGGGGTGGGGGCCGCGCCGGCGAGGCGCTTTACGAGCACCCCCGCCCCGATCCGCTATGCGGATCGACCCTCCCCACAAGGGGGAGGGTACAAGAGGTGCCTATTCGCCCGGATGCTTCGCCGGCTCGGAATGCATTTTCCGCACCCGTCGCACGCCCCACCAAACGAGCAGGATAGCGACCGGGACGGAGGCGGCGGTGACGACTTCGGGCGCGAAAGCGTGACCGAAGATCGAGGCGCCCTTGGCGACATAGCCGATGAGGCCGACGACATAATAGGACACGGCGGCGACCGACAGGCCTTCGACGGTCTGCTGCAGGCGCAGTTGCAGCCGGGCGCGGTTGTTCATCGAGGCGAGCAGGTCGCGGTTCTGCTTCTCGACGTCGACATCGACCCAGGTGCGCAGAAGCGTGGTGGCGCGGGTGAGTTTTCGCGACAGGTTGGCCTGGCGCTCCTCGACCGAGCGGCAGGTGCGCATGGCAGGCGCCATGCGCCGCAGCAGGAAGCCCGCCCAGGTGTCGTAGCCTTGCACCGGCTCTTCATCCAGCGCTTGGAGCCTCGCGGTGACGATGCCGTCATAGGCGCGGCTGGCGCCGAAGCGGTAGAGGCTGGACGCGGCGTCGGCCTCGAGCTCGGCGGCGAGTTCGGTGAGATCGGCAAGCAGCGTCTGGCTGTCGCGGGTCTCGACCGCCTTCATTTCCAACGTGGTCTGCGCCAGGCGGTCCTCGATGCGACGGGCGCGGCCGGACAGCGTCAACGCCATCGGCAGGCCGAGCATGGCCAGTGTCCGATAGGTCTCGATGTCGATCAGCCGCTGCGACAAGGCGCCGGTGCTGGCGGGCGTCAGGCCGCGATCGAGCACCAGCATGCGGGTCAGGCCATCGCCGTCCTGGCGGAAATCGGTGATGATGGCGGCAGCGCCCTGCTCGACCAGCGAATAACACAGGCTTGTCGGGTCGAAGCCGGTGATCAGCTTTTCGCTCGCCTGCGTCCATTTGCGGATTTCGAGGCGGATGCCGGAAATCACGGTACCCGGCGGCGAGAAGCCATTGCCGAAGGGCGAATCCTCCTGGGCCCGGCCGTTTTCGGCCAGCGGCCCCTCCCAGAGATAGGTCGAGAATTCCGTATGCCGTTCCCAGCGCAGCGTGCCCTTGCCCCATTTCATGGCATGATGGCGCGCATAGCGCTCGGGCGCGGCGATGCCCAGCCGCCGCGAAAGTTCCGAGAGCACGGCATGGTCGACCGCGGCGCCGCCTTCGGTCATGAAGGAAAGCTGGATGAGCACCCGCGGTTTTTCGATCAGCGGGTGCGGACGGGCGTGGACCTCGCCCAGCGCGCCAGGTCGCCCCTCATGCGCCGGGAAGCCCATCACGCTGCCTTGCGCGCGCGGCTGGAATTCGAGCTTGGACGTCTCGTCCGACACGGCTGGTCCCCCTGATTTTCGACCCATCGTGCAATCCGGTCGTCTTGCGGCAATCGGCGAGACGCGTAAACAGCAAATATTGGGGCTTCGGGATGGTAACGCGCGGCAAGCGATCCGATCGGACTAGCCGAATTGGATAAATAATTTGACCAGTTGGCGACGGACGCTTTAATCTGGGCGACCTCCGTTCCGTTCTCCAGGCGCCCCTTTGAGCGACATTTTCTCCAGGATCGAGCATTCGCGCACCGCCGACGAGGTGGTGCAGCAGATCGAAAGCCTGATCCTCGAAGGCGTGCTGCGCACCGGCGACCGGCTGCCCGGCGAGCGCGAGCTGGCGCGCCAGTTCGACGTGTCGCGGCCGATCCTGCGCGATGCGCTGAAGGCGCTGGAAGGCCGCGGTCTGCTCACGACCAAGGCCGGCGGCGGCACGCATGTCGCCGACGTCATCGGCCAACTCTTCACCAAGCCGGTGACGGATCTGATCTCCACGCACCGCAAGGCGGTGACCGATTATCTGGAATACCGGCGCGAGATCGAGGCGGTAGCAGCCGAATATGCGGCGCGCCGCGCGACGCCGGAGGATCTGGCCCTGCTCGACCGCATCATGGCGCGCATGGACGAGGCGCACCGGACCGGCGATTTCGACGACGAGGCGGAAATCGACGTCGAGTTCCACCACGCCGTCTGCGAATGCGCGCACAACATCATCCTCCTGCACACGCTGCGTTCCTGCTACCGGCTGCTGTCGGAGGGCGTGTTCCAGAACAGGCTTCTGGTGTTCGGCGTGCCCGGCGCGCGCGAGGCGCTGCTCGAGCAGCACCGGGCGATCCATGCCGCGATCAAGGCGGCAGACCCGATCGCGGCGCGCAAGGCTGCGATGGACCACATCACCTATGTCGAGCGCTCGATGGCTGAAGCCGAGCGCAGCGGCGACTGGCAGCGCGTGTCCAGGCTGCGCCTCAGGCAACGCTCCGACGTGGGCGACATCGAACCCACACGCAAACGCTCGTAAGCACAGATCTAGCGGGGACCACCATGAGCGACATCCTCACCATCGCCGACCTCAAGGAGCTGGCACGCCGCAGAGTGCCGAAGATGTTCTTCGACTATGCCGATTCAGGCGCCTGGACGGAGAGCACCTACCGGGCCAACGAAGAGGACTTCGGCAAGATAAAATTTCGCCAGCGCGTGCTGGTCGACATGAGCAACCGCTCGCTGGAATCGACCATGATCGGCGAGAAGGTGGCGATGCCGGTAGCGCTTGCGCCGACCGGACTGACCGGCATGCAGCATGCCGACGGCGAGATGCTGGCGGCGCAGGCGGCGGAAGCGTTCGGCGTGCCGTTCACGCTGTCCACCATGAGCATCTGCTCGATCGAGGATGTCGCCTCGGCGACCAAAAAGCCGTTCTGGTTCCAGCTCTATGTGCTGCGCGACAAGGATTTCGTGCTCAACCTGATCGACCGCGCCAAGGCGGCAAAGTGTTCGGCGCTGGTGCTGACGCTCGATCTGCAGATCCTCGGCCAACGGCACAAGGATATCCGCAACGGTCTCTCGGCGCCGCCGAAGATGACGCTTGCCAACATCATCGACTTGGCGCTGAAGCCGCGCTGGTGCCTGGGGATCGCCGGCACGCCGCGCCGCACCTTCCGCAACATCGTCGGCCACGCCAAGGGTGTCGGCGACGTCTCTTCGCTGTCATCCTGGACGAACGAGCAGTTCGACCCGCATCTGTCGTGGAAAGATGTCGCCTGGATCAAGGAGCGCTGGGGCGGCAAGCTGATCCTGAAGGGTATCCTCGACAAGGAGGACGCGCTGATGGCGGCTGAGACCGGCGCCGATGCGATCGTGGTCTCCAATCATGGCGGGCGCCAGCTCGACGGCGCCGCCTCCTCGATCTCGGTGCTGGAAGAAATCGCCGATGCGGTCGGCGACCGGATCGAAGTCCATATGGATGGCGGCATCCGCTCCGGCCAGGACGTGCTCAAGGCGCTCTGCCTCGGCGCCAAGGGCACTTATATCGGCAGACCGTTCCTCTACGGCCTCGGCGCGATGGGCAAGGACGGCGTCACCAAGGCGCTCGAAATCATCCGCAAGGAGATGGACATCACGCTGGCGCTGTGTGGTAAGCGTTTGGTAACCGACATGGGCAAGGACCAGCTGCGGCGCTAGGCCTTATTCACCGATCCGCCCTAGTTTCCCGTGATGAACGACACGGGAAGACGCTCGCCTTGACTGAGACCGGCATCCATTATCTGGACGCGCGCGGGCCGGACGGCATGAGGCTCTATGCGATTGGCGACGTGCATGGCCGTCACGACCTGCTCGTCGCCATGCACCGCCGTATCGAAAGCGAGCTGGAATGCGCAGCATCCTGCGACTGGCGCATCATCCATCTCGGCGACTATACCGACAGGGGACCCGACTCCAAAAGCGTCATCGACTTCCTGATCGAGGCGCGAGCGCGCGATCCGCGCAACCTGATGCTTGCCGGCAATCACGATATCGGCTTCCTCGATTTTCTCGACCGTCCGGACCCCGACGGGCTGTTCATGCGCTATGGCGGGGTCCAGACCGCGGCGTCATACGGCGTGAAGCTCTCGACCGGCAGCAGCTGGTTCGGCAGGCCGGACGAGGCGCTGGCGCGCGGACACGCGGCGTTGGTCGAAGCGGTGCCGCAAGCCCATGTCGACTTCCTGCGCTCGCTGTCCTTTTCGGTGACCTTCGGCGACTTCTTCTTCTGCCATGCCGGCATCAGGCCGGGCATTCCGCTCGACCGCCAGAGCCCGCAGGACCTGATCTGGATCCGCGACGCCTTCCATGATCACCCCGGCCTTTATCCGAAGGTAATCGTGCACGGCCACACGCCGGTGCCGGAGGCCGAAGTATTCGCCAACCGGGTCAATGTCGACACGCTCGCCTGGCAATCGGGAACGCTGAGCGCGCTCGCCGTCAACGGCGCAGAAAAGCGTATCCTGGCGGCCGAAGGAAAGGCGTTCTAGCCGTGATCCGGACGTGGGATCAGCTTTCCGTCGGTCGGGGAGGATCAGGCTTTAGCGAAGCGCGGCGGTGACGCCGTAGCCGTCGACGGCTTGGTGATTGTTGGCTGCATCGGCAGCATAAATGCCGAGGCCGCACACGACGATGGCAGACAGCATGACAAAAGACAGGAGAGCTGCTCTCACGGACGTCATCTCTGGTTAAGCTTTCTGCATCTGGGCACGAGGCGGTTACCAATGCGTTGAAACGATAAAATGCGTCTCAATGTTTCGACGATTTCGCGCTTCTAAGCAGATTCTGTATCGCCGGTGTGTCGGCTGGATCACACAATAGGTTCATGGCGGTTGCACCGACGATACGAAGCGCGCCCTCTTAGAAGAGCGGCCGGACACAAACCAAGAAAGAAGAATGTTATCCCCAGGCGGAAGCCCGCGGGCGTGCCAATTATGCCACGCCCGGCGAGGACGGCCTGGATGATCAGATGGTAGCTACCCAGGCGCGGGCAATCGCCAGCCCGGCGGCGTCAGCGTCGGGGCCATTGCGGGCCAGCTCGTCGCCGAGGCGATCGTTCCAGTCGGGATGGCGCTCGGCGATCGTAGCCGCGAAGGACGTGCTCCAGTCGCGCACCATCGGCGTATCCGCCTCGAAGTGGAACTGGAAGCCATAGACGGCGCGACCGAGGCGGAAGGCCTGGTTTTCGGCGACCTCGCTGCCGGCCAGCCGCACGGCGTTTTCCGGCAGCGCGAAGGTGTCGTCATGCCATTCGAAGATCGGAAACTTCTCGGGCAGCGCCGCCAGCACCGGGTCGGACTTGGCGGCCGGCGTCAGCGAGACTTTGTGCCAGCCGAACTCGGTGGCGCAGCCGATGTGGTTGTCGCCGCCGAATGCGCGGGCAAGAAGCTGGCTTCCGAGGCAGATGCCGAGCACCGAGCGGTCCTTATCGGCGAAATCGCGCGTCAGCTCGAGGAGCGCCGGGAAATAGGGATAGTCCTCGTCGGCCAGCGCATTCTGCCCGCCGCCCAGCAAGACCATCGCATCATGCCCGCCTGCATCCTCCGGCAACGGATCGCCCTGGTACGGACGCCGCAGGTCGAGATCGGCGCCGGCTTCGGCCAGAGCGGCACCAACCTGACCGAGGCCGGTATTGTCGTAGTTCTGGACCACCAGCACGCGCATCGAGAATCCTGCTGACATGAAAACGCTGGGGCGAGCGATATCATGCAGCTTGTATTTCAGCCAAGATACGTGCCGGAGAGAAAGCTATGCCACTGCAGAACCGGGTCGACCCCTTCGGCGCCATCCATGCCGTGCCGGAACGCGGCCTGTTCACCGGCAATCGCGGCATCATCCACGATCCGGAGACCAAGACGCTGCTGAGGAAGCGCTGGGCCTTGCCGGCCTGGATCATCTGCGTTTGCCAATTCCGGAGGGTGCGACGCGAGCCGATGGGCCGCAACAGGCCGGGAGGAAAAGCCGGCTGGACCGAATTGTTCTTCCTCGACGAAGTGACGGCTTTGGCCGCCGGCCATCGGCCCTGCTTTTTCTGCCAACGCAAACGAGCGACCGAGTTCGTAGAGCGCTTCGGCGAGGCCTTCGGCATTGCTGAGCCGCGCGCGCCAATGGTCGATAAAAGGCTGCACAAGGAGCGGCTGGCCTCGGGCGGACGCCCGCCTGCCGTGGCCGCACCGGAGCTCGGAGGCTTGCCAGACGGAACGATGATCGCGCAGGGCGACGCTGCCTATGCGCTGCGTGCCGGCACGGTACGCAAATGGTCGTTTGCGGGCTATTCGAATCCCATCGCCTTCGATCGTTTCGCTTCGTCCTCACTGCGCCTGCTGACGCCGGCGACCACCATCGCGGTGCTGCGGCAAGGCTTTGCAGGGGTCTGGCATCCAACCGTCGATGCTTGACGCCGCAGCCGACCTCGCCCATTCATCCGCGATGCGCGCCAACTACAAAATGCAGCGGCTGTTCGTGCCGGACGATCTGGGCTCGGGTCTCGAATTCGACGCCGGGCAACAGCAAAGCCATTATCTCGCCCATGTGCTGCGGCTCAGCGAAGGCGCCGAGGTCCTGCTTTTCAACGGTCGTGACGGCGAATGGTCGGCGTCGATCGCCGCGAAGTCCAAGAAGGCGGTCCGGCTGAGGGTGTTCGAGCTGCAGCGGCCGCAGCCGCCGCTGCCCGATCTCGTCTATTGCTTTGCACCGCTGAAGCAGGGTCGGCTCGACTACCTGGTGCAGAAGGCTGTCGAGATGGGCGCCGGCATACTGCAGCCAGTCATCACCCAGCACACGCAGGTGGCAAAACCCGGCATCGAACGGCTGCGCGCCAATGTGGTGGAAGCGGCCGAGCAATGCGGCATCCTGGCGGTGCCGGAAGTGCGCGAAGCGGAGAAGCTGGAACGGTTGCTCGCCGGTTGGGACAAGGAGCGGCGGCTGATCTTCTGCGACGAGGATGCCTCGACCAACAATCCGCTGCCGGCCTTGCAAGCGGTCAGTGAGAAGAAACTTGCGCTTCTGGTCGGTCCGGAAGGCGGATTTTCCGATGACGAGCGCAAGATGCTGAGGGCCTTGCCTTTCGTCACCGCCATCCCGCTCGGGCCGCGCATCCTGCGCGCCGACACCGCGGCGGTGGCGGCATTGGGGGTGATCCAGGCGACGATCGGCGACTGGTGATCAAATCCTGTTGAGGCCTGGCTCAGGATTTTTTGCTTGATCGGCTACTGACATTTCGTCCATCTAGCGCCGGCGGCCGTCCGGCCTCTGCAGCACCCGCGCCACCTTTTCGTGGAGCAAAGGGCGCTGTAACACTTAAAGACTTGCGCAGGACGTCCAGCGGAAATCGGTATCGGTTTTCGGAGATCATGCGCACGGAGGGGCTAGATGGCGCGCGACACAACAGATACCCAGCCCATCGAAGGCGTCGACGAACTTGTCGGCTACCTGGCCGCCGGCAACAAGCCGCGCGAAAAATGGCGCATCGGCACCGAGCACGAGAAATTCCCCTTCTATATCGACGGCAACGCGCCGGTGCCCTATGGCGGCGAGCGCGGCATCCGCGCCATTCTGGAAGGCATGCAGGAAAAGCTCGGCTGGGATCCGATCATGGATGCCGGCCGCATCATCGGCCTTGTCGAGCCGACCGGCCAAGGCGCGATCTCGCTGGAGCCCGGCGGCCAATTCGAGCTTTCCGGCGCGCCGCTGGAGTCGATCCACCAGACCTGCCGCGAAGGCAACGCGCATCTGGCGCAGGTGCGCGAGATCGCCGAGCCGCTCGGCATCCGCTTCCTCGGCCTCGGCGGCAGCCCGAAATGGTCGCTGGCCGACACGCCGAAAATGCCGAAGTCGCGCTACGAGATCATGACGCGCTACATGCCGAAGGTCGGCACCAAGGGCCTCGACATGATGTACCGCACCTGCACGATCCAGGTGAATCTCGACTTCGAGAGCGAGACCGATATGCGCCGCAAGATGCAGGTGTCGCTGAAGCTGCAGCCGCTGTCGACGGCGCTGTTTGCCAACTCGCCTTTCACCGAAAGCCGGCCGAACGGACTGCAGAGCTGGCGCGGCGACATCTGGCGTGATACCGACAACCAGCGCTCCGGCATGCTCGAATTCTGCTTCTCGCCCGATTTCGGCTTCGCCGATTATGTCAAATGGGCACTCGACGTGCCGATGTATTTCGTCATCCGCGACGGCCAGTATCACGACATGACGCGCTACACCTTCCGCCAGTTCATGGCAGGTGCGGCGCGCAATGAAATCCCCGACGGCCTGCCGACGATGGGGGACTGGGCAAATCACCTCTCGACCCTGTTCCCCGACGTGCGCCTGAAGCGCTTCCTGGAAATGCGCGGCGCCGATGGCGGGCCCTGGCGGCGCATCTGCGCCCTGCCCGCCTTCTGGGTCGGGCTCCTCTATGACGAGCAGGCGCTGGATGCCGCCGAGGCGCTGACTTCGAGCTGGACCTACGAGGAAGCGCTGGCGATGCGCAACGCCGTGCCGGAGCTCGGCATCGCCGCGCCGTTCCGCAACGCCACCTTGCGCGACGTCGCCCGCGACGTGCTCGCCATCTCCCGCACGGGCCTGAAGAACCGCGGCAAGAAGAACCGCGACGGCTATGACGAGACGTCGTTCCTCAACACGCTGGACGAGGTCGTGGCGCGCGGCACCACCAGCGCCGAGGAGATGCTGTCTGCCTACCACACGCGCTGGGGCGGCTCGATAGAGCCGGTGTTCATGGAGTATGCGTATTAACGCCGAGGGGTTGGCTACCGAAAGCCGCTTCAATCGGTGATGGAAACGAACTAGGCTCCCTACGAGGATATTCTCGGAGGAGAACCCAATGCCTTCCCTGTTCGACATTTTCACCCAGGCCCAGAACGGCGCCGGCATGCAGGCGCTGGCACAGCAATACGGGCTTTCCATGCAGCAGACACAGGCCGCGGTGCAGGCGCTTTTGCCCGCCTTCTCGCAGGGGTTGCAGCGCAACACGGCCGACCCTTACGGTCTCGGCGCCTTCATGACGGCGATGGCGAGCGGCCAGCATGCCAAATATTTCGAGGACGCTACCAGGGCCTTTTCGCCGCAAGGCATCGATGAGGGCAACGGCATTCTCGGCCATCTGTTCGGCTCGAAGGATTTGTCGCGCGCCGTGGCAGCGCAAGCCGCGCAGGCAACGGGATTGAGCCAGCAGGTGCTGCAGCAGATGCTGCCGGCCATGGCTTCGATGATGATGGGTGGGCTGTTCAAGCAGACCAACAGTCAATTGAGTGGCGGGCAGATGCAGGCCGCCGGCGGTTTCGGCGGCGGCAACAATCCGCTCGGCGAGATCATCGAGCAGATGATGCGGCAAAGCGGTGTCGCGCCGGCGCCGCAGCAACGCCAGTCGCCGCAGCCCGCGCCCAATCCCTATGGCGAGAACCCGCTCGGCAAAGTGCTGCAGGATATGTTCGGCCGTGCGCAGCAGCCGCAGCAATCGCCCAACCCCTATGGCGAAAATCCCCTTGGCAAGGTGCTGCAGGATATGTTCGGCGGCGCGGCACAGCAGCCGCAACAGACTCAACCGCAACAGACGCAGAGCCCCTATGGCGACAACCCGCTCGGCAAGATCTTCGAAGAGATGCTGCGCCAGGGCGGTGGCGGCTTTGGCCTGCCCGGCGGACAGCCGGCGCCGCAGCCGCAACAGAGCGCGCCGCAACAGCCGCGGACCAACCCGAGCGGCCGGCCGCGAAACCCCTTCGACGATATCTTCGGCAAGATGTTCGAGACCGGTGCTCAGCAGCGCGACGAATATGAGAAGAGCGTCGGAACAATCTTCGACCAGTTCAAACGCGACATGGATCGGCGTTAGGTCTCGCGCGGCCCAAAGGTGTGCCGAGATTCAGGTCAGGCCGAGCCGAAAACGGTGGTTTCCGAGAACCGGAGCGGAGCGTACTTAAGTACGTGAGCACCGGAAGCGCAGGAAGCCGCCGTTTGCAGGCCGGCCTCACCTGAAGGTCGGTACATCTTAAAAAAATGCCCGGTCCTGGAGGAGAACCGGGCAGTGTGCAGGCTGGCCGGCGGGGAACCGGCAGGGAGTGTGGGAGCCTGCATTGAAACTTGGTCGCGCCGAGCTGTGAAAAGGTTCAACGCGACCGGAAATCCGGGCAACGCGACCGTTCAGGCTACCTGACGAGCAAGATTCTCGATCGTGTCGGCGCGCTCGCTGGCAATGGCGCGCAGCTTCACCGTCGGATCGCGACCGAAGGGCACGGCGACGGCGACATGAAGGTCGGAGCGCGTCAGGCCGATATCGGCAAGCTCGGCGTCCGACATCTCGCCCAGGCGATAGAAGGCGCGGCGGTTTTTCCAGGCGACGTAGGCGTTGGCGAGAGCATTGAGCACGCGCGTCGCAACGGCCGGACGCGTGGTGATGCGCGGGGTCTCGGAAGCGAATTCAATCGTGGTCATGTCAGTCTCTCCTTCCAGGAGTCGAGCGGACGAAACCAGGCGATCGGCGCCTTGGGAGAAGCGCCGTTCCGGTTTCCATTCACATGCTGTCATGTGGACAATGCCAATTTGCCATCGCGCGATTGATTAATCCAACGAATGTTTTTAATCTCTAACATCAACATCAATGATAGGTTGAACCGATGAAAGCGCCGCTCGACCTCGATCAGTTGCAGACCTTCATCTCGATCGCCGACACAGGAAGCTTCACCCGCGCGGCCGAAGAGGTGCACCGGACGCAGTCGGCCGTGTCGATGCAGATGCGGCGGCTGGAGGAGCGCATCGGCAAGCCGCTGTTCGAAAAGGACGGCCGCACCAACAAGCTGACCGAGGAGGGCGACCGGCTGCTTTCCTATGCGCGGCGGCTGATCTATCTCAACCGCGAGACGCTTGCCGCCTTCGACGACCAGCGGCTCGAAGGCACGATCCGCATCGGCACGCCGGATGATTATGCCGACCGCTTCCTGCCCGAGATCATGGCGCGCTTCTCGCGCTCCAACCCGCGCGTCGAACTGACGGTCGTCTGCGAGCCGACGCCGGGGCTGGTCGAGCACATCAAGCGCGGCAATCTCGACCTAGCGCTGGTGACGCATAACGACACGCGCGGCCAGTCGGAAGTGGTGCGGCGCGAGCCGCTTTTGTGGGTCACCTCAGCCAACCACGCCACGCATGAACAGGAGATCCTGCCGATGGCGTTCGGGCGGCCGAACTGCATCTGGCGGCGCGCCGCGGTCGACGTGCTCGACCGCCAGAGCCGCGAGTATCGTGTGCTGTTTTCCAGCTTCTCGGCCACCGTCATCACCGCGGCCGTTCTTTCCGGCCTGGCGGTCTCGGTGCTGCCGGAATGCGCGCTTCGGCCCGGCATGCGCGTGCTCGGCGAGGCCGACGGCTTCGGCCAGTTGCCGGATTGCCGCATCGGCATCATGCGCGGCCAGACCTCGCAGCCGGAGATCGTCGACGCTTTGGCCCGTCACATCGCCGAAAGCCTCGACAACATTTCCGTGCCGGTCGGCGAAGAGGCGGGAAGCTTCGACTTCGCCGCGCTCGCCTTTGCCAAGATGAAGCGGGTCAAGGCAAACCAGATCATGCCTGGATGGTAAAGGCAGGCGCGGGCGGCGGAGCGCTCCTGATCGGCTGACGAAACGCCCGGCAGCGCAAGCAACTGGCCGGGCTCCAGCGGCGGCGACAGCAAAGCGGCGAGCGTCAGCACGGTCAGCATGACCTGACGCGTCAACGGGCTGCTGTATAATATCAGCGATGTTTGTCGCAGCTTGACGCCGGCCGATAAGCGCCCCCCAATCGCCAAATGAGTGAAACAGCAACCGAATCACGCAGCAACGCCACCGAATACACGGTGAGCGAGATTTCCGGCGCGCTGAAGCGCACTGTCGAGGACGCTTTCGGCAATGTGCGGGTGCGTGGCGAGATTTCCGGCTATCGCGGCCCGCATTCGTCCGGCCACGCTTACTTCGCGTTGAAGGATGACCGCGCGCGGATCGATGCCGTGGTCTGGAAGACGACCATGGCGCGGCTGAAGTTCCGCCCCGAGGAAGGCATGGAGGTGATCGCCAGCGGCCGACTGACCACCTACCCCGGCAAATCCAACTATCAGATCGTCATCGACAATCTGGAGCCGGCGGGCGCCGGCGCGCTGATGGCGCTGCTCGAAGAGCGCAAGCGCCGGCTGCAGGCCGAAGGTCTGTTCGACGCGGGCCGCAAGCGGCGGCTGCCGTTCATGCCCAAAGTCATCGGCGTCGTCACCTCGCCGACCGGCTCGGTGATCCGCGACATCATCCATCGCATCAAGGACCGGTTTCCGCTTCATGTGCTGGTGTGGCCGGTGAGGGTCCAGGGTGACACGACGGCCAGGGAGGTGACTGCGGCCGTCAACGGTTTCAACGCGTTGACAAGGGACGGACAAATCCGCCAACCCGATCTGTTGATCGTGGCACGCGGCGGCGGCAGCCTCGAGGACCTCTGGGGCTTCAACGACGAAGGGCTGGCGCGTGCCGTTGCGGCGTCCGCCATCCCGGTGATCTCGGCCGTCGGGCACGAGACCGATACGACTCTGATCGACTTTGTCGCCGACATGCGCGCGCCGACACCCACGGGCGCGGCCGAGATCGCCGTGCCGGTCAGGGCGGAGCTGGAGGCCACCTTGGCCAGCCTCGGCGCGCGGCTCAACGCCTGCGCCTCGCGCCACCTGGAGCGCAAGCGCCAGGCAGTGCGCGCGGCGGCGCGCGCGCTCCCCTCGCCCGACCAGTTGCTGGCGCTGCCGCGCCGCCGTTTCGACGATGCGACCAGCCGCCTCGGCCGGGGGCTGACGGTGAATATCGAGCGCAAGCGGGCGACGCTGGAGCGGCAAAGACTGACGCCGGCGACCCTGTCGCGGCGCCTCAATGAGGCGCGCACGCTGACCGGCCGCGATATGGCCCGGGCGCGAGCCGCGTTCTTCGCCGTCGTGCGCGAGCGGCGCGCACGCTTCCAGCGCAATTCGACCCGCCTGTCGCCGGCACCGATCGTCCGGCGGCAGAAGCTGCAGGCCGACACCTTAGCCGGACTGTCGCGCAGGCAGGATCAGGCACTGGCACGGCGTCTCGACCGGCTGCGCGCGGCGCTGACCCAGGCCGACCGGCTCTTGTCGACGCTGTCGCACAAGGCCGTGCTGGCGCGCGGCTTCGCGCTGGTCAAGGATGCAGAAGGCGCCGTCATCAAAGGGGTCGCGGAGTTGGCGCCGGGCGCAGCGCTGCAGCTGGAATTCGCGGACGGCACTGCCGAGGCCATCGCAACCTCCGGCGGCGCGCGGCCGAAGCTGGCCGCGAAGTCGCCCGCCAAGGCCAAGGAGCCGGGCAATCAGGGCTCGTTGTTCTAAGGATCGCATGAGCAACCACGACCCGCATCTTCGCACCCCGTCGGGCAAGCCGCGCCTGCGCGCCTTCGGCATCGCGCTCGACGGCACGCCGGGCCCTTTCAACGCCATCACCGATGTGCCTGGCGTGTCGGTGGGCTACACGACGCTGATTTCCGGCGACGGCCCGCTGCGGGTCGGCAACGGACCGGTGCGCACAGGCGTCACCGCCATCCTGCCAAGGCCGGTTCAAGAGCTCGCGACGCCGGTCTTCGCCGGCGTGTTCAGCCAGAACGGCAATGGCGAGCTGACGGGCACGCACATTATCGAGGAGACCGGCGCCTTCAATTTCCCGGTCACCATCACCAACACGCATTCCTGCGGCGTCACCCGCGATGCCACCTTGCGCTGGATGCACAAGGTGTTGCCGGCCGCGCTCGACACAGGCTGGGGCCTGCCGGTGGCTGCCGAGACCTATGACGGCTTCCTCAACGACATCAACGGCCATCATGTGAGCGTCGACCATGTGACCGCGGCACTCGACAGCGCCAGCGGCGGCGCCATCGAGGAAGGCAGCGTCGGCGGCGGCACCGGCATGATAAGCTTCGGTTTCAAGGCCGGGTCCGGCACCGCCTCGCGCATCGTCGAATGGCAGGACAAATGCTACGTGCTCGGCCTGTTCGTGCAGGCGAATTTCGGCAAAAGGCACAATTTCACCATTCGCGGCCGGCGTGTCGGCCCGGAATTGGCCCAGCCGGCCATCCGCGAGGGCACGCCGCGCGCCGAAAAGGGATCAATCATCGCCGTCGTCGCCACCGACGCGCCGTTGCTGCCGCATCAGATGAAGCGGCTCGCCCGGCGCGTGCCGCTCGGCATCGCCATGACCGGCGGCTATGGCTATCACAGTTCTGGCGATATTTTTCTCGCCTTCTCTACCGCCAATCCCGAGGCCGCGCTGGCGCCTTCAGGCCGCATCGCCCGCGCGGATTTCATCCCGGACGTCGACATTGACCCATTCTTCGATGCGGTCGTGCAATGCGTCGAGGAGGCGATCCTCAACGCATTGGTCGCAAATGAGGATATGGCAGGACGCGACGGCAATTTCGTGCCGGCGCTGCCCAAGGAATGGCTGAAGGAAAAATTCGGATAGAGCGCCGCCGGCCCATGCCAGGCGGGGTATTATTCCGCCGGCTTGGCGGGCCTTGCTTCGCTGCTGCCCTCTTCGACGGCTTCCTCGAGGCGCGACGCGATCAGTTCCTGGATGTCGCCGACCTCTTCCTGGATGTCCTCCAGCAGAATGCCCGCCTCGGCGGCCTTGGCGCAACATTCCTTGGCAAGGGTCTCGGCCTGCTTGTCGATCTTGATCGGCAAATGCTGGCACTGGACTTTCTCGCCAATCCATCCGCGCAAAAACTCGATCGCATGTTCACTCATACTGCTTCTTCCCTAGCGGCCAAGCCGGTTGGTAGCCATGAACCTCGGCACCCCTGGAGAGGATGCATGCCCATTCGAGCCGAGTCGGCCTCGATCGGCAAGACATCTTGCCAATGGAATGCGAAGCCGAAGGAATGGAAGGGTTCGAGGTGCACGTTCAGATCATTGAGAATAATGGGATCGTTGGTCGGGATCGAAAGACGGTAACCGTTGTTGTTTTTGCTTGCTTTTTTCTAACTTTGACAGCGCATTTGTATCAAAACCCGCATCGCAGCGTCCCGGCCAATGCTGCCCCCGCCTCAGCCGGAGCAGGCGCTATATAGTGGCATCCTCATGCAATGTCGACTCGGGGTCCGCCATCCGGGCGGCTACCTCCCCAGAAGATTGCGCTCGACGGTCCTCAGATGCGTCAGCATGGCATCGCTGGCGCCTTCGGAGTCGCGCGCCAGCAGGGCATCCAGGACGACCTGGTGCTCGCTGCAATAAATGGCGCGGCGTTCCTCCGAGAAGGAACGTTTCTTCATCTCGAACCACGGCCGCTGATTGCGCAGGATACGCATGAGATTGTGGATCTCTTTGAGGAAGTCGTTGCGCGAGCAAGCGAAGATGCGGTGATGAAATTCCGCGTCCCAATGCTCGAAAGTCGGCATGTCCTGGGACGCGCAGGCGATCTTGTGCGCCTCGCGCACGGCGTTCAATTCGCCGGCGCTTGCGTTGGTCGCGGCAAAGGACGCCGCCGCCGGCTCCAGCAACTGCCTGATTTCCATCATGTCGGCGGGGCTGGTCCCTTCCATGCGCGCGACGGTCGCGGCCATGGAATCCGGGTTGCCTGCCGTCAAAAAGGTCCCGCGGCCGACATGCCGTACGACCGTGCCGTCGTCCTCGAGCATGCTGACGGCGCGCCGCACCGTATTGCGCGCCACGCCGAACTCGCTGGCGAGATCGCGCTCCGGCGGCATGCGGCCGTTCTCCAGCCACTCGCCCAGGGAAATCCGCTTCTTCAGGGCAATGGCGATGTCGTTGGCAACCAGCTTGGGCATATTTGGCAGCGTTGATCTGATCCAATAATGAACCATTTGTAGCAGCCTTTCGTGCGCCCGTCCATCACCGAGCTCCGGCGCATTCCTGCCACGCTAAGGCGTTGGGATTATTCGATGTAGCCAATCAGAATCCGGCTTGCGGCCTAAGCCAATTGGCGCTAGCGTGTTTCAAAAGAGCGGAAAATTGGCTCAAAATTGGTTCACGGGAGGAACTTCATGCGGGTCGCGACTTTCTCGCTCGCCGGCGAACGGCGGCTCGGCCTGGTCGATCTTGCCGCCCAGACCGTCGCCCCCTTCGATTTCCCCGTCGAGCGCGCCGAGACCGGGTTGCTAGCGCTGATCGAACGCAACGGAGCCGGGCTGCCGCGCACCCTCTCCCCGATCCCGCTGGCCGAGGTGGAGATCGAGGCTCCAATTCCGCAACCGCGCCGCAATATCTTCTGCGTCGGCAAGAACTATCACGAGCACGCGCACGAGTTCGCCCGCAGCGGCTTCGATTCCAGCGCAGGCGCCGGGGCAGTGCCGAAGCATCCGATCATCTTCTCCAAAGTGCCGGAATCGGTCGTTCCCAACCACGCCAGCGTGCTGATCGACTCCTCCGTGTCGACGGCGATCGACTATGAAGCGGAGCTTGCCGTCATCATTGGCAAGGGCGGGCGCGGCATCTCCAAGGGGGACGCCCTCGACCACGTCTGGGGCTATACGATCGTCAACGACGTCACGGCGCGCGACCTGCAAGGCAAATACAGCCAGTGGCTGATCGGCAAGTCGCAGGACACGTTCTGTCCGATGGGTCCTTGGGCCGTCACCAGGGACGAGTTTGATATCGCCAGCGCCGGTATCCGCTGTTTCGTCAATGAGGACCTGCGCCAGGACTCCCGGATATCGCTGCTCATCTTCGACATCCCGACCATCATCGCCACGCTGTCACAAGGCATCACGCTCAAGCCCGGCGATATCATCGCCACCGGCACGCCCGTCGGGGTCGGCATCGGCTTCGATCCGCCCAGATATCTCAAGCCCGGCGATGTCGTGCGCATCGAGATCGACGGCATCGGCACGCTTGAGAACCGTTTCGTGGAGCGGCCGCAATGACGACCGTGACTGTCGGCCAGGTCGTCGCGGAAGTGACAGGCGAAGGCGCGGCCGTGGTGATGATCCATGGCCTCGGCGGAACCTCGAACATGTTCCAGCCGCAGATGGGTGCGCTCTCCGGGTACCGCGTCATCCGGCTCGACCTGCCGGGGTCGGGCCGCTCGCCGCGCCCGATCGAGCCACTCACCATCGAGGGGATGAGCGAAGCCGTGATCCGCACCATGGCCGGCATGGGCGTTACGTCGGCGCATTTTGTCGGCCATTCGATGGGCACCATCGTGTGCCAAGAGATCGCGGCGACGCAGCCTGCGCTCGTAACATCGCTGACGCTGTTCGGCGCCCTGGCCGAACCGGGCGAGGCAACCCGGCAAGGGCTCGGCAATAGGGCGCGTCTGGCGCGCTCCGGCGGTATTTCCGACATCGCCGATCAGATCGTCGCCAATGCGATCTCGGCACACACACGGGAGACGTCGCCGGCGGCAGCGGCCTTCGTGCGGGAATCGATCACCCGCCAGGATCCCGAATCCTATGCCCGCACCTGTGAGGCCCTGGCAAAAGCCGCCGCGGTCGATGCACGCCGGATCTCGGCGCCGACCCTGCTCGTCACCGGCGATGCCGATACGGTCAATCCGCCGGGCGTCGCCCAGGCGCTTGCAGACAAGATCAAGGGAGCCGTATTCTCCTCGCTCGATCGGTGCGGACACTGGGCCACGGTGGAAAGTCCGCGCGAGAGCAGCTCGAAGCTCGCCGATTTTTTGAGACGGGTTGATAGGTGAGGATTTCGCATCGGGCGTAGACTTACGCGCTCGGCAAGTTGGGAGGCTTGTTATGGCAGACGAAAGCTGGGCCGGAAACGGGTCGGGAAGCACGCTCTTCACCAATGTGCGCGTGCTCGACGCCACAGGTGAATACCCCTACACCGGCGAGGTGCTGGTGCAGGGCAACCGCATCAAGCAGATCGCCAGGGGCTCGTCGCGCTTCGGCGCCTCCTCGTTGTCTTCCTACAGCGGCGGCGCGCCAGGGGGCGCCACCGTGATCGACGGCATGGGCGCGACGCTGATGCCCGGCATGATCGACGCGCATCTACACCTGTCCTGGAACAACGCGCCCGGCATCGATCCCATCCAGATGATGGAGATCGAGGAGCACATGCTGGTCACCATGGAGATGGCCAAGCTGGTGCTCGATGCCGGATTCACCGCGGGCCGTGGTGCCGCCGCCGCCAAGCCGCGGCTCGATGTCGTCGCCAAGAAATTCATCAACCAGGGCCGGTTTCCGGGCCCGCGTTACCTCGCGGCCGGTCCGGAGATCACCACGGTCGGCGGCCTCGGCGATTCCGCGCCCTCCCACATCCCGCATGAGGGCCTCAATCTGGGCATCGTCGTTTCCGGCCCGGAGGAAATCCGCCGCACGGTGCGCCAGCTGATCAAATACGGCGTCGATTCCATCAAGCTCAACCTCTCCGGCGAAAGCATCACCGGAATGGGCGCGGAGGAAACCCCAATGTCCGAGGAAGAGGTCGCGATGGCCGCCTCCGAGGCGCGCTGCCGCAACAAGGTCCTGTCGGCGCATGCGCGCTCTTCCGGCTCGGTCAAGCAGTGCGTCCGCCACGGCATCCAGAACATCTACCACGCTTCCTTCGCCGACGAGGAAGCGCTCGACATGCTGGAGGCGGTCAAGGACAAGCACTTCGTCGCGCCGGGTATCGCCTGGCTGATCAACACCGCGCGTCATGCCGAGCAATGGGGCATCAAGCCCGGCTCGCCGCTGTCGCTCGAATATGAGCGCGAGCTGGAAATGTGCATCGACACGATGAAGAAGATGCACCGGCGCGGCATCCGCGTGTGCATCGGCGGCGACTACGGCTTCGCCTGGACGCCGCAGGGCACCAACGCCAAGGATATCCAGACCTTCGTCGAGATGCTCGGCTTCTCGCCGATGGAGGCCATCCAGGCTGGTACCAAATATGGTGGGCAGATCATGGGCATGGGCGACGAGCTCGGCCTGATCAAGGAGGGCTACCTCGCCGACATCCTTTTGATCGACGGCGATCCGATTGCGGACGTGCGCATCCTGCAAGACAAGAACCGCATCCTCGCCATCATGAAGGACGGCAAGTTCCATAAGGCGCCGCGCATGAACGAGCAGCGCCGGCGGCTGACCGCATGAGCATACTCGACCAGCCATCGTCCTCGTCATGGTCGGGCGGCGGCATGACGCGCCGCCAGGCCTGGGGCCTGGTCGGCCTGCTGGCCGTCGCGGCGGTCGCCTGGCTGGTCTTCGCCGTCTGGCCCGCCTGGCTGAACGCGATCCTCATTTCCAAGAAAGCGTTCGTCAGCGCCATCCTCAACGGCCTGACGCTGGCCGGCCTCTATTTCCTGGTCGCCAGCGGGTTCACGCTCATCTTCGGCCTGATGCGCAACATCAACCTGGCGCATGGTTCGCTCTATCTGCTCGGCGCCTATATCGGTTACGAAGTCACCAGCCGTACCGGCTATTGGCTGCTCGGTGTCGCCGCCGGCTTCGCGGTGCTCGCCATCATCGGCGTCGTCATGCAGGTTTTCATCTTCCGCCGCCTGGAAGGCGACGACCTCAGACAGACCTTGGTTACCATCGGCATCTCTATCGTCGCCGCCGACCTGATGCTGGCGGTCTGGGCCGGAGGCACCTATCAGATTGCCACGCCGGAATGGCTCGACGGCGCCTTGACCCTGCCCGTCATCACGGCGGTGCGCTCGAACGGCGCCTCGGTGTTCCTCACCTATCCGCTGTACCGCGTGGTCGTGCTGGCAGCGGCGATCGTCATCGGGGTCGGGCTCTGGCTGATGCTCAACAAGACGCGCGTCGGCATGATGATCCGCGCCGGCGTCGACGACCGCGCCATGCTGTCGGCTTCCGGCGTCAACGTGCATGCGGTGTTCGCTATCGTCTTCGCGGTCGGCGCCGGACTCGCCGGTTTCGCCGGTGTCGTCGGCGGGTCGGCGCTCTCGGTCGCGCCGGGCGAGGACGTGCGCTATTTGCTTGCCTCGCTGGTCGTGGTCATCGTCGGCGGCATGGGCTCCATCACCGGCGCGGCGATCGGGGCGCTGCTCATCGGGCTGGCCGAGCAGATCGGCCTCGTCTATTTCCCGACCTATGGCGTGGTGCTCACCTTCGTCATCATGGTGGTGACGCTGGCTGTCCGGCCGCAAGGCATCATGGGGAAGGCACGATGAGCCTGGCCACAGCCGCCCACGGCGCAGCGCCGCAGCAGAACTGGCTGGACAAGATCGGCGCAGGTCACGTCATCCTTGCCGTCGCGCTCCTTCTCTATCCGCTGGTGGCATCCGATTTCTTTCTGACACAGATCGCCGGCTATTCGATGATCTTCGGCGTGCTTTCGCTGTCGCTGATGCTGCTTGCCGGCTATGGCGGAATGCTCAGCCTGGCGCAGATCACGGTCGCCGGCATCGCCGCCTATGCCGTCGCCATCCTCGGCAGCAACAATTCCAATGTGCTGGGCTTCGGCTGGCCCTGGTGGATCGTCGTTCCGTTCGCGGTCGCCGTGGCGGCGGTGTCGTCGGCGCTGATCGGCTGGATTTCGGTGCGCACGGAAGGCATCTACACGCTCATGATCACGCTGGCGATCGCGACCGCGACCTTCTACTTCGCCCAGCAGAACTATGCGATCTTCAATGGCCATTCCGGCTATGCCGGCATCCACGCGCCGGTCTTCTGGGGCGTCAACTGGCGAGACCCGAAACCCTTCTACTACCTCTGCCTCGGCCTCGCGATGCTGTCCTATGCGGCGGTGCTCTACGGCTCCCGCTCCACCTTCGGCATGACCTTGCAGGCGATCCGCGACAATCCGCGAAGGATGCGGGCGCTGGGCTACCACGTCACCGCGCATAAGGTCTTTGCCTGGTTCCTGGCCGGCATCCTCGCCGGGCTGGCGGGCGTGCTTCTGGTCTGGTTCAACGGACGCGTCTCGCCCGGCACGATCGGTGTCGACGTGGCGATCGACATATTGATCATCGCCGTCATCGGCGGCCTGCGCCACCCAATCGGACCGTTCGTTGGCGCGATCGTCGTCATACTGATGCAGACCTTCGCCATCGATATCGTCGGCGCCGAGCGTTTCAACACGCTGATCGGCCTGGTGTTCCTGGTGATCGTCTTCATCTCGCCGGACGGAATTCTTGGGTTGTGGGGGAGGATCAAGCCACATCTTGCCCAGGAGTCCTTGCGCGCCGGCCCTTAGCGGCCGACGCGGATGAAGCACTGCAGATCAATGCAATTCAATGGGAGGAACCGAGGATGCATAGACGTACACTTCTGGCCCTGGCGCTGTTCACCGGGCTGACCGCGCCTTCGATGGCGCTCGCCGCCGACGACGCGATCAAGATCGGCCTGCTGGCCACCTTCGAAGGGCCGTTCACGGTGCTCGGCGAGGATGGCGAACGCGGCGCCATGACGGCCGTCGCAGAGACCAACGGTACGGTCGCCGGCAAGAAGATCGAGATCGTCAAGGGCTCGTCCGACGCCTCGCCCGACAGCGCCGTGCGCGCGGCGCGCAAGCTCGTCGAGCAGGACGGCGTGAAGGTGCTGGTCGGTCCGCTTTCGGGCGATGAAGGCCTCGCCGTCAAGGATTATGCCAAGACCAAGCCGGACGTGACGTTCATCAACGGCACCTCGGCCGCGCAGGACACGACGCTGCGCAATCCGGCCGAGAATTTCTTCCGCTTCTCTACCGACGGCGCGCAATGGATGGCCGGCCTCGGCACCTATGCCTTCAACGACAAGGGCTACAAGAAGGTCGCCACCGTGGCCGAGGATTACTCCTTCCCCTATACGCAGGTCTTCGGCTTCATGGCCGAGTTCTGCAAGGCCGGCGGGCATGTGCCGTCGAAATCGTGGGTGCCGATCGGCAACAAGGATTTCTCCTCCGTCATCGCGGCGATCCCCGAGGATGTCGACGCCATCTATGTGGCGCTCGGCGGCGCCGATGCCGTCAACTTCCTGACCCAGTATCAGCAGGCCGGCGGCTCGGCTCCGCTGATCGGCGGCTCGATCACCGTCGACCAGACCGTGCTGACCTCGAAAGGCAAGCTGCGCGACGTGCTCAAGGGCACGCCCTCTGCTGGACCGACGGCCGACACCAATGACGCGCCGGCCTGGAAGTCGTTCGTCGATGCCTACAAGAAACAGCCGGGCGCTTTCCCCTCGCCCTCGCTCTTCGCCCATGGCTATTATGTGAACATGAAGGCGGCGCTGCTGGCGCTCGACCAGGTCGGCGGGGACGTTTCCGACGGTGGCAAGAAATTGCGCGAAGCCTTGTCGAAACTGTCTTTCGACACGCCGACCGGCAAGGTGTCGCTCGACAAGAACCGAAACGCCGTCGCCGACATCTTCCTGACCGAGGTCACCGAAGGTTCGGACGGCAATCTGCTGAACAAGCTTGTCAAGGTCGTGCCGCAGGTCAACCAGACGCTCGGCATTCCCGAGGACGAGTTCATGAAGCTCGGAGCTGTCAACCGCGACAATCCGAGCTGCCCGTAACGGCACGCGCTAAGAGCATCGTCAGTGACCGAAAACCTGGCCGCGAACCGTCTGCAGAGCTCCGGCGCCTACGCGCTGGAGCTCGATGGCGTGGCGCGGCATTTCGGAGCGCTGGTGGCGCTCTCGGGCATCGACATGAGGATCGCAGCCGGCGAGCGGCGCGCGGTCCTCGGCTCCAACGGCGCCGGCAAGACCACGCTGTTCAACGCGGTGACCGGCGACTTCCTGCCGACCGCCGGACGCATCCGCTTCTTCGGCGAGGACATCACCGACCTGCCGCCGCATGAGCGTATCCGCCGCGGCCTGCGGCGCACCTATCAAATCTCGCAGCTGTTCAAAGGCTTGTCGGTTCTCGATTCCATCTTTCTCGCCTGCCGTGGCGTCTCGCGCCGGCGATTTTCGCTGCTGAGACCCGCCGCCGCCGACGTCAACATGGTGCAGGCGCGGTCGATCCTCGAGGCTGTCCATCTCGAAGCCCATCGCGACGCCCTGGTGGCGACGCTCAGCCACGGCCAGCAGCGTCAGATGGAAATCGCGCTGGCGCTTGCCGGCGCGCCGCGCTTCATCCTGTTCGACGAGCCGGCGGCTGGTCTTTCGCCGACCGAGCGGCGCGATCTCGTCGCTATCCTCAACGCGCTGCCGAAGCATATCGGCTTCATCATCATCGAGCACGATCTCGATGTCGCGCTGCGTGTGGCCGACTACGTGTCGCTGATGCACAATGGCCATTTGTTCAAGGAAGGCACGCCGCAGGAAATCGAGGCCGATCCGGAGGTCCAGCAGATCTATCTCGGAGGCAAGCATGGCTGAACGCTCCGCCGGCAAAAGCGCCAGGGCGGTGCTGAAGATAGAAGACCTCCAGGTCTTCTATGGCGAAAGCCATGCGTTGCAGGGGATTTCGCTGACGCTGGAAAGCGGCGTGCTTTCCGTGGTCGGCCGCAACGGCATGGGCAAGTCGACGCTGTGCAACACCATCGTCGGATTGAAGCGGGCGAAGTCCGGCTCGATCCGCGTCGACGGCCGCGAGATCACCGCGCTCGAGCCGCACGAGATCCATCGCCTCGGCATCGGCTATGTCCCGCAAGGGCGACGCGTCTGGCCGAGCCTGACGGTCGACGAGCATCTGCGCCTTGCCGCCGGGAACCGGCGCGACGCGAGCTGGACCGTCGAGCGCGTCTACCAGACCTTCCCGCGCCTGGCAGAGCGCCGTCACAACGGCGGATCGCAGCTCTCGGGTGGCGAGCAGCAGATGCTCGCCATCTCGCGCGCCCTGCTCAGCGATCCCAAGCTTCTGGTGATGGACGAGCCGACCGAAGGCCTGGCGCCGATCATCGTCGACCAGGTCGAGAAGATGCTGGTCGACCTTGCCGCCGAAGGCGAGATGGCGGTGCTCGTGATCGAGCAGAATATCGGCGTCGCGACCGCCATCTCCAGCCGGGTCGCGATCATGGTCAATGGCCGGATCAACCGGCTGATGGACGCGGCCGCGCTTGCCGCCGACCGCGAGCTGCAGCAACGCCTGCTCGGCGTCGGACGCCACGCCGAGGAAGCGCCAGTCACGCCGACGGAAGCGGCGCAGGCAA
Organism: Mesorhizobium argentiipisi (SeqCode); assembly: GCF_037179585.1. Lineage (NCBI taxonomy): Bacteria > Pseudomonadati > Pseudomonadota > Alphaproteobacteria > Hyphomicrobiales > Phyllobacteriaceae > Mesorhizobium > Mesorhizobium argentiipisi (SeqCode). Next base: position 31,958 of record NZ_JAPYKO010000024.1, read on the forward strand.
AGGAGCAGCTGGCGGCCGTCTATCGCGTCGACCGCGCGGCGGTCGGATCGGTCGATCCGCTGGCGCGCGACGGCGTCTACCGGCCTGTCACCGAATTGCCCAACCGCTGGAACGTGCCGGTCACCGAATTGAGGAAGGCGGCCGTCTCGAAGAACCTGCCGCAGGAAGACCCTAAGAAGGTCTTTGCCATGCCCTTCGCCGAGCGCATCGGCAGAACGGTGCTGGTCGCGGGCACCTTCGACACCAAAGGCAAGGAACTGCGCTTCATCGCCGAGCGCCTGAAGTCGCTCGGCGTTCCGGTCCGCACGGTCGACCTGTCGACATCGGGGAAGCCGGCGAGCGCGGACGTGCCCGCCATGCAAGTTGCCGGCATGCACGTTCGCGGATCCTTGGCGGTCTTCACCGACGATCGCGGCGGCTCGGTCAGCGCCATGGCGGAGGCTTTCGCGCGCTGGATCGAGCGGGAGCCGCGCATCGGCGGCGTCATCTCGGCGGGCGGCTCCGGCGGCACGACACTGGCGACGGCTGGCATGCGGGTCCTGCCTGTCGGCATCCCCAAGCTGATGGTCTCGACGGTGGCGGCAGGCGATGTCGCCAAATATGTCGGCGGCGCCGACATCATGATGTTCCATTCAGTCGCCGATGTTCAGGGGCTGAACTCCATCACCGAGCAGGTGCTTGCCAATGCCGCCCACGCCATGGCCGGCATGGTCGCGCAACTGCCCGGCGCCGAGGCGTGGGAAGCAAAGCGCAAGCTGGCGCGGCCGGCCGTCGGCATCACCATGTTCGGCGTCACCACACCCGCCGTGCAAGCAGTGACAAGGCGGCTCGAAGCCGATTATGACTGCCTCGTCTTTCACGCCACCGGCATCGGCGGCCGCGCCATGGAAAAGCTCGGCGACTCGCGCCTGTTGTCGGCCTTCCTCGATCTCACCACGACCGAGGTGGCCGACATGATCGTCGGCGGCGTCTTCCCCGCGACAGCGGATCGTTTCGGGGCGGCGATCCGCACAAGGCTGCCCTATGTCGGCTCGGCCGGCGCGCTGGACATGGTCAATTTCGGTCCGCGCGAGACGGTGCCGGAAAAGTTCCGTGGCCGCAAATTCGTCATTCACAATCCGAACGTCACGCTGATGCGCACGACCCGCGACGAGAACCGCGCCTTCGGCGAATGGATCGGCGCGCGGCTCAACGCCATGGATGGGCCTGTACGCTTCCTGCTGCCCGAGGGCGGCGTCTCGATGCTCGACGCGCCCGGCCAGCCCTTTCACGACCCGGAAGCCGACAACGCCTTGTTCGAGGCTATCGAGAAGACGGTGCGCCAGACGCCGCTGCGCCATATCGAGCGGGTGCGCGCCAGCATCAACGACACGCCTTTCGTCGATGCGGTGATCAGCGCTTTCCACGCGATCGGCCCAAAGCTGCAGAGGCGGGCATGAAGAATTGGACTTTATCTGACGGCGGACGGATCTTTGAATTGGTGCCGGGCGCCTGGCGCTGACCGGATTGTGTAGGGGAGAATAAATCATGGACGCGCAGAGCTTTGGCGCTTTCCTGTTGTGGCTGATCGTTGCCGCGGTCGTCGTGGTGATCGCCGTCTACATCCTGCGGTGGCTCTATCGCCGCTCGACGAAGGAGACGGCGTTCGTGCGCACCGGCTTCCTGGGCGAGAAGGTGGTGGTGAACGGCGGCGCCTTCGTCATCCCCGTCCTGCACGAGATCACCCCTGTCAATATGGGTGTGCTGCGCATCGAGGTTCGCCGCGAGGACGCGCTGGCGCTGATCACCAGGAACCGCATGCGCGTCGACCTCATCGCCGAGTTCTTCGTCCGAGTCGGCGCGAGCCCCGAGCTCGTTGCCGCCGCGGCGCAGACGCTCGGCCGCCGCACGCTGCAGCCCGACAGCTTGCGCGAATTGCTGGAAGGCAAGTTCGCCGGCGCCATGCGCACCGTCGCCGCGCAGATGACGCTGGAAGAGATGCACGAGTTGCGCGGCGACTATGCCGACAAGGTCCGGGCGCTTGCCTCGGATTCGCTGGCCGCCAACGGTCTCGAGCTGGAAAGTGTCGCGATTGTCGATCTCGACCAGACCAGCCTCGAATATTTCGACCCGTCCAACGCCTTCGATGCCGAAGGCCTGACGCAGCTGACGGAATCCATCGAGACCAGGCGCCGCATGCGCAATGAGATCGAGCAGCGCACTTTGGTCGACATCCGCAACCAGAACCTCGACACGCAGCGCAAGGTGCTGGAGATCGAGCGCGACACCGAATATGCCCGCCTCGAACAGGAGCGCGAAGTCGAGATCCGGCGGGCTGCTCAGCGCTCCGAGCTTGCCAGGGAGCGCGCCGTGCGGGACCAGGAGGCCGAACAGGCGCAGCTTTCCGCGCGCGAGGCGGTCGAGAAATCGCGCCTCGCCCAGGAGCGCAGCATCACCGAGGAACGCATCCGCAGCGAGGAAGACACGCAGCGCCGCGAGATCGCGCGCCGCCGCGCGATCGACGAGGCCGAGATGAAGATGCGCGAACTGACCGAGCGCGAGCAGATCGCTCTCGGACTTTCGCTGGAGAAGGCGCGCATCGAGCGCGAGGGCACGCAGAGCGGGCTCGAGATCGAGCGCAAGAAGTCGCTCGAGATCGCCGAGCTCGAACGCCAGATCGCGCTGGCGGAAAAAGCGCTTGAAGTGACCAGGGCGGAGGCGGAGAAGCGCCGCGCCGAGATCGTCGAGAACCAGGCGACCGAGGCCGCGCGGATCGAGCAGGAACGGGCCGTCGACGAGGTGCGGATCGCCAGGGAGCGCCACCTCGAAGCCCTGCAGATCGCCAAGCGGCAGGCCTTCGAGGAAGCCGAGATCTCGGCCGGCGAAGAGGTCGAGCGGGCCCGCATCACCACCGAGCGCGGCATAGAGGAGGCGCGCCTCATCAAGGAACGGGACCTGCGGCAGCTCAGCGTCGACCGCGACCAGAAGATCGAGATCGCCGAAATCCAGAAGGCTATCGACATCGCCAAGAAGACGCAGGAACGCTCCTCGGCGATCGCCGCCTCGGAAGCTGTTCGCGCCAAGGCCATCCAGGCCGAGGAACAGGCCCTGACCGCCCGCGAGCGCGAGATCGCCGAGCGCCGCAAGCTGACCGACCTGATCGCCGCCAGCCGAGAGGCGGAGCGCGAGGCCCTTCGCGTCACGGCCGCCGCCGAGGCAGAGATGAAGGCCGCGAAGAGCCTGGCGGAGGCGCAGAAGATCGCAGCTGTCGCGGCAGCGGAATCGGAAAAGATCCACGCCCTTGCCGCCGCCCAACGCTACGAGGTCGACGCGACCGGCCATCGGCAGATCAACGAAGCGGAGAACCTTCTCTCCAGCGAGGCGCGCGCCGGCCGCCTGCGCGGCAAGTTGCTGGATCACATGGAAGGCATCATCCGCGAGAGCGTCAAGCCGATGGAGAAGATCGACGGCATCAAGATCCTGCATGTCGACGGCATCAATGGCGGGTCGGGCGGCAACCGCAACGTCACCGACGAGGTGATCGATTCGGCGCTGCGTTACCGGGTGCAGGCGCCAATGATCGACAACCTGATGAAGGAAATCGGCATCGAGGGCGGCTCGCTCGGACGGATGACGGACGTGCTGCGCGACGCCAAGGACATTTCGAACCTCGCCCGCGACAAGCGACAAGAAGGGCAAGGGAAGGGCAAGGCCAAGGCCGCCAAGGACGATGATGACGACCGCGACCATTGAGGTGACGGCGGTGTTTTCTTGCCAAGTGGTTCCCCCACTCCGTCGCTGCTTCGCAGCGCCACCTCTCCCCCCTCCGGAGGGAGAGGAAAGGAGCCAGTTGGAATCGCCCTGCGCCTTTCCTCTCCCCCGTCGATCGGGGGAGAGGTGGCGAGCGAAGCTCGACGGAGTGGGGGTCGATCTGGCGCGGCGCGAGACAACAAATGCTGCGACCGCCATGCCCATCTCCGGCTCTCAAGCATGACCAAGGTCTATGTCTCCTCCGTCATCCCGGCTCCGGCCGCGGATGTCTGGAAGGTGGTGCGCGACTTCAACGGCTTGCCGGGCTGGGCGCCTTTCGTGGCCGAGAGCCGCATCGAGCAGAACGCGCAAGCCGACCGGATCGGCTGCATCCGCAATTTCACGCTCAAGGACGGCGGTCGGATCCGCGAAAAACTGCTGGCGCTGTCGGACTACGACCTCTCCTGCAGCTATGCGATCCTGGAGAGCCCGATGGAGGTGGAGAACTATGTCGCCACCCTGTCGCTGACGCCGATTACCGACGGCAATTTGACTCTGGCGGAGTGGCAGGCGGAATTCGATTGCGCCCCCGGGCGCGAGGCGGCGCTGAAGCAGCAGATCGGCAGCGGCGTGTTTCAGGCCGCGTTCACCGCGCTGAAGCAGCGTTTCGGGCGCTGAGCGCCGCCAATGGTCCAGGTCCGCCAGAGCACGATCATCGATGCCCCGATCGAGGAGGTCTGGGCGATCCTGCGCGATTTCAACGGCCATGACCGCTGGCACCCGGCGATCGCGTCGAGCGAGATCGATGGCGGCGAGCCGGCCGACGCGGTCGGCGCCGTGCGCCATTTCCGTCTGGCCGACGGCGGCGAACTGCGCGAGCAGCTTCTGGCGCTCTCCGACAAGGATCGCCGGCTGAGCTATTGCCTGCTCGAGGCGCCATTGCCGTTGATGGGCTATGTCGCATCGATATGGCTGAAGCCGGTGACCGACGGCAACGCCACCTTCTGGGAATGGCGTTCCGAATTCCATCCACCGGCGCATCGCCGCGATGAACTGGTGAAGCTGGTCGCCGAAGACATCTATCGCGCCGGCTTTGCCGCGATCCGCGACCTGTTCAGGCGGCGGGACGTCGCCATGCCCGCCGAGGCAAGGCCGTTGCCGGCAATCATGCCGCCCCGGTCGACAGCTGTCGCGCCACGCCCCTCCCCTGCGCCTTCCTTGGAGAATGGGGAAACGACTCGCGCGATCCTCGTCGAACGCTATGGCGGACCGGACGTGCTGCAGCTGAAGGAAATCGCATTGCCGCCGCCGGCGCCCGACGAGGTGCGGATCCGCCACACGGTCATCGGCGTCAATTTCATCGACGTTTATTGCCGCACCGGCTTTTTCGATCTCCTGCAGCCGCCCGGCGTGCCCGGCATGGAAGCGGCAGGCGTCATCGAGGCTGTCGGCCCGGCGATCTCCGGCCTGTCGATCGGCGATCGCGTCGCCTATGCCTGCCCGCCGGTCGGCGCCTATGCCGAGCGCCGCAACATGACGGCCGACCTGCTGGTGCGCCTGTCGGACGACATATCGGACGAAACCGCCGCCGCGAGCCTGCTCAAGGGTGTGACGGCCAGCTTCCTGCTGCATGACATCCATGCCGTGCGGCCAGGCGAGGTCGTGCTCATTCACGCGGCCGCCGGCGGCATCGGCCAATTGCTGGTGCAATGGGCGCGCCATCTCGGCGCCACCGTGATCGCAACCGTGTCGAGCGATGACAAGGCGCACATCGCCGAGCGTCTCGGCGCACACCACGTCATCATTTACTCCCGCGAGGATTTCAGCGAGGCGGTCATGCGGCTGACCGCCGGCGCGGGCGCCAACGTCATTTACGACGCCGTCGGCGCCGATACGTTCGCCGGTTCGCTCGCCGCCCTTGCCCTGCGCGGTCATCTCGTCAGCTTCGGCCAGGCATCAGGCCCGGTCGGCACCTGGGACATCGGCCGGTTCGCCTCCCGGTCGATTACCGTTTCGCGGCCCAATTACGCTCACTACACCGACACGCCCGAGAAGCTCGCGCCGCATGTCGACCGCTTTTTCGCGGTGCTGCGTCAGCGAGCCGTCAGGATCGGGCAGCCAGCGCCCTACAATCTGGCCCAGGCCGCGGACGCTCACCGGGATCTGGAGGCCCGCAGGACCAGCGGCGCGCTCGTTTTGTTGCCGTAGCGATGGATCGGGCCGCTCGCGCACCGGCGCCGTGAAGGCGACGATGCCAGTTGTCACGATGCCCATGTCGAGCTGCGAAGGTCTCTGTCGCGCGCTGGATGGTTGCGAAGGCGTATCTTCGGCCGGTGGCGCGAACTGCGAATGCATCGGGCCACCGGAGCAGTCCGATCATGCCCGATAATATTCCCGATACCATTCCACGAAACGCCGGACCCCGATCTCGATCGGGATCCTCGGCCTGAAGCCGGTCGCTTGCTCAAGTGAGCTGACATCGGCACAGGTCGCAGGCACATCGCCCGGCTGGAGCGGCATGCAGTTGCGTGTCGCCTTTTTGCCCAGCGCGTCTTCGAGCAGTTCGATCAAGTGGTTCAGCTCAACCGGCGAACCGCCGCCGATGTTATGGATCCTGAACGGCGCGCTGCTGGTCGCGGGGTCGGGCGCGGCACTGCGCCATTCCTTGTTGGCCGTCGCGGGCAGTCGCATGATGCGGACCAGACCCTCCACGATGTCATCGATATAGGTGAAATCACGCTGCATGTTGCCGTGGTTGAAAACGTCGATCGGCTCGCCTGCAAGTATGGCCCTGGTGAAGATGAACAAGGCCATATCCGGGCGACCCCATGGCCCGTAAACGGTGAAGAACCGCAACCCTGTCGTCGGCAGTCGGAAAAGATGGCTGTAGGTATGCGCCATCAACTCGTTGGCCTTCTTGCTGGCGGCGTAGAGGCTGAGCGGGTGATCAGCGGAATCGTGAACGGAGAACGGCATTCGCGTGCTGCCGCCATAGATCGAGCTCGATGACGCATAGACCAGGTGATCGACGCGAGCGCGGCGGCATCCTTCCAGCACATTGAGAAATCCGCTTAGATTGCTGTCCCCGTACGCGTAGGGATTGGTCAGCGAATGACGAACGCCGGCCTGGGCCGCCAGGTTCACCACAATTTCCGGATCGGCCGAGGCGAAGAGCGCTGAAACGCGGTCCCGGTCGGCCAGATCGACATGCTCGAACCGGAAATGCGGAAATTCTTCCAGCTGATCGAGTCGGGCTCGCTTTAGATTAACGTCATAGTATCCATTCATGGAATCGAGGCCGACAATTTGCCAGCCGTCGGAAAGCAGTCTCCGGCATAGATGAAAGCCGATGAACCCGGCTGCTCCGGTGACAAGAACAGGCCTGTTTGACGTCACGGCACGTCCCTAATGTTAGCTGTGACCAGATTCACACCCGCATCCACACTCGCCTCCCTTTATCCCGGGAAGCATCATCAGAATGATCGATGAAACATCTGCCCGGCGGAGCCATAACCGAACCTCACCTCTAGCTCAGGCACGCCATGCTCCCGGCATATGTGAAGGCACAAGCAGCGGACCAGGAACTTGATGAGGCTCCTCTTCCGCAGAGCCCGCCCGGATGGGTAGAGGTGCGCAGCTATGCTCTGGACCAGGGCGGACCTGCCCTGCGGTCGTATCGGCCTTTGCCAGCCGATTTCGCGGATATCGGGATCGGTCCCCTTCTGGAAACGGTTGTAGGGCGACATCCGCATAAGATCGCCATAAATGACGGCACGGACGAACTCTCCTATTCGGCGCTCGGCGCCGCCGTCGATATCCTATCGCGTCGCGTTGCGAATGTCGTTCCCGAAGGCAGGCCGGTCGGAATCTGCCAGCCATGCTCCGTCTGGAGCGTCGTCGCCATGCTCGCCACGATGGCAGCCGGACGGATCTCGATTCCGCTTAACGCGAGAGATCCCGGTCCCCGGATCAGCGAGATTGTGTCCGCAGCCAAGCTCTCGGCCATGCTGGGCAGCGGCGACAGGCCCAGCGATCTGCCTCCGGAAATTCAATGGATCGACGTTGGCGCAAGTTCGGCCTCGCAGCGAGAGCAGTTGGCCAAGCCCTTGCCGCGGCCTTCGGTCGATGAGCCGGCCATAATTCTCTATACCTCGGGCAGCACAGGGCGCCCCAAGGGCATCGTCAACAGCCAGCGCAGCTTGCTGTGGCGCGTGCAACAATATGTAGAGGCGTGTCACATCAATTCCGACGATGTTTTTCTCCCCTTGTCGGGCCTGGCCACGATAGCCGGTTGCCGCGAGATCCTGGCGGCCGTCCTAACCGGGGCCACCTTGCAACTCGTTGAACTGGAGGCAGTGGGGCTGCGCGGCGTCCGCGCGCGAATGCAGGACCAAGGCACGACCATCACCTATCTTGTACCCGCCTTGCTTCGAACGCTGATGGCGGATGCGTGCGCCGATACGTTCAAATCGCTCCGGGTCGTCCGCGTCGGCGGCGAGAAAGTGCTGTGGACCGACATTGCCCTTCTGCGCAAAGCCGTCCCGCCCCATTGCCTGATCCAGATAGGCTATTCGTCCACGGAAACGACAGGATCGCAGTGGTTCGTGCCGTCGGAACCGCCGAACAACGAGGCCGACGTGCCGGTTGGGCGCCTTTTGCCGGGTATCGCGTTCTCGATTGTCGATGAGGAAGGACACAGCGTTCCGCCCGGCGAAACGGGAGAGCTCGTGATCAAGAGCCCCTATGTCCTGCTTGGGCATTGGGAAAATAGCGCCGTCATTCCTGTCGACGCCGACGCCGACAACCCGCATGTTCGGATTTTTCCGACCGGCGATCTCGTACGCCTGGACCGCGATGGTCTGTTGAGGGTCATCGGCCGGAAGGGGCGCCAGATAAAGATCAACGGTCGACGCATAGAGCCGGCCGAGCTCGAAAGGGTGTTGCGCTCCGCTCCATCGGTTCAGGACGCCGTAGCGATCGTGACGGAGGTGCCCGAACTTGTCGCATTCGCCATACCGAGCGATGCGGCGGGTCCGGATTTCGTGGACGACCTGCGCCGGCTGATTGCCGACACGCTGCCTCCGGCGCTGCGTCCCCTGCGGCTCCACCGTGTAAGCGAGATCCCTTACCTCGATGGCGGAAAGATCGACGTCGTCAAACTCGGTAAGATGGATCTCCTCGCCAGAAGGCCGATTACCGTCGCCGAGCCGCCGGTTTCTGACGCCGATTCGGCGGCGGGTAAGGTGGTGCAGAAGGCATGGAGCAAGGTCCTCAACACCAAGGCGGCCATAGGCAGGTGGGACGAGGCCGGAGGAGACTCGCTGAAGCTGCTGCACTGCGTGATGGAGATCGAGAATCTCATCGGCCAGGAACTTGGGCTTGAGAGTTTCACCGTCGGGATGAGCGCGGCCGAGATGGTGAAGGCTGTCGTCGCGGCGCAGGCAGCCGCATCCGGCAAAGCCGCTCCGGAGCACAATCCGCCGCTGCTTTTCCTGTTTCCCGGATCCGTCGGCTACGGCCCAAGCCTTGCCGCCTTCTCCTCCGCCATGGGGAAAACCGCGAAAGTGGTTCCAATCAGATATCCCGGCCTCGCGCTCATCCTGCGCGGACAGAGCGATCTCGCCAGCATGGCAGACGCCGCGGTCCAGCAAATCAACCGCGCTCAGCCATCTGGGCATGTCAGGCTTCTGGGCCACTCGCTCGGCGGCGCGGTCGCGCTGGAGGTCGCGGTCCGCCTGCTCAAGGCCGGGCGGTCGGTCAAGTTCGTCGGTATCCTCGACACAAGCCTGGAGGGTGAGCGCAGCCGCCTGTGGGACACGGTCACCCGCACAATGCGCCGGCTCCGGTCGAACCGCATCTCGTTCCATCGGGTCGCCTGCCGCGCCCTGGCTAAGATCGCAGTCAGATTGGGTTACGAAAACCATCTCGCGCGCGCCATCGACCGTTACACCGAAGGCCAGTTCAACGGAGCCTGCTTCCGCATCAAGCTGGAATTGCAGGAGGTGCTGCGGGCGCAGGCATTCTATCGCTGGTTGGCAGAGCCCAAGACCGCGCTTCCGATCCAGGGAACCCTGTTTCGCTGCGCTCGTCCGGGCATGTCCCGCGCCATCGGGTGGGATCAGGTGTTTCGCGACCTGCAGGTGATCCCGATCGTGGGCACCCATATCGATCTCGTCGTGGAGCCCCACGTCGCGACCAACCGTCCGCTGATCGAAAGGGCGGTCCTGCAAACGTATACGCGGGCCGAGTCCTTGCAATTGGAGGGCCAAACAGCGTGATCTCGGAATTCACCAGGGAAGTGCTGGCATTGGACGCAGCCGCGGAGGCGGACCGCATCGTCTCATCGACGCGCGAGCAGGTCCTGGTCACGCTTCGGCGGCGCGGCGTGGTGGTCGGACTGTCGGGCGGCATCGACAGTTCCGTCGTCGCATCCTTGTGCGTGCGTGCCTTCGGCAAGGATAAGGTGCTGGGGCTCTTCATGCCGGAGCGGGACTCCTCGGGAGACTCGCTGAGGCTCGGACGCGTCGTCGCGGCCCAGCTCGGCATCGATACTCTGGTCGAAGACATCGCCCCGGCGCTCGATGCCATCGGCGCCTATCGCCGGCAGATCGAGGCCATCCGCGCCGTCGTTCCAGAATATGACGAAGGATGGAAATGCAAGCTGGTGCTGACCTCGGTTCTGGAGAGCCAAGGCCTCAACATCACTCGTCTTACGGTTCAGGATCCGGAGGGCAAGGTCAACACGGTTCGGCTGCCCCTGACAGCCTATCTGCAGATCGTCGCCGCAACCAATTACAAGCAACGCATCCGCAAGATGACCGAATATTATCATGCGGATCGCCTCGGCTACGCTGTTGCCGGAACGCCGAACCGGCTCGAATACGACCAGGGCTTCTTCGTCAAGCAAGGCGACGGTATCGCCGACGTCATGCCAATCGTGCACCTGTACAAGACACAGGTCTACCAGTTGGCTGAATATCTCGGGGTGGACGAAGAAATCCGCCGCAGGCCGCCGACCACCGATACATTCTCCATGGCGCAAAGCCAGGAGGAATTCTACTTTGCGCTGCCTTACCACCTGACGGATCTGTGCCTCTATGGCGTCAACCATGGGTTATGCGCCGACGAGGTCGCAGCCGCGGCGGGCCTCACCGGCGGCCAGGTCGAGAAGGTCTTCAAGGACATCGAAGCGAAGCGTCGGGCAGCCCGCTATCTGCATGCGCGGCCCTTGCCGTCCGTGCCGATGGATGTGGACTGACGACGATGTGCGGGATCGCCGGGATACTGGCGCTGAACGCCACCGCCGAACCGCCTTCGCGCGAAGCGTTGCTGCGCATGGCCGGCGCGCTTGCGCATCGCGGTCCCGACGAGCGGGGGCTCTACCGGGACAGGCGCGCCGGGCTGGCACATGCCCGCTTGTCGGTCGTCGATCTTCAACACGGGCAGCAGCCGCTCGCCGATTCCGATGGTCCGGCGTGGATCGTCTTCAACGGCGAGATCTTCAACTATCTCGAACTGCGCGACAGGCTGTTCGCTCTCGGCCATCGGTTCCGCACTCGCAGCGACACCGAAGTCGTCCTGCACGCCTATCGGGAGTGGGGCCAGGCAGCCTTCGAGCGTATGAACGGCCAATGGGCGCTGGCGATCTGGGACCCGGCTATAGGCCGGCTGGTGCTGTCGCGCGATCGCTACGGCATTTGCCCGCTGCATTTTTGCGAGCATGGCGGCCGTCTGTTCTTTGCGAGCGAAGTCAAAGCGATTTTCGCGGCCGAGGCCGCTATCCCGCGCGCGTTCGATGCGGCGGGCATCGATCAGACCTTCACCCTGTGGACGGCTGTTGCTCCGCAGAACGTGTTCCAGGGCATCCGGGAACTCCCGCCCGGACACGTGCGCCTCTACGAAAAAGGCGCGGCGCGAGAATACCCATTCTGGCAGCCGCGCTTTCCGGAAATCCAAAATCAGGACCAGGGCCGGTTTAGCGGCTCCCTGGACGAGGCGGTGGAGGAAGTGCGGCTGATGCTGGAAGGCGCCACGGCCTTGCGAATCGTGCAGGCCGATGTGCCGGTTGGCTGCTACCTGTCAGGCGGGCTCGACAGCTCCCTTGTCGCCAGCCTCGGAAGACGCTTCGCCGGCGAGCGTTTCCAGACCTTCTCGCTGCGTTTTGCCGATGCCGAATATGACGAGACCGAATTCCAGCGGCTCGTCGCAGACGCGACTGGCAGCGAGCACCACGAGATAGTCGTTTCCCGGGGCGATATAGCCGCAGCCTTTCCCGAGGTGATCCGCCATACCGAGCGACCAATCCTCAGGACCGCGCCGGCACCGCTCTTTTTGCTGTCGAGGCTCGTGCGGGAACGCGGCATCAAAGTAGTGCTGACCGGCGAAGGCGCTGACGAGATGTTTGCCGGTTATGATCTGTTCCGCGAGGGCAAGGTACGCCGCTTCTGGGGACGCCAGCCGGCGTCGACAAAGCGCGCCCGCCTGCTTGAGCGGCTCTATCCTTACCTCTCGCGCTCACCGGTTCATCAGCAGGCACTGGCCCGGCAGTTCTTCGGCCGCAATATTGAGGCCCACGCCGCGGCCGGATTTGCGCATGACACACGCTGGCGCACGACCAGCGCGATCAAGCGCTTGTTCTGCCCCGATATGCGGGCTGCCTCCGAAGGCCGCGACGCGGTGAGCGAACTGATCTCGACCCTGCCGGCCGAATTTCGGCGCTGGAGTCCCCTCGCCCAGGACCAGTATCTGGAGATCCGGACTTTGATGTCGAGCTATCTGCTCTCCTCGCAAGGCGACAGGATGCTGATGGCTCACTCCATCGAGGGCCGCTTTCCCTTCCTCGACGACAACGTGGTTACTTTGGCGAATGCGCTTCCGGATTCCTACAAGCTGCGCGGCCTCGACGAGAAGCACGTGCTGAAGCGCGTCGCGGCGCCGATCCTGCCGCCGCAGGTGGTCGCCCGGAAGAAGCAGCCCTACCGGGCGCCGAATGCGATGAGTTTCTTTGCCGACGGCGCGCCGGCTTACATTGGTGATGCCTTGTCCGAGACGGCAGTGCGGGCGGCCGGCATCTTCGATCCGCAGGCGGTAACCCGGCTGGTCGGGAAATGCCAGTCCAGAACCGGCGAGGGAGACATGTCGAATTCCGACAATATGGCCCTGGTCGGCGTGCTCTCGACGCAGCTTCTGCACCAGCAATTTGTCGCGACCCGCCCAGCCGGTGTGACAGAGCCGGATCTCAGGATCGATGTCGACTACGAGCATCGCGAAAGGGAGCTGGCATGATCCACGGCGCCGTACCGCTCCTGCATGATTATCTGATCCACTCAGCCGGCCGGCTCGGCGATAAGGTGGCGTTGGTCTGCAACGGACGACGCGTCACCTACACCGAAATCGACGAGCGTTCCAACGGGGTCGCACAATGTCTGGCAACAGCCGGGGTGCAACGCGGCGATCGGGTGATGATCTTCGCCGACAACACGGTCGAGACGGTTATCAGCTTCTGGGCGGTGCTGAAGGCAAACGCCGTCGTGTGCATCGTCAACCCGCTCACAAAAAGCGAGAAGCTCGAATACCTGCTGAATGATTGCCGGCCGGCGGCGCTGATCACCGACCGGCATCTGCGCTCTGTGTTCGGCGAGCCGGCGCGAAATTGTCGCTCGCTACGCCAGGTGATCGTGTCAGGGCCGATGGAGGACGACGAGCTCAGCCGGTTGCCGCACGCCATCCGCTGGGAAACGGCCGCCGAGAGAAATCCCGCTGCGCCCGCGCGCAAATCGATCGACATCGATCTCGCCGCCATCATCTACACGTCCGGATCCACGGGCGAGCCCAAAGGCGTGATGCTGACACACCGCAACATGACGGCGGCGTGCACCTCGATTGCGTCATATCTGGAGCTTCAGGAAGACGAGGTTATCCTCAACGTCCTGCCCCTCGCCTTCGACTACGGTCTCTATCAGATGCTGATGGCGTTCCGCACGGGCGCCCGGCTGGTCCTCGAACGCTCTTTCGCGTTTCCGGCGCAAATCCTTCAGATCATCAAGGATGAGAGGATCACAGGCTTTCCCGGCGTGCCCACCATCTTCGCCTCGCTGGCGGAGCTCAAGTCGCTGAAGGATCACGATTTCTCGAGCATCCGCTATGTCACCAACACCGCCGCCGCCTTGCCGCTCAAGCACATCATCATGCTCAGAGATCTGTTTAAGGGTGCGCGAATCTATTCGATGTATGGCCTCACCGAGTGCAAGCGCTGCACCTATCTGCCGCCGGAAGATCTCGAACGAAAACCGCTGAGCGTGGGGATCGCGATCCCGAACACCGAGATGTGGATCGTCGATGACAACGACCAACGCGTCGAACCCGGGACCGTGGGCCAGCTCGTCATCCGTGGCGCGACGGTGATGAAGGGCTACTGGGGCAAACCGGAAGCGACCGCCAGGAAACTCAAGCCCGGCCCCTTGCCGGGCGAGCAGGTGCTTTACACCGGCGACTACTGCCGAATGGACGCGGAGGGCTATCTCTACTTCATCGGCCGTGGCGACGAGATCATAAAATCCCGGGGCGAGAAGGTTGCGCCGAAGGAAGTCGAAAACGTGCTGGTGAATATCCCCGGCGTCAAGGAGGCCGCGGTGGTCGGCGTGCCTGACGAGCTTCTGGGCCAGGCCGTGAAGGCCTTCGTCGTGATCGAGCAAGGCCGCATTGTCGGCGAGCGGCAGCTTCAGATGGAGTGCCAGAAGCGGCTTGAAAACTTCATGGTCCCGAAGTCCATCGTCATCGTTCCCAGCCTGCCGAGGACGGATACAGGGAAACTCAAGAAGGTGGCTCTTTCGTAGCGCCTGTTGGACGGCGCGGACCGTATTTAGTTTTATCGGAGGGTGGTTATGGATACGATCTTGGCAGCGAACCCCGCGGGCGACATTTACACCAAGCAAATTCGCGATTTCCTGGCTTCGAACTTCTACATCGCCGATGTGAAATCGCTCAGCGCCACGGAATCGCTGCTCGATCAGGGCATCGTCGATTCCACCGGCGTGCTCGAGGTCATCGGCTTCATCGAAGAGACCTTTGGCGTTATTGTCGAAGACAGCGAGCTCCTCCCGGAGAACCTCGATTCCATCCAGGGAATAGCGCAGTTCATCGCCCGCAAGAGGGGATGAGCTGCGAGGGGCTCAGGGCTGCGGCCTGGCGTAGCCGAGCACGACACGCGCCTCGCCGGCGCGGTTGGTGACGGCGCGGATGCCCTCGTAGCTCCTGCTACGCTCCAACAGGCTCGCCACCTGGCGATCCTGGCCCAGGCCGACCTCGAACAGCAATGCACCGCCGGGCCGCAGATACCGCAAGGCATCCTTCACCACGCGCATGTGGATAGCAATGCCGTAGGGCCCGGCCGCAAAAGCCTCTCGCGGCTCGAGCGCGACCAGATGGGAGCGGTCACCCTCAAGCCGCTTCTCCGAGATGTAGGGCGGATTGCACACGACAACATCGATCGCACCCTTAGGCACCAGAGTGGAGAGAGCTTCGAACAAATCGCCCTGGTGGACCGACACCCGCTCGGCCAGCCCAAGGTGGACGACATTTCGGCGCGCCACCTCGACACATCCATCCGTAAGATCGCTTGCCCAGACCCGCGCCGCCGGAACCTGATGGGCGATGGCGCAAGCAAGATTGCCGGCGCCGCAGCACATGTCGACCACGCGCGGCGCCGGCAGGTTCATTTGATGCAGCACATCGACCGCGGACGAGCCTAACAGCTCCGTCTCCGGCCTCGGCACAAGTGCGCCGGACGCGACAAGCATCTCCATGCCCATGAAGACCGCGCTGCCTCTGCTATAGGCGCCCGCGACATCGATGTCCTGGCTCAAGACTTGCCTCCACAACCGGATCCAGCGCTCACCAAGCAGTGCAGAAGCGCCGGCGCTATTGTGCCGCCGCGCTCTCCAGTTCGTTGCTGAACCTGACCTCGATCGTATCTCCCGGCGCCACCTCGGCGTCCTCGTCGGCGGCCTGCTTGCGCCATTGCCCATCGACATTGCGAATGAGCGTCATCTGGGCTCGAACGGTCTCACCGGCGATCGACAGAGGCGCAGCGGTCGCACCCAGGGGCTGCAACTTCTGGCTCGCGGCGCGAAGCCTCGTGCCGATGTCGGCTAGTCGCACCTCGGTGTCCCGCAATTCGTTCAGCAGACCGATGCGCCTTTGGTTCTCGTTGCGCTCCATCTGCCTGGCAAAGTCTTCCTGCTGGCGCTTTGTTCTCATCAGCTCGACGGACGTTTCCAGCGCCCGGCTGGACGAAAGCAGGACTGCGCGCCGGACGTCGGCGAGCCTGTTGTTCGTCAGGTTTCCGGCCTTGAACGCCTTGGTGACCTGCTCCAGATCCTCTTCATCGGCCTTAACTGCATCCGCCTCATCCTGCGCACGCTTGATCAGGGTTTCGATCTGCGCCGCGGCGTCCTTGGCGCCCTTTTCGACAAAGCTCTGCTCTTGCTGAAAATTATCCAGGGAGAGCTTGAGCGCCTCCGCTTCAGCCTTTGCTATTCCCGCCGCGAGCGCAGGGGTAAGGGGCGACCCTTGCGGAGGCTGCGTGTCGAAGCTTTCCTGCTTGTCAAGCTCCGCGCGCAGGCGGGCGCTGTGGAAGTAGTCCCTGGTGTATTCTCCCCAGATCATTTCGTAGTCGCGTCGCAGATCCGTCGGATCCGGGCCTGCCTGATTGCCTCGCGCCCGCAAAAGGCTGAAGCCGCCGGCCACGGCGATCGCCTGGCGCACGGTCATCAGCGGACGGTAAGCCTGTTGTCCGGGGGTGAGCACATCACCGGTCACATAGATCGGGCGATACTCGGCGATGATCGCAGTCACGTCGCTCGGCCTCACGACGGCCATCTGTTCACGGCCATCGGGCATGCGGATGTGGAAGATCTTGGTCGGCAGGATCGCTTGCATACGCGTCTGCAATTCGGGCGGCGTCAGACCGCCGACCGAGACCGTGCCGGCCTCGGGCAGCACGATCGTGCCATCCATCTGGACAACGGCACGCTGAGTCCGGTCGGGAATGGAGACTATTCCGATTTCAACCGTATCTCCCGGCGAAATCCGATAGGGTGTTGACGGATCGGCAGCCGCGGCCGTGGGCAGCGCCCCCAGCAGAGCAAGAGCCGCGAGAAATGACCGGCTAAGGTTGACCATTCGCAACAACCTCCTTCGGGTTGTGTTGTTCGGACCAGTCGAGACGGGTGACGAACTCGTAAACCGGCCCGCCCGGCACGCCCCAATTGCTTGACCAGATTACTTGCGAGCCATCCGGAGAGGGCGAGGCATGTGTTTCGCTCCAGTAGTCGAATGGAACATTTCGTGTCTGCCCAATGCGTCGAACGGCACCGCTGCCGTCGAGCCGAAGCGCAACGATCTCGCGCGCATAGGGAGCCCAGGTTGGATTGGCCAATATCTCATCCGGATCGCCGCCGTAGCTTAGGAATGCCCATCCTGGCCTGTTCAGTGCGCGGGTCGATGCATGCTCGGCTTCGCCGAACGCGGTCAGGGAAGTGACTTTGCCGTCCGACAGCCTGCGCTTGATTATGTGATACCTATCTGGACCCGATTTGCTGATCCCAACGAAGACCTCGCTTCCATCCTCGTCGAGCGTGATGTCACCATGGCCGGGCCGATGGTGGTCCGTCCATCTCTGAAGCAAAGTGCCATCAACAGCAAAAATTACCCTTTGTTCTGTGCCGTCAATAAGGTTTGGGGAGCACAGAATGCTCGTTCCGAGTGGCGAGATCGTGCAGGAACTGGTCTTTCCGGGCACCTGAGAAAGGTCGATGTCAGGAAACTTCTGCCGCTGGTTCAGATCATAGGCGAAAACGACGTCCGCGCCGTCCTTGCGAACCGCGCGGACCGCGATGCGGCTACCGTCGCGGCTCGGATTGCCCTTCGATGGACCGAATTGCAGATCGTGGTAGTCCGCGGACGTGAAAAGGACGTCTTCGTGGTTGGTCCGCGGGGCCCAGGTCGAGACTGCCCGGTCCTGAACACAGATCATCAATTCGGCGTTTCGGGGATGCCACTCGCACTCGCCCCCTCGTTTGCGCCAAAACAGCGCCTCGTAGGTGTGCCCGTCGAGAAAGCACATTCCGTTGCAGCCGTTGTCGAGCAGGAGCAATGTCTGGTCCGCATTCCAGGCTTGAGCGCTCGAATAGCGATGGCTGCAATATTTGGGCCCGCAAACGACCCCATTTCCAAGAGGGCCAGGCTTGGAGATGCGAACAATGCTTGTGCCGAATGCGGGGTCGGTGGCAGGACGAAGATAGTCAGGCAAATCCATCGCCACCGGAGCCACGAAGCCGGCGGACGTGTCGCTCGCCTGTCCCCCGGCCGTCCGCAGGCCGACAAATGCGGCAACGCAAACCAGCAGCAATGCGGCGGAAAGCGCGGGAAGCCTCATGTCATGTAGCTCATTTCATGACGTACTCGCCCCTCGCTCAGGCGCGCCCGCCACCACGCGATGGTCCGTCTCAGGCCTTCGCGCAAGTCCGTTCGAGCCCTCCATCCTGTTGCGCTCTCAAGCCGGGATGAATCCGCCAGCAGTGCCCGGACCTCGGAATTTTGCGGGCGCAGCCTGCTCTCGTCACGATGGACCGGCTTGTTGGAACCGCTCAACTCCAGCACCAGGTCCAGCACGTCGGATATGGTCACCGCGCGCTGGCTTCCGGCATTGTAGGCATGGCCGAATTCGAGCTCGGCGGAGCCTGCGCTGAGAAACGCCGCGGCCGTGTCTTCGACGAAGGTAAGATCGCGAACCGGACTCGTGTCTCCCACCATGATGGCTTGGCATTTTGGGTCGATGGCCTGCCTGATCAGGGTCGGAACAATCGCCCGTTCGCTTTGCCGTGGCCCGAATGTGTTGAACGGACGAAGCACCACGACTGGAACGTCGAACGAACGGGCGTAGGACTCCGCCATCATGTCGGCTCCGATCTTGGAAGCTGAGTAGGGCGACTGGCCCTGAAGCGGGTGGGTCTCGCTGATCGGCATGGTCAAAGCGGTGCCATACACCTCACTGGTCGAGGTGTGCACTATGCGCTCGGTATCCCACTGACGGGCGGCTTCGAGCACATTCACGGTGCCCAGGACGTTGGTCTCCACGTAGGACTGGGCGGCTGCGTAGGAGTACGGAATGGCGATCAATGCGGCGAGATGGAACACGACGGCCTGGCCACGTACGATCCGGTTCAGGAAGGCACTGTCGCGAACGTCGCCGCGGACGAGCTTGAGCTGGCTTCGGATCTCGTCCGGCAGATCATCCAGCCACCCGTGGCTGTCGAATGAATTGTAGAGAGCCAATGCCGTCACGTCGGCACCGCCGCGCACCAGGGCTTCAGTCAGATGCGACCCTATGAACCCATCCGCCCCGGTGACCAAAACTCTCTTTCCCTTATAGGTCATGTCCTGACAGTCCTTGCACTCCTTGGCCTTAATCGGGCGAATGCTGCGGCGATCATTCGAACGGCTCACGCTCCGACCGAACGGTCCACAGTCACGCCGAGAACGATGAAAACACCTCGAATGATGAGCGCCATATCTGAGAGGATTGTCCGGCGGCCATAATACGAAAGATCGATCCTCGCCTTTGCCGGAAACAGGACCTCCTTGTAGAAGACAGTTGGCTCGACATCTCGAGGATAGAAATGGGCCTCATGGCGGAATATGATCTGAGCGGGACCGAACAGGCCTGGCTTATATTGCAGGACAGCTTCGTAGCCGTCCCTGAAGCATTCAGCGAATGACAAACTCTCCGGACGCGGACCGACCAGGGCCATTTCGCCTTTCAGAACGTTCCACAACTGCGGCAGTTCATCCATTTTGCTGAATGCGAGAAACCTGCCCACCGTCGTCATGCGCTGATCATTGGCAAGGGTCAGCGCAAGGCCTCCCGCATCGCAGCGCGGATAGAATTTTCGGAACTTGTACATACGGAAAAGTTGACCGCCGGCGCCGATGCGCGGCTGAACAAAGAGCACCGGGCGCCCGCTTTCCAGCAGCAGCGCCACTGCAATAAGCAGCATCAGCGGCGACAGGACAACCAGGCCGGCGAACGCTGCAATGAGGTCCAGGGCGCGTCGGCCAAATCCATGGCTTGCGCAACGCATGGCAAGCCGGCCAATGGGCATGTCGAACGCGTTCATGCTGCTGTCCCGGCCCGGACGCCGCTGTTGAGGACGGATGCCAGGGCATCCACGACCGCTTCCGCCACGGGGGATGTTATCTGCGGATGCAGCGGAATGGTCAGTTCACGGTCGGCGAAGTCCTCCGTGCGCGGCAGGTGAACTCCGGGAAAGAGCTCCCGGTAGAGCGTCATTTGATGCACGGGTGGGTAGTGAATCGTCGTCTGTATGCCCTGCGCGCGCAGCTCATCGATGACCTCCTGCCGATTGACGTAACGGGGCAAGAGGATCGGCATGATGTGATAGGCAGAGCTGCGCGGTTCGGCAAAAGGCATCGAAACAGCCGGACAGCGCATGGCAATAAGGCGTCGATACAGCGCGACGAGTATGCGCCTGACCTCATTCCATTCCTGCAAATTGCGAAGTTGAACCAAGCCGATGGCAGCCCGCATTTCATCCATGCGATAGTTGAAGCCCAGCATGGTGACATCATATTGCGGCGTGCGGCTGTTCAGTCTCTGATGCGTGCCGGTGGTCATGCCGTGGCCACGCGCCTGGCGAATCTTCTCCCGCAGGTCGGGGTCGCGCGTAATGACCACGCCGCCTTCGGCGGTGGTCATGTTCTTGTTGCCGTAGAAGCTGAACGCCGCTCCCGCACCAAAGGTCCCAACTTCCTTCAGGCCCGGAGCATGCGCGGCGTCCTCGATGATGTAGAGCCCTCGCACGCTGGCAAATGTCTGCCACTCCTGTTTATTCGCGAGATAGCCTGCGAAATGGACCAGGATTACAGCCCTGGTGCGAGAGGTGCAGCTTGCCTCCGCATCTTCGACCGACATCAGAGGCACGTCGTCGGATTCTATGTCGACAAAGACGGGCTTGGCCCCAACGTACAGGACCGCATTTACGGTCGCCACGAAGGTCAATGAAGGCACCAGAACCTCGTCACCGGGACCGATCCCAAGTCCATGGAGAATGAGGTGGAGGGCTGCGGTGCAGGAGCTGACCGCGACGCAATCGTCGGCGCCGTGCATTGCGGCGAACTGTTCTTCGAATGCCCTGACGCGCTCGCCCATCGTCAGCCAGCCGCTGTCGATTACTTTCGACAAAGCGGCCTTCTCAGGTACGCCCAACATGGGGGCACTAACCAAGAGCATCCCAACCTCCCGGTGAAAATTAGCGCGCTTCGAAAAGCCTAAGCCGCAGCCGCGGCGACTTCGATGGAAGCCGACTGCTCCTCCCAGGAAACCGACTGCGCCTTCTGGAAGTCCTCGACGCGGCCAATGTCCAGCCAAAGACCTTCGTGCTTGTAGACGTGCACGACCTGCCCATCCTGGAGCATTTGCAGCATCAGATCGTCGAAGCCGAAGGGAATGCCCGATGGAATGAACTGCAGAACGCCTGGATTCATGCAGTAAATTCCCATGCTCACCAAATGCGAGAGCGAAGGCTTTTCGCGAAACACCTGGACCGTGTCATTAACCTCGTCGATGACGCCGAAATCCATTTTCGTGACACGCGCCGCCGTCGCGATCGTAACAAGATCCTTGTGGGCCCGATGCGTCGCCACGAACCGGCTGAGGCTCAGGTCGGTAAGCACATCGCCGTTGAGGACCAGAAACGGTTCGTCCAGCTCATCCCTGATGAGAGACAGTGGGCCGATGGTCCCGAGCGGTTCCATCTCCTGCGTGTAGCGTATCTTGAGGTTCCATTGCGAACCATCGCCGCAAACGCTGCGGATCAGGTGACCCAAGTAGCCGGTCGTGACGTAGACGTTCTCAATGCCATTGCGCCGCAACCACTTAAGCAGCAACTCAAGCACCGGCCGGGCACCGATGGGCATCAGAGGCTTCGGCAGGACCGATGTGAACGGCCGAAGGCGCATGCCCATTCCACCGCATTGGATAACTGCTTTCATAATGATCCTCCTGCCAGATGGCCGACACAGGCCAACAATCAACTCAGCACCCGGAAGCTTCACTTGCGCGGCAGTCGTGCGGGGCCCCGCAACCTGATCACCGGACGCGTTCCGAAATTGAGGGGAAATTACCCTCGCATGATACGCGCGTCGTCGTGCGTTCGAATGGCGCTCTGCCGGGTCATTGTGAAACGACAGGCGACATGGTGCGCATGAACCAGGGCGCGGATGCCCCAATGGCCAGGGACCAAGGTCCGACTTGCATCATGGTAAACGCAGAGTAGCTTTTTTGCTTAGAAGAGGTACATTGAAGCTCTGAATTTTTGTTGGGTTCCGGCTGGCGGACAGGTCCTGCGTCGTCACAGAATTGGCCCTATCGGCAAAAAAGTCCTGGACGCGTACCGTTGTCCCCGAGCCGGAAGTGTGTGCGTTGGGGTAGGATGTACAAGATTGTCGTCGCCGATGATCACGGCCTCTACCGGCGTGGCTTGCGGTTCGCGCTGACCGCCGGCATCGAGGGCGTCGAAATATTCGAGGCCACGTGTTTCGATGCGGTGGTTGGCCTCCTTGCCGAACACGAGTGCGTCAGCCTCGCGATGCTTGATCTGAACATGCCGGGACTTTTCACCCAAGAGGTGCTTGGCGACGTCATGGCCACGTATCCGGACACGCGGTTTGCAATTGTTTCCGGAAACGATTCACGCTCCGAAATCCTGACTGCTCTCAATGTCGGGTTGCACGGCTATATCGTGAAATCGCAAAGCGACGAAGAGGTCGTCCTGGCGGTGAAGGAAATCCTCTCGGGTCGCATCTACGTGCCAGCGCTCTTGTCCAGGCATTTGGCAGCGCACGAGCAGACACTCGAGATCCGTCACGGGAGCAGTGCGGGCGCCGGCGCTCTCGAAAGGCTCACATCCCGGCAAAAGGATGTTCTAAGGCTGATGGCGGAAGGATATTCGAACAAAGAAATTGCCCGAGATCTCGACATCGCCGAGGCCACAACGAAGATCCATGCGGCGGCGATCATGCGGGAATTGGGGGTTCGAAACCGTACGGAAGCTGCAGTTCTGATAAAGACCTGGCTGGGGACCGTGTGAGCTAAGCCTGGACTTCCTTTGGCGACAGCCGGAGGGAATAGCGCAATCCATCCTCCCTGATTTCGAATAGCGAGGAATGACCCACAAGGGGCGTTCCGTCGACCCCAAGAACCATCGATCCAAAACCCTGGCGCTTGATCGAAGCCGCGCGGCGTCGACCCGTTTCTATCCAGTCAAACACAATCTCATCGCCCGCCTGGGCCGATGTGAAATCCCAACGTGCCTCAATCTTGCCCTGCGCATCGCCGAGCACGCCGTGCTTGATCGAGTTGGTCGTGAGCTCGTGGATAATCATTGCGAAACTCTCCGCCGTCCCGCCCGAAATCCTGACGTCAGGGCCCGTGACTACGGTCCTTCCAGCGTCCGAGAAGGGCTTCAGTGCCTGCGCGACGAGATCGCGGATGGTGGATGATCCATCCGCGCTACGCGTGAGCAGCATATGCGTCGCCTCAAGCGCGCGAATTCGCTCGACCAGCGTTTCCTTGAACTTGGCGAGACTGCCCTCCGGCGCGTCCAGCATCTTCACTATCGCCGTGATGACGGGGAACAGATTGCTGAACCGGTGGCGCTGCTCCAGCATCAATTTTTCCTGCCGCCTTACCGCAGCCCGTAGCAGCGTCGTTTGCCGTCGCTCAGTCAGATCCGCCGCGATGCCAATGCGCTGGTCACGGCCGTCGTGGCTTTCCGCGCGTCCTCGCAAGGCGACCCAACGGACGTGGCCATCCGGTCGCTTGAGGCGAACCTCCACGTCGTAATTGGCCCCCGGCTGCTCCTTTCCTGGAGGCGATACCAGTTTGTCCCAGTCCGCGGCGTGGATGATGGATGACAGATCGGACAGGGGGCGGAACGCGGCCGGAGGCAAGCCGAGAATTTCCCAAAACTGACGTGAGCCTGAGATAATGTTCTGGCCGTATAGTATCCGCCAAGTGCCCAACCGGCCGGCTGATAGCGCAAGGTCGAGCCATTCGTTTTGAGCTATGAGCGCTTCACGAGCGGCTCTCCGCTCGGTTATGTCATCAACCACCACAAACAGGCTGTCTGGCGGCACCGTGTCCGACGCAGAAAGAGAGAGCGTCAACCAAGCCCAAAGGATGCTGCCGTCCCGTCTGATCAGGCGCATTTCCGAGCCGAACCACGGCGCTTCGGAGGTCAATGCGGCGAGCGAATTCTTAAGCGGGGCGCGATCATCTTGATGGACAAGCTCATCTATGCGCCGCCCGACCAGATCGTCTTCGAGGTAACCGAGCAACGCGCTGAGGCGTTGGTTCAGTCGTAGCAATTCTCCGCGGTCATTCGCGGTCGCAAAGCCCAGCGCGGCTCGTTCAAAAGCGCGGCGGTAACGCGACTCTGCAGCTTCGACGGCAGCGAGCTTAACGTCCAGTGCGGCCCGCAAGCTCTGCCGGGAGCGATCGAAAAGAAAGGCAATCATCCCACCGGAAAGCACAAGCAGGATGGCGCGCACCCAATCATCGGCGAGAGCGTGGCCATTCACGATAATCCGGGCGCCCAAGCCTGCAGCCGCCATCAAAAGCGTTGAGGCGAGTGCAAGCCGGCGGTCCGCGAGGAAGGCGATGACAATTATCGCCGGAACAAATTCAAGGAAAGCCGGGTCTGTGGTGCCCGTTAAGGATACCCTTACCTCGAAGAGCAGCGTAGCGATCAGTACAGCCGTCGACGCTAGGTGAGTTCGCGACAGGATCGGACCTCCTCGGCAACCTCATCCAACCTAACTACAACTTTTGGTCTAACCCGTCGAGCTTAGACCATCGAGCGTGCAGCTAGTCCATCTGCTCGCTTTCGGATCGCCAAAAATCAAGGCCTTATAAGCATCAGCACCCGATCTTCTGACTATCGGTCGTCTAACACCGAAAGCAGAGATAGAAAACGAGGATGGACGATTCATGAATCTGGTCAGCGGACAGAACGACTCAAGATCGATCGCCAGATCTGGCATGATACCGCCTGGTCCCAGCAGCAGGACAGTGACCGCCTTTGCCAGGGGGGGCGCCTCTCGCAACACCATCAGGCCGACCACGGCGAAATACGTGCGGCCGTGTCTTGGTTCGATAACCGGCATGCTTGAGCGCATAGGCTGTGGTTGGCTTGTGCTGAGCGAGTCGAAAAGAGTGCTTGAATGGAACTCAGCCGCCGAAACCATTCTCACGGCCTGTGCGGATTCTCTAGACTCCCCTAGTGATCTGTCGGCCGCGCTAAGGAGCCTGATAGCAGGCGTGCCTGCTAATTTCGTGGCCGGATCCTTGTCCTGGATTGTCATCCGCAATGCCGGGGACCGGCCGGTCATCATGAATGAGGAAGGCGTCGTCACTCCCGATGGGTCGATCATTGTCGCACTCCTCGATCGCCAGCCGAGAACAGGGCCCAATCCGGAGACGCTGCGGAAAATGTTTGGATTGACCGGCGCCGAAACGCATTTGGCGTTGCGCTTGGCGAGCGGTGATGCCCCCTTGGAAATTGCCGAGCGCAGCCGGCTCAGCCGGACCACGATCCGCACCCAGCTCGCCTCACTGTTTGCCAAGACAGAGACGAGGCGCCAGGCGGAATTGGTCGCTCTTCTTGGGCGCATTTCGGTCCTGCCGTAGAACCGGAACCTTCCGACCATCTGGCGCGCCTGGGTTCCGAGAGCGCGCCACTTGCTCCACGTCTGCCTCGAGCGTTTCACGGAAACGGCGAACGCTCTATCTCTTGTCTGGACGCAATTCCGGACGGAACCCGCCCCATGCTATCGTGGAATTGCTCTGACGCAAATGACTGCGCCGCCCGGAATTGTTCCTGCGACATCAGCCGGATGAGGTTCGTCGACCCGATGCGCCCGATGGTTCGCGCATGCTGCCGGCATCGAGCTGTCATGCGAACGCACGCACGATTCCTGCGGCAGGCTCAGCATCAGGGTCGCATCAGCGTTTACGGGTCTGCACCGCGCCGAGTTTTGGTCGGATCCTGAACAGGTATTCCAGCGCATACTGGTTCGCGATCTTCATCACGGACGGCCGAAGGATCTGGACGGCATCTCGCATCGTCGTTCGCCAGGATTGATGTCGGAACCTGGCCGGAATGCGGGCGACCCGCAGCGCACGCAAAAGCGTCTCCGGTTTCGGGAGGCCCTTTCTATCCTCGATCAGATGCCAATTGAGCTGTTTGACGGCAAGAGTCACCTCATCCACGTCCTCGTAGCTCTTCGACGTCGTTATGCTCGGATGATGTGTCGCATCATAGAAGATCAGCCCTTCGTTGATTGCCACCATCTCGCCGTAACGGGCCAGATCAACAAAGAACAATTGATCGACGCCGGCCGGGATGGATTTATGGGCGCGCATCTGGCACCCGGCGTGGATGACGGCGGCGTTGATCAGGAGCGTCGAAGGGATGATGCCAAGGCTCCTGGTCACCCGTACCAGATAGAGGTCCGTCAGGCACTGCTGGCTGGAATAGAGCGACACCCGGTTTTGCTCCGGCGGGTCCGACCGCATCACGATCCGGTTTTCCTCGACAACATGCGCTGCGCAGGTCATGAACGCCGCCGACGGATATTTTACCGAGATCTCGGCAAATCTCTTCAGAGCTCCCGGGGCCAGCCAATCATCGTCATGCAGCAATTTGATCCACTTGCCTGTGCAGGCAAGCATGGCGTTGTTGGTGTTCTCCACCTGCCCTCGGCCTCTGCAATTTTCGACGATCCGAATGCGCGGGTCGCGTCGCGCATACTCTTCCAAGATGCCCCAACTCGACCCCTTTAGCCCTTCGTCGTCGCTGACGACGAGTTCCCAGTTGGAAAAGTCCTGCCCCACGACACTGTCGATGGTGCGCCTGATGGTGTCCGGCCGGCGAAACGTCGGAACGGCAACGGAAATGAATGGGCGCGCGGGTGACGCGTCGGCAGCATGAGCGACATTGGCCATAGGGCCAAGCGCCAACAGATTTATCTCATTTTTGCCGCTGGCCACCGGCTCTAGCGACGGCACAGATCCCTCAGGGCGCTCGTCGCTATTCAACAGGAGCTTCATCGTGCTGTTTCCTCGCGATTGGATACGGACTGGAGAATGTTACCTGGGCCGGTTCGATGCCCCGTTTCAGAAGATACAGTGAGGCCGCGGTTTTGATGGCAAACCCAACCATCCCGCCAACAGCCATGAGATAGATGACGTCGATAGGTTCCCACCCTGCCTTGGCGCCGGCGAGCAGCGGACCGAAGACAAGCACCATCCGCGCGGCGTCGACGACCAGCCGCACTTCCTGCCGCCGCAACAGGGAAGGAACCTCGCTGAGCGGTGTCGACAATGCTTGCACGGCGCCCATGAACGCCAAAGCAGTCATGATTTGGGCCGTCGGGATCCAAGCCTTGCCCAGGAGCGGCACGACCAGGTATGGGGCGGCCAGCCCAAGCGTCAGTATCGGCAACGCAGAAAGACCAGCGGCAAGCATCAGTAGGCCACGCGCGACGCCGAGCATATGCCCACGATCGCTGCTCTTGTTCGACTCGGCGACAAACACGTTGCTTAGCGGTGTGGCTATCAGCACGATAGGCCCAGTCACCAGCCGTGTGGCGACGCCGAGATAGCCGGCAAAGGCGGCGCCGAAAAACGAGCCGACAAGAATCGCGGGAAGATTGTTGATGGCGTAGCTCCCGAGGGTCGCGGGAATGTCGAACAGCGGGAATTTGTACTCCCTTTTTGCCTTGTCAAAGACGCTTCTCCACGGGGCACGGACGATACCGCGCAGATCCTCCCAGGACAGGATCTGAAGACCGAGGAAGGCAAGAAAGGCGAACTGGCTGAGGATATGGGCGTATACCATCGCCCCGCCCCCAAAACGTGCGAAACCGAAACCCAATTGCAGCACGGCCATGGTCGCTGGCAGGATCAGCCGGCCGATGGCGAAGTCGCGCATCATGCCCGCACGGAGCGCCCAGCAATTCATCGTTTCAACGAGTGCAGCGCCACTCATCCCGATAGGCACCAGCCATACCAGGTGTCTGAGTTGGGCAGGCGCAGCGCTCAAGAACACCTGCCCGACCAAAAAGGTCAGCACGCCGGTGGTGAACACGGCCAGCAGAATTAGCTTGACCGTGACATAGGTCTGCCCGGTGTCCTTGACCCCATAGAGAGAAGGTTCGAAGCGCAGCGCGGCGACTGCGCCCAGCATGTTGACGATCGAAAGATAAATCGTGAATACGCCGAAATCTGTCGGGGAATAAAGCCGGGTCAGTACCGGAATAGTCGCAACGAGAATAAGCTGGCCGGCGATCGCCATGGCCGATACCCCTCCAGCCGCGCGAATGACTTTGCGGATAGAGCTCGGCGGAATATCGATGATTGCTTTCTCAGCCCTGGGGACTGTGCTCGATCTCAGAATGTCGCTGGCCCTGTCTGACATGAGTTCGCGCTTCCGAGAGGCATGATTTTCGCGGTTCCGGGAGCTTACGATGGGCACCGAACGTCACCATCATCCATCTGAATGACACGATTTGGCGGAGCGGCTGGATCGCGAATTTGTGCTGTCCTGCCTGCCGTCGCAAGGCGCGGCTCTCAAACTCCGGCATTTGCCACGACAAAACGTGGCGGATTTATTGCGCGGCCGCTCCGCCGATGATCTCATTCAGATGGATGATGGTGGCGTTCGGTGCCCATCGTAAGCTGGCGCCAATTCCATTTTTTAATGCGGAATCGCAGCTTCGGTCAGGCTTTAGGGACAAGCGAAATGACCATTTGTCCGGCATGTTGCGGCACATCGACTGCGAAATTGTTCGAAGTGACAGCTGACGAAGCCTCTCGGCATTTCCTCAACCCGCACCAGGAACCCGATCGCTTTCGAAATCTGAAGAGCCACCTGTCGGATCTCTGGGGAAGCGATATATGCGATATCCGCAAATGCGCAGATTGCGGATTCGGTTTCGCAGATCCCTTCGTTGCAGGTGGCGCTGAATTCTACAATCTGGCCTGGGCGTATCCTTCCTATCCAACCATGAGATGGGAATATGCAAGAACCATCGAAGAACTCGCGGGCCTGCGGACTGATGGCAAAACGATCATCGACGTGGGTGCCGGCTTCGGGTATTTTCTCGATCGAGTCAAAAATAAATTCTTCAAAATTTCGGACATTTCCGCAGTCGATTATAACGAAACATCGCAGTCGATATTGTCGTCAAAGGGTTTCACGACGTTTTCGAGCGACATTCGTGGAGACAGCTTTGATCAGTTGGAGGAAGCATTCGACTTCATCTGCTTGTTTCAGGTGTTCGAGCACATGGACAAAGTGGACGACGTCTTCACTCGATTGAAATTCCTGCTTAAGCCACAAGGGTCTGTCTTCATTGCGGTGCCAAACGAAAATAGAACGTACTATATGGAGTCTCATGGATCCCTCATAGACATGCCCCCAAATCACATCGGCCGATGGACGAAGCAATCGTTCGATGCGATTTGTCGGCGACATGGCTTGCAACTGACCAAATGTGAGCGGGAACCGTTCGACCTGCTTAGTTTCCTCAAGCACGACATCGTGAACAGCTATCTGCGTAAGGGTGAAAAACCTGGCAGCTTGAGTGAGTTCGTCCGCGCCCTGCCGCGAAGCAAGGCTCAACGGATCGCGCAAGGCTTGACCGCTTTGGCGATTTCACCATCACGCCTGCCGGCATGGGCATATGCGGTTAGCAACGCGTCGACATTGGGCGGGAATGCACTCTGGGCGAGGATCGACAAAGTCTCCTCGCCGATCGACAAAGTCTCCTCGCCGAGCTACGGAGCCATCAAATCAGGCTGCAATGAACGGCCAGATCAATTCCAGGAAAGTGCGTAACGGTTTTCCGCCCGGAGTAGTTCGGGCAGTCGCTAAGCGGAGGGAGGCTGGCCCGCCCAGTTGTCGCGGCCGGCCGGCGGCACACGAACTAGAAAAACACCAACCGACCGGGGTCGTGTTGGCTATTTCTAATGCCGTTCGCCATGCGAGCGAGGGAACGCTGGGAAAATGGCCTTGTGCCGCTGGCGCGCACTGAACCGCAAAGTCAAAGATCTGCCGGGCGAAGCATCGAAGCCGACCGTATGCGTTCGAATTGGTTGTTGATGTAACGGCGCGCCGGTCGTTCGACAACAAAGTAACTCAACACCGACAGTGCGATGGCGGCTCCAAGACCGAGAAGCCTTCCAGCCATCCCCGGAAATTGAGCAAAGGGTTGCTGCCACAGATATATTGAGAAGGACAGCATCCCGACAGCTACGAGGGGTTTCGAACCGAGCAGGCGAAGGAAGTTGGCGGGGGCTTGCCCAAGGTAGACCAGGGCCAGGGCAAGAAGGGTACTTCCCATCCCGTATTTGAGAGGGTCGGGAACCAGTTCGAAGTTGAAAAAGACTGCGGTCACCCCAAGGGCAAGCGGCGCCCAGGATGGTACGTTATACGAACGGAACAGAAGATAGACAGCCGCGGCCATGAGGATGGAGGCCGCACGTACATCGGTGCGCCAGTAGACATCGTAGTAGCCCGCGCCAAGTAGCGTTCGGATAGCGCCATCGCTCCATGCGAGGACCGCAAGCGACAGGCACAGGATACCCCCGGTGAGCTGGGATCTGCGACTAATCGCGGCAATGGCTGCCAAGATGACGTAGGTGTGTTCCTCGACGCACAGCGACCATATGTGGTCGAGGAAGGTGATGCGCCCGGCTTGGAGCACATAGTAGTTGTAGGTAAACGTGGATGCACTGAGCAGATGTTGCCAGTCTGCGGACCAAAGGGCCGGCGCGAGCGACAACCGCCATCGCAGACAGGAACGCAAAGAGGGCGGGGTAGACACGTGCTACCCGCCGACCAAAGAATTTGGGCAAGGCCATCTGTCTCACAAACAGAATATCTGCCATCAGAAGACCACTGAGAGCGAAGAACATCTCCAGACCAAAGCGGCCAGGGTTAATAAACCGCGATGCGAGATAGTGATCTACCAGGACGCCCGTGATTGCGACGGCGCGCCAACCGTCCAGGTAGGACAAATGCGGCAGAACCTGTGTCGGGCCAGTTGCTTTATTGGACACGGCACCCCTCGCGTGTTGGCTGATATTGTTCTATCGGCTCTGTCTAAAGTCTCCGTCGTGCGAACGACGAAGTCGCTAGTGCCCAGATGTCGCCTTCCAGCGCAGAAGAAGTTTCGCGACAGAGCAATTGAAGAGCGCATCGCATTGCCCGCAACTTTGCTCGCCCAACCCGATCCGGGCTTCCAATCCCCGCCCTTCATTGTTGGACAGCGGCAAGAAGTCCGTTGGACGATGGGTTTACCCAACCCGGTGAGGTGTTCGACTGGATGAAGTCAACCGTGTAGCAGGGTGTTGAGGTCCATGGCGCCTACCAATCGAACGGACGGTATTCGACAAAGACTTGGCGATACTCTCGTCGTCATTGCCAGAGCACGAGCCCGCGGTCCTCAAGTCACGCTCTCGCGCAGGAGGTCGGCGCTGTCCCCGAGCCGATATCCGGCATGCTTTCTGAGATTCACCCGCGTAAGAACGCTCCCGACGGGCACCGGAGCAGAATCTTCGCCCTGAAGCAGTTCCAGCACACCGCGAGCGACATGGCGTCGCGTCTTCGCCCACCGGACGGCGAAAAGCACCACGTCCGCCCATTCGGTGAGGAATCTGGCTTCCGGCCTCCCAAGCCCCGATGGCCCATTTAAGATAACGACGCTATAAACCGAGTGTAGATCCTCCATCACTTCGGACCCGTTCCCGCGGGACAGCAGGGTCAGCAGATCCTCCGAAGGGCCGAGGGTCATCAGGTCGATGCCGACTTCAGGCATGCCAGTGACAGCATCTCTCAAGGTACACCGATCACAAACATAGTCCGCGAAAGAATGGCGAGCCTTAGGTCCACCATACTGGTTCAGAAACTCAAGAGTGAGCCGGGCGGCCTTGGGTTCAAGATCGACCACAAGGACTCGGCCGCCCAGGCGCGTCGCAACCAATGCCAAGCTCCATGCGAGCTCAGTCGCCCCATCCTCGGGCGTGCTGGATGTCACAAGCATGATCTGCGAGGAGCGAGCGCTCAGTCGACTTGGCGTTGCCGCGACAAGCAGCGACGTCACGGCGCGGCTGTATCCGGACTCCTGCTGGCCTAGCACCAACTGCTTCAGTCGCTTGGCGTGCGTGGTGGCAGCCTGAGGTATGAGCGCCAGGCACGGGACCCCAAGCGCTGCTTCAGCTTCAGCCTCGCCGCGCAAAGTGCGATCGAAGTGTCGGCGCAGGAGTACGAGAATTCCTCCAATCAGGCCGAACATAATCATGCCCGGCGGAACGAGGAAAATCGGCGCAAGGGTCGTTGGATTGGCAGGCGGCCACGCCGCGGAAAGAATTCCGACTCCGGGGTTGGGATTTGCGATCTGCCGCTTCAAATCCTGTTGGCGGGCCAAGAGGTCGTTATATCGCTGCGTCAGGATGCTCACCTGCGGCTCGAGCGCGCGCAATCCGGAGAGCCGACCGGCTGTATCGGCCACAACCGCATCGAGAACTTTCTTGCGATCTTCCAGAGCCCCGATCTGAGCGCGATAAATGTCGACCTCAGCGGCAACACGAGCGAGAGCTTGCTCTACAGCACTGTCAATCGCTTTGCTCAGGCCCTTATCTGCCGGCGCGGCGGCTTGGCGAGCCGCAAGGTCGGCCAACTCGGGCGTACCGATCGCTTGGGCCAGCGATGCGAACGGTGCGTTCTGCTTACGGAGGTCCTGAATGCGCTGAAGGCGGGATTCCTGCGCGGCGAGGTCAGCCTTGGACATCGATATCTGCTGAGTGAGTTCGGCTGTCTCCTTGGCCGCGTTGTCCGCCGCACCTTGATCTACTGCGCCATGGCTCAGCCGATACCTTTCCAGCCGATCCGTCGCTTCTGCGAGGCTGTCTCGTATAGTCGGCAGCGTGGCAACTATCGAGTCGAGTTCCTGTTCGTCCGAAGCCTGATTTCTCCTTGCAAGATCGCCAATATATACTTGGACAAACGTATTGGCCACAAGAGCGGCTCGCGTCGGATCCTTGTCGGTAAAGCCGACACTGATAACTCTGGACCTCAGTTCCTGCCCAATCCTTATGCCCTCGCGCAGCACCTTTAGTTCAGCCGCATCTGGCTCCGCCGGCGTGCTTCGCGGCCAGATTTTTTCCAGCAGACCATCTAGAACCGAGGGCGATTTCGGTGGCTCGACGCGACCAGGATTGGGAGAAGAGGTTGCGGTCGCGACATCGGCTCGCTTTGTACCGTCGGCGGCTCCGGCAACATTGGCGGCATCTATTTTGCGCAACGCCGCCACCACGCTTCGCAGATGGCTCTGCGACGAGAGCATGGTTATATGGTCGTCAATGCTGGATTCCAGCAAATCCTGGGTGGAACTCAAGCCGCCGGCCGGAGTCGCCCTGCTCGGCGCATCAACGAGCACCTGTGTAGTGGCCTCGTATAGGGTGGGTCGCGCAAGACCCAAAAGCGCGGCAAGGATGCCGCCTGCGACGACCATGGCAAGCAGGAACCATTTTTTTCGTTGGAGGGTAATGAGGAGCTGATGGAGCGGCGTTTGCGTGTCCATCTGCTCTCCCAACGGCCGTCTCATGCGAGGGTTGATCTCGCGTACGGACGGAGGCGCTTCGGTAGCATGCGGAAGATGGATGCGGCTAACCTTGGAACCTTCCATCTTATACTCCTGTAAGTTCGGGCACTTGAGAAAGCCCCGCTTCCAACACCGGCGACCTGCTCGCCTCTTCGTGCCAAGCCTGAAACATGAGCGCCGGCCACAATTCGCGCGAATGGTCGTGCTTGCCGTCGACGTGGTCGCGCCAGCACGCATCCACCTTCGCAAGATCGAATATCCGGTCTCCGGAATTGCGCATGCCGGCGATAAGTTCGGTGGCCCAAATGCGCAGCGGACCTCTCAGCCAGACCGCTATGGGCACATCGAAACCTTGCTTTGGTCTGTCGATCAGCCGCTCCGGAAGATAGCGATGCAGCAGGTGACGAAGGATCCACTTACCGCCACCATTGCGAACCTTCACATTGGAGGGAAGGCGCCAGGCAAATTCGACAACCCGATGATCGAGCAGTGGGCATCGTCCCTCGAGGCCATTGGCCATAGTGGCGCGATCCAGCTTCACCAGTATGTCGCCGGGCAGGTAACCCGCCATGTCGTCGTACAAGAGACGCGACAGCAACCCGTCGAGCTGCGGCGCACCATCGCTCGATGTGGGGAGCTTCTGCCGGGCGAGGTTTTCGACCGCAGATCCCTTCAGCCTCTGATACAACTCGTCTTCACTGGTTGCGGCGAGCAGCGGAGCAAGCCGATCAAGCCGGTCGCCGCGTAGCGCATGCCGTACACTCGCCGAAAGCGGCAGGTTTCCAACGATCTCGTGACGGACCGCGCGAGCAAGCAACCCTGCCCCGGCCGCCAACGCCCGGCGCAATTGTATGGGCAGCCCCTGGTGCCGCTTCAGCCTCTCCGCCATGAAATGGCGGCCATATCCCGCGAAACATTCATCGCCGCCGTCACCCGACAGCGCCACGGTTACATGCTGGCGGGCCAGCCGCGCCACCAGCAGCGTTGGAATCTGCGATTCGTCGGCGAAAGGCTCGTCCCAGATACGCGGCAATTCTGGAATGACCTCGCGTGCGGCGGTCGGTGAAAGGTGAAGTTCGGTGTGATCGGTTCCCAGGTGCCGTGCTACTTCGGCCGCATAAGGGGCCTCGTCGAAGCCGCCCTCCGCAAAGGCCACCGTGAATGTGCGCACCGGACTTCTGGATTGAGCCTGCATCAGCGCCACGACCGTAGAGCTGTCGATCCCACCCGACAGAAAGCCGCCCAATGGCACGTCAGCGATCATCCGTTCGCGAACGGCGAGCCGAAGCAGGTTGTCCAGTTCGTCGGTCAGATCCTCGTCGCTGCCGGCGATCTGGTTCTCACGGCCTTTGGCGGCGACGTCGGCCAGCGACCACCACGGTTTAACCCGGCGGCGAAGAGCGTCGGCGCCACCCGCTTCGGCCAAATCGGTGGGTCTGACGGAGAGCAGGGAACCGGGCGGCAGCTTGAACACACCCTGCCAGATGCATCTATGGTCCGGTACCCACCCTCTCGAAAGCATGGCAGCGGTCGCATCCAGGTCGAGTTCGGCGGAGAAGCCCGGAAAGCACCGGATTGCCTTCAGCTCGGACGCAAAGACCAGAGCATGCCCGACCAATGCCACATAAAGCGGCTTTTTGCCCATTCGATCCCGTGCGAGATGAAGGGTTCTGGTCTTCAGGTCCCACAACGCAAACGCAAACATGCCCGCAAAGCGCTTAAGGGCGGCCTCGATGCCCCAAGCCTCGATCGCACACAGCATGACTTCCGTGTCGCCGGTGCCGCGAAACTGATGCCCGGCGTCCTCAAGTTCGCGCCGCAGGTCCCTGAAATTGTAAATCTCGCCGTTGAAGGTGGTCACATACCGGCCGCTGGCGGAACGCATAGGCTGACGTCCCGTCGCCGAGAGGTCGACGATCGCCAGTCGCCGATGGCCCAGCGCAATGCCCGCTTCACGATCTGTCCAGAGCCCTTCGCCGTCGGGCCCACGGTGCCGAAGCGCCGACGTCAACTGGCTTATTGTCTCGAGCGGCTTCGTGTTCGCGGCGGCGGTAGCGAGGAGAATTCCAGCGATCCCACACATTACACAACCCTTATAGGCTCGAACCTCGGAGCGAACTCGCGAGGCCTGCCCGCAACAAGGCATAAGGTCAGCGCAAACCACACGATCGGGTGGCGGATGATCAGGTGCGGCATGCTGAAGATGACGATCGACACCATGAGCGCCAACAGCGCGTCCAGCTTCGCGCGCCACGCCGACATGATGGCGGTGCCAACGAGCCAGGCCAGCGCCAGAACCGAGATGACACCACCTTGAGTGTACAGATCGAGTATCGTGTTGTGGGCCTCAAAGGGTCGGGTCAGAAAATCAAACTGCCTCTGCCAGGTTGGGGGGCGGTTGACATGCGGGCCCGGGCCGAGACCCATCGATCCTGATTGCGCGCCTTCCTCCAACGCCGCGCCCCAAAGATACAGGCGGAGTTCGGCGGTTTCGGCTGTCGCTTCGCCGCCATTGTCCTTGGTCAGGCTCTTGGCGAAGTTTTCGAGGGTGTTCGCCTCCGACAGAATGTAGGGAGTGATCGAGACCGCCATCGGTAAACTGCCGATGAGCAATAGAAGGACCGCTTGCCGTGAAAGGCTGACTTTATTGCCAGATGTCTTGAGCCATGTCCTGATTCTCAGCCCGAGGAATGTCAGGTAAGTCAGGATGCTGGTATACAAATAGGCAT
The DNA here is from genome assembly GCF_037179585.1 of Mesorhizobium argentiipisi (SeqCode). NCBI lineage: Bacteria > Pseudomonadati > Pseudomonadota > Alphaproteobacteria > Hyphomicrobiales > Phyllobacteriaceae > Mesorhizobium > Mesorhizobium argentiipisi (SeqCode). The sequence goes on from NZ_JAPYKO010000024.1 coordinate 68,164, forward strand.
CACTCTTCGTCAGCCTTCCCACATAGAAGGTGAAGAACACGCTGGCGATGCCAAGGAACCTAGCCCAACCATTGCTAGTGGTCGTCGCGAGATGCAAAGCCAGCGTGCCATAGATCGCGCAGTAGAGTGCGAGTTGATTTGGATTTTCCGACCAGCCGCGAAAGCGGTCCCAGTACCATAACTCGACATTAGCCGGGGGGAACCACCCCCAGCCCTGAGCCACCTGAATGGCAAGTGTCGCATTCGCGATTGCGATCACCCACCACGCGCTGCGACGCAAATGGCGACCGGCGTCGGGCTCTGCGGCAGCAAGGCATGTAATGCAGGCCAACAGAAGATACGCTTCGGTATCGTGTACCAGTCCGGTCGAGTATAGGATCGAGGTGAAATAGGCGACGACGGTGCCGAAAGCCAAAGCGACTGTCATCACCAGCCAGAAGCCGGCGAGTTTGGTCAGGGCAGGTGTAAGTACGGCACGACCTCCGGCGAGTATCCGTCCGATCGACAGCAGGATCCAGAGGACCAGAAACAGTTCGCCATAGCCGAAGGACGAGCCCGGAAGGCTGAGCTGCGTCGCGCCGGCCATCACGGCGCCAAGGGCAAGGAGCATGTCCCGGGTCATCCGTGCAGTCCACCCAGCCGGCGATCCGCGAGGTCGCGCCTAGGCGCGGTCGCGGATCGCGACCGGACGGCCCCCCCTTGGGATCTGGCGTTGATGGTTTTGTCGTATAGGTCGCAGTACTGGTCGACTATCAACGGCAACGCAAAGCGCTCCCGAACAACTGCGGCGGAGCGGCTGCCCAGAGTCGCTGCAAGGGGTCGATCCGACAGCAGCTCGATTATGCGATCCGCGAGCGCATCGGGGTCGCGCGGCGCGACAAGGTAGCCGTTCCATCCGTCTTCGATGAAATCGCTGCAACCGGGCATTCTGGAGGCAACTGTCGGCAATCCCGCGAGGCCCGCTTCCAGCAACACACGCGGAATTCCCTCGCGGTATTCGGTTGGGAAGGCGAATATGTCAGCCATGCCCAGAAGAGCAGGAACGTCCTGCCGTTTGCCCAGCACGACCACGTGAGACGCGAAGCGCTCAAATTCCGATGCTTCGACGGCGAATGGGCCTTCGGACTGCCACGGACCCACAAAGACGAAGCGTGCATCTGGTCTTTTGGCGAGAACTTTTGGAATCGCCGCGAGGAGGGTCGGTATGCCTTTTTGACGAGTCAACCGGCCGACAAACATGACGACTTCAGCCGACTGCAGCCCGAATTCCTGGCGCAACCTTGCTGCCGATGGACCAAGCCGTCTCGCGGCGGCGAATGCGCCGATGTCGATACCGGAACCGCCGATAAGAAGACTGTCCCCTCGTCCGATCAGCCGATAGCGTTCAAAAAATGTTCGGTCGTCGCGGTTTTGGAAGACCGTCGCAGCAGTCCAGAAGGACGCAAGCCATTGCAGGCCGCAAAAGACCGGACGAAGAGCCAAGGCGCGCGGCTGGAGTGATGAGAACGTCCAGCCCAAACCGTTGATGGTGCGCACGACCGGTGCCTGTCCACGCACCGCCAGCGGGGTCAAGAGATTGGGCTTCGTATCGAAACTCTGGACAATGTCCGGACGCAGTTCCGATATCAGGCTTCGAAGTGTTCTGACCGTGCCAGCATTGCCGCCGCCGGTGGCAAAGCGGTCAAACCTATAGCTCCGGTGCGCTATGCCGTGGCGCAGGAATGGAGCTTCCTCGCCGCTCGAGACGGCCGTGACCCGAAAGCCCCTCTCGCGCATCTCCATGAGAAACGGAATTCTAAGCGCGTGATCCTCGCCACCGACGCAGACTAGGTGGGGCTTCATTTTGCCACCCCTCCCAAAAAGCTGCGGTCCGCCGGCCCAAAGTGGCTGGAACTTGGATAGTCTCTCATGGCCCGCTGTCTTTGCGAGGAATGCGTTCAATCGGTCATGAAAGCTACGGGCGGGTCCTAAGCTTGTCCTCGTCCGTTCGAATGACAGAACCAGTCGGTCCGCCGCAGTGGGCAACGGGTGTCGGAAACCGATGCGGGTTCGGCGAGAACGCCCAGGCGGTTTACTGCTGGCTGGAGGAGAGACTTCTCGCTATCGAGCGCGGCATTGAGCCACAGCGTGGCTCCTGACAGGAAGCTGATCTCCAACACGATGCCGGCGGGACGCCGCGGCTCTATGATGGCCCAGTTCGCGATGCAAGCTGCGGTCGTTCAATGACGGTGTATTCATACGCCCGGTGCCGCCGGTCTTCTTCAAAGACGCGTATCCATCGGACTTCGGAATTTCGCAGCGTGATGTCCCGATTGGTTGCGAGCTTTGCGGCCCGGAAGGGCGTTGGCGCAACAATCTTGTGAGAGACGATCACCTTTCCGGCGAAAATCTCCTCGACCTCGTAGCTCGGCATGCCATCCTCCCGCGCCCTTATCTCAGGCCAACCAATCAAACCTCGATCGCGGAGAAATGTTCCCACAAATTCGAGATAAAGGCGAGAGCTAACGACCGGCACACGCGAGAGTTGATTGAGTTCGGCAGCAGATTTGATGCCAGGAGCGGCAACTGAGGACCGCAGAGGAGAGGCCAATGGGGCCGGCCCTGATTGATTTTGCGAACCTATCCACCGGCACCAGGCCGGTTTTCACGGCCAGACCGATAGGAGCCTCGGGCGCTCCTATCGGTAAGGCGCCTTGTCAGACTACAAGAAAGGAGTGTTCACCCAGGTGGAGATGCGGAGCCAGACTCGCAAATTGAGTCTGCGCATGGCCGCCAGCTCCATCGCTGTCGAAGGAAAGCGCTCCTGTCGCGCTGTTGTAGATGATGTGATCGCTCGCATCATGTGCGCTGCGGCCGATGTGGAAATCGCCGGCTGCAAGCGCGCCCTTCTGAAGCCCGGCGAATATGCCGTGGTCGAGATTGATCTTGTCTCGGGAGACGTCGAAATCGGCGATCCTGTCGATATTGTACTTTCCAAGCGCCGTGTTGAACACGAAGGCATCGTGTCCGCCATAACCCTTCAACAGGTCTGATCCGCCGCCGCCATTTATCTTGTTGTCACCGTTGTTGCCGATGATCGTCTGGCCGAACTCGTTGCCGGTCAGATTGAGGGCGGTTTTGCCTGCCGTGTTGGAGGTGGAGAGTCGCTCGACATGCGAGCCGGCGGACAGGGCATAGCTGACCGAGGCCATCACTTTATCAAAGCCGCCAGTGGCTGCTTCCATTATTTTGTCATGTGCATTGTTGACGTGATAGGTGTTGTTGCCCTTGCCACCCTGGATCACATGATCGTTGTGAGAAGGGTCTGTGCTTGTTGGCGGCGTCGCACCGGATGTCGTGGGCGTCGGGCTGGATGTCGGGGGCGTCGGGCTGGATGTCGGCGGCGTCGCGCTGGAAGTCGGCGGCATCGGTTCGGAGGCTGGCGGTGTCGGCTCGGAAGTTGTCGGCGGTGTCGGCTCAGTGGTCGCGGGCGGCGTCGACGAAGTCGAGCTGGTGTTGTGCTCGCGGAAGATTGCCTGCAACTCCGTAGAGTTCTCAAGCGCGGTGTCGCCGTTCTGTGCACCCCATGCATAGGTATAGTCGAACGCCGGCGATGGGACCAGCTTGGCCCAGTGATCAAACACTGCCTTCGCCTGCTCAGCGGTCGGGACAGCGAAGGCGGAGCCGCTTTCGCTTACCCAGTTTCCACCGCCGAAAGCCTGGAATTCCGGGACGATACGGTCAGCCGGAATGCCCGCTGCAACCGCGGCCGCAACCAAGCGATCGATCTGGGAGTAGTCAGGAGCACTTCCCGTATCGGAATGGATCACATAGGCACCCATCCCGTAATAATCGATGCCCGTGTTCGCCGGATTGTAAGAGTTGGCGAAGCTCGGATTGGCGTTGGACCCCATGTTCATCATCGAGATAAAGGTCTTTGCGCCCGGGAAGTGAGAATGAATCCAATCGGATTCGGCCTTCAGATTTGCCGCGGTCGTCAGCGGATGCCAGTGACCGGTCGGGTCGGGCTCGTCGCAGAGGTAGAATCCGAACACCTTTGGATTGTTTAGGAAGGGGGTGACTTTATCAATGAAGGACGAGGTGGCGCCATCATGAGCGTCGAGATACACCAAGGCCTTCATTCCGTCAGGCAGCGCGTTTACCTGCGAAACATATTGAACATCGACGAGATTGAATCCTGCAGCTGCCACGTCGGCGGTAGATCCACCCGCAGCATAATGGAGAGTTGCCATAGGCGCTCCTTCTTTCTTTTGATTCGGTGAGCCCCCCGGCGCCGCCTGAGTAGACGAAAGTTATATTAGAAAAAAATCACATACATATTTCGCCAGTCAAAATAATTGATCGCGTCCAGTCCTTCTTAGATGTCCTGGAGAAAAAACTCAGCGTTTTCAGTCCGGTCGCGCTTCGTTAGTCGACGTATCAGGCAGCGTGTCTCCCGCTATTATCCCCAATTTTCACCGATTCAGCCGCTCCCATTTTGGGACAGGTCACGATTTCGCTTCATTTCGATTAAAGTAGGCTACATTAGTGACGCCTCACGTCCGGCAATCGCTCGGACCTGACATATCCATGCAGTCTGGGTTCCCATATCGGGCAGGGCCAACAAAGCCGCGCGGTTATCCGCGTGAATCGGAAGGCTATGAAGACAAAGCAAGAAATTTCCTCCCTTTTACGGATCGCAATGTCGGACTGCGCTCAGGGCTTGTTTGGCGTTGGGCTTTTTTCAGCGGTGACGAACCTGCTGGCGCTGACTGGGTCTCTCTATATGCTCCAGGTCTACGATCGGGTGCTGCCCTCCCAGAGTGTTCCGACCCTGGTCGGGTTGACGATTGGAATGCTGGGCCTTTACGCAGCCTACGGGCTGCTCGATTTCGTGCGGCTTCGTCTCTTGGTCCGCATTGCCAGCCGGCTCTACAGAAACCTGCACCAAAGGGCATTCGCGATATCGATGCTTCTGCCGCTCAACGCCGGACGGGAGGCGGACAGGCTCAATCCGTTGCGGGATCTTGATCACCTGCGTGGCTTTCTCTCGGGATCCGGGCCGACCGTCATATTCGATGCGCCTTGGATTCCTTTCTATCTGCTGATCATCTATCTGTTGCACCCGTCGCTTGGCGTGCTGGCGACGATCGGCGCGCTTGTCGTGGTGGCGCTGACCGCGGTCGCGGAGATCTTCGGTCGCGGGCCTGCCAGACTGACATCCGAAGCCATGATCTCGCAGCGCGCCCTTGCCGAGTCCGGCCGCCGCAATGCGGAGGTCGTCCACGCGATGGGCCTCTCTTCCAGACTGGCCGGGCGCTGGAGCGACATCGTTCATAGCTACCTGACGCATCAGGAGCGGCTCTCCGACATCATAGGAGGGACCGGTTCATTGTCGAAAGCGCTGAGGATGGCGCTGCAGTCCTCAGTGCTGGGCCTCGGCGCTTATCTGGTCATCGGCGGCGAAGCGTCCCCCGGTGTGATCATCGCATCGTCGATATTGCTGGGTCGCGCGCTTGCTCCGGTCGATGCGGCGATCGCAAACTGGAAGGGCTTTCTGGCGACGCGGCACAGCTATTTCCAACTCAAGTCGATGTTGAACTCGTTCGAAGACCCGATCGAACCCTTGGAATTGCCCCGGCCGCAAACGCGGCTGACCGTCGAGACGTTGACCGTAGCGCCGCCCGGCATGCCAAAGCCGACCGTGCTCGACGTAAGTTTCCAACTGTCCCGCGGCGCGGGCATGGCCATCGTGGGCCCGAGCGGTTCCGGGAAGACGACGCTCGTGCGTGCCCTGGTCGGAGCCTGGAGGCCGCTCAACGGCAAGGTAAGGCTGGACGGGGCCCCTCTCGATCAGTGGGACCCGCATTCGCTCGGCGCTCATATCGGCTATCTGCCGCAGGACGTTGAGCTTTTCGATGGTACCGTGGCGGACAACATCTCGAGGTTCGGCGGCACGAGCGATCCCAAAGGCGTGCTCGCAGCCGCCAGGGCCGCGGGCGTCTACTCGATGATCATGCATCTGCCGGAGGGTTTCCAAACCCGCATCGGCGAGGGAGGCAGAGCCTTGTCGGCAGGCCAAAGACAATTGATCGGCCTCGCCAGGGCGCTCTATGGCGAGCCGTTCCTGGTCGTTCTGGACGAGCCTAACTCCAATCTCGATGTCGAAGGTGACGCAGCACTTGCCGGAGCGGTTCTGGCCGTGCGTCAACGCGGAGGGATCGTGATCGTTGTCGCGCACCGGCCGTCCGCTCTCACCAATATTGATCAGGTTCTGGTGCTGGCCAACGGCATGGTCCGCTCATTTGGCTCCCGCGAGGAGGTCTTGGCGAGCATGGCGCGCCCCCCCGCTCCCGCCACCCACCGTCCGATCATTCCGACCCAACGAGGCGTGACCGGCCATGCGTGACGTCTTGCCTCGCGTTTTTGCGGACCTGCGGTCCTATGCCGGCTTCGGTGCTGCTTCGCGCTCCGCAGGCGCGAACGTGTTCAAGCCGCCCGGCAGCCTCGGCCCAAGCTTGGCTCTTGGCCTGGGGGTGACTTGCCTGCTGGTGGTTGGCGGAGGGCTGTGGCTCGGCTTGACGGAGATTGCCGGTGCCGTGATCGCCCCCGCGACCGTTGTGGTTGAAAGCAACACCAAGAAGGTGCAGCACCAGGCCGGCGGCACGATCAGCGGCATCTTTGCACAGGATGGCGATCATGTCCGGGCGGGCGACGTATTGGTCAGGCTGGATGATACGCTGACAAGCACAAACCTTCAGATCATCAGCGAGGATTTCGATCGCGCCACAGCGCGGCTTGCCCGTCTGGAGGCGGAGCGTCAGGGGCTGACGACGATGCAGCTTCCAGCCGCTCTTCAAGCGGAGATGAACAAGCCAAGCGTGGTGGCGCTGGTCAATGGCGAGCGCGCCTTGCTCGATACGCGGGCTTCGGAATTGGCCGGCCAAAAAACGCTTCTTCGCAGCCAGACCGAACAGATCCAGCGACAGCTCGAAGGCCTGAAGGCCCAGCAGGCCGCGATGGACGAATCCGCGGCTTTGCTAGGCCGCGATCTCACCGATGTGGACGCTCTCTACTCCAAGAAACTGGTTTCGAAAGAGAGGCTCAGCAACGTCAGGCTGGACGCGACACGCGCCAAAGGGGAGTCCGGGCGGCTGGCGGCGGCCGTGGCGGAAGCGCAGGTCAAGATCACCGAAACCGAGTTGCAGGTTCTGCAGCTTGACGAGCAAAGGCGCAGCGAAGTGACCAAGGAGCTGCGCGAAACGGAAGCCAAACGGACCGAGCTCGCCGAACGCAAGATCGTGGCTCAGGACGAGCTGACCAAAACTGAAATCCGCGCCCCGCAATCGGGAACGATACAGCAATCCACCGTCCACACGATTGGCGGTGTGATCGCTCCAGGGGAATTGCTCATGACGATCGTCCCCGATACGGACAATCTTGTCGTGGACGCGCTCATTCCTCCGGCGCGGGTGGATGACATTCAGCCAGGTCAGCCGGTCTCAATCCGTTTTCCGGCATTCGATGCGGGCACGACACCCGCCTGCCAGGGCGCGGTGAAATGGATTTCCGCAGACCTGATCAAGGACCCGCAGCGCCAGCTCTCCTATTTCTCGGCACGCATCAGCGTCGATAACAAGACGAGCTGCCTGAGGGATGCGAAGGTGCTCAAGCCCGGCATGCCGGCCGAGGTTCACATAAGCACTGGCCAGCGCAGTGTCTGGTCTTATCTGCTGAAGCCGCTCACCGACCAAATGTCTCGCGCTTTCCGGTAGGTAAACACAGGGTCCAATCCGGCGCTTCCGCCGCCGCCACTCCTTATATCTGCGCGTCTTAAAGCGCGTCGCGCTGAAACGGATTCAGGCGACGTGCTTTAAGTCTTTGTTTTTGATGCAAGTCGTTGTCGCAGAACCGCCGCACACTTCTGGGCACATGCATTACCTTCCGAAAAACGCGGAGGCGTGCCCGCCCGACCGCACGTCCTTAGGCCGCCGGCGTCCTTCGTTCGCATGGCAAAAAAATCAGCAAGAGCTGATATGTCTTGGTTCAGCCGGCGCCATGTTTTCGTTCCAGCCCCCACCGGTTAGGCCCGGCGCATTGGCGACTCGAGCCGCCAGAGTTCCGGGCCGCTCCGGTGCAGAACCGCCGAGCGATGAAACAGGCGGTCGGGCTGAATGGATAGAAATCCCATTATCGGCGCGTTATCGGCGCCGGAAAACTCCGCTGATCAATCGGAAGTGAGCCGCGGCACCTTGATCCTCGGCATGGCCTCGCGGTTCTTTTCGACGCCTTGGCTCACCGTCCATTGACCCGTACGCCACGGTTGCGCCTGAAGAGGTTGAAGCCCGCTATGGCTGGAGCAGAACGCCACCATATTGCGCCCAAAGGTGCTCGCAGTCCCACACCCTCAAACTTGGCGTTCCTGGTTCGCCATATAAGACCATTGCATTGCGAACATCGTATCCAAGCACTGACGCATTGGCGACGAACTGTATGGCTCGTCCTAGGCTGATGGCGCTGATCCGGGTTTCGATTTTGTTGTTGAGATCGATGATGCCGAAAACCTCCGCGCCTGCACCTCTGCCGGCCAAAACAGCCGTTGAGATCGCATCGTCCAAGGCAAGGAGCATCGCGCAGTTCCCCGTAACCAACCCGTTCTAACTTCGAGACGCGAAATTTGTTGCGCGTCGATGACAAAAATCTTCAACCGTCGTTCAAGCCGCGGCCAGACCGCCGCAAGCGCTCCCACTCACCACTTCACGCTGAAGCCGAGCTTCGCGTCGATCGAGCGGCTGTCGCTGAAGTCTTTCAGGCTGGACTTGGCGAAGGCCTCGCCGAAGACGGTGTAATGGTCATCGGCCCAGGAAAGCGTGCCGCCGACCCCAGGCCGCGCCAGAGCGGCTGGTCCTGCTCGTGCAGCGCCGTGCCCGAAACGTCGACGTCGTTGCCGTCGAGGAAGTCGTAATAGAGATTCGCGATGCCATAGAGATGCGGGCGGCTGACCTTGCCTTGAGCGCCCGTCCACGCATCCTCATAATCGAGCGACAGGCCGTCGCGGCCGATCAGGACATCGCTGCCAGTCAGCGACCGTCGAACGGATCGGTGGAGCTAAAGATCAGAAGCTCTCGCGGATGGCTCCGTATCGCTCGGCCCTACCTTTTGAAGGGCGATTTAGCCATTAAAGCTACCAATGCGTCCCTGGACCGCACACGCAATTACATACAGTGGCAAATCCTAACAAGGAAAAAGACACCCACTCCATAAGGGATGACGAGAAGTCCGAGGGCGATCCAATAGCCGGGCTGCGCTATTGCCGCGAAATCTGAGCGAAGCTGTTCCATTGCCACCAAACGATGCGCCAACATCGTTGTTCCAAGGGGGCAACGGTCCGAGCGCAATATGACGTTCCCGATTTTTGCCAGCAATGGAACATGTTCTTGAGTTTCCAATTCGTGGCAGGATCAAAAGCAGTGGAGATGTTTGGTGTCTCCTCTAACGCCAGAGCAGGTGACGGCGGCTCGGGCCCTGTTGAACTGGTCTCGGGTCAACCTCGGGGCCAAGTGCGATTTGAGTGAGGCCGATATTCGCGAATTTGAGCGTGGTGGCCGTCTCCCCTCGCCAGAAAAGCTGCTTGCCGTGCGCCAGGCATTCCGGGCCGCCGGTATCGTGTTTTTCGGCCAGGGCAGCTCGGGCAAACCTGTCCTCCAATTGCAAATACCGGCTCGTGTTCCGGTCACCAATCGTAGTGATGGTGGGGCTGGGATAGTCGGCAACAGCGAAATGTAGCCGCTCTTCATCCCGATCGGGGGGGGCGAGCGGTTCGTGGAAATCGCCTCTCAGATAGGTCGAGATAGCTTTGCAAGCCTGCCGCAGCCGCAAAACAGCCGAGCTTGCCAACGCCATGATCCGACCTGTCGCCGACGCATTTGGTGCGGCCAGTGATCCAAACTGGTTCCGCTGCCCCGGCGTCCTTCCAGGCCAGCGGACTTGGTCGGCTACAAACCTCTTCATGAAGGAGGAACAAAGCAGGCGGTTGTCAGTTCGGTAACATTCAACAAATGTTCCGGATCATGGCTCATCGTCGGTTTTCGTTGCTAGCTTTGGGCCTTCTGGTCTTGGCGTTTGGCTCGATGCAGCAAAACGCCGCTCACGCGCAAGCGCCCTGCCCGGCCGATCACGACAAGCTGCTTTCGGCCTTGAAGGCCAACGTGAAGGCGAGCGGCGGCCCAGCGAATGGCGGCTTCGAGACCAATGAATGGGCGGCAATAGTTGCCCGCGACGGCACCGTCTGCGCCATTGCCTTCAGTGGACCCACGGCCGATGCGCAGTGGCCGGGCAGCCGACTGATAGCGGCCGAGAAGGCCAACACGGCCAACGGGCTCAGCCTGCCAAACATGGCGCTATCAACAGCCAACCTCTATGCGGGGGTGCAGCCGGGCGGGCCGCTGTTCGGTCTGCACGCCACCAATCCCGTCAATCAGGCAGCAGCCTATGCCGGCGACGCCAATGCTTTCGGCGGCGCCAGCGATCCGCTGATCGGCAAGCCGATCGGAGGCGTCGTCGTGTTCGGCGGAGGCTTGGCCCTGTACGACGGCAAGGCAATTGTCGGTGGTCTCGGCGTCAGCGGCGATTCCTCCTGCGCCGACCACAATGTCGCCTGGCGCGTTCGTGCAGCCCTTGGCCTCGACAAGGTTCCCGCGGGCGTCAACCCCAATCGCAAGGATGCCATCATCTACGATCTCGATTCCGGCGGGAAAAGCGCCTCGGGCTGGGGCCACCCGCTTTGTGCCGGGCACGAGGCCGATATAGCGGCGGAAATCGGTTCCGGCGTCGGAGGTTCGACGCCGAAATGAAGAAAGCAGCGCAACCGGCACGATCCTGCGGGGACGCCCCGATGACCAAGCGCCCGTCGGCGCCCCGAAAACATTCACCGGGCGCCCTTGCAGCGATGCTGTTGGTCTGCGCCCCCTTGCTGACAGCCGCTTCGGAATCGCCGCCAGCACGCGCGATCTCACCGCCTGCCGCGGCAGCACCGCGCGATGACGGGCAATGGACGATGCCCGCCAAGAACTACGCCTCGACCCGCTATAGCGAGCTCGCCGAGATCAATGAACGCAACGTCAAGAATCTGCAGGTCGCCTTCACCTTTTCCACCGGGGTGAACAAGGGGCAGGAAGCGGCGCCGCTGGTGGTCGGCAGCACGATGTACATCGTGAGCCCGTTTCCCAACATCGTCTACGCGCTCGACCTTTCCAAGTCTGGCGCGCCGATCAAGTGGAAATACGAACCCAATCCTGAGCCTGCCGCGCAAGGGGTTGCCTGCTGCGATGTCGTCAACCGCGGTGCTGCCTTCGCGAATGGACGCATATTCTTCAACACGCTCGACGGCCACACCATCGCGCTCGACGCGAACACCGGCCAGCCGGTCTGGAACGCCCATGTCGGCAACATCAATATCGGCGAAACCATCACCATGGCGCCGCTTGTCGTGAAAGGCAAAGTGCTGGTCGGCAATTCCGGCGGCGAGATGGGCGTGCGCGGCTGGGTCAAGGCGCTCGACGCCGGCGACGGTCATGTGGTCTGGACGGCTTACAACACTGGCCCCGACAAGGACGTGCTGATCGGCCCGGAGTTCAAGCCGCATTACGACATGGACAAGGGCAAGGATCTCGGCGTCACGACATGGCCGCCCGAAGCCTGGAAGATCGGCGGCGGCAACATGTGGGGATGGATTTCCTACGATCCGGATCTCAACCTGATCTTCCACGGCACCGGCAATCCTGGCCCCTGGAATCCGGATCTGCGGCCCGGCGACAACAAGTGGACATCGGGAATTTTCGCCCGCGACCTCGATACCGGGGCGGCGAAATGGTTCTACCAGTGGACCCCGCACGACCTGCACGACTATGACGGCATCAACGAGCAGATCCTGCTCGACATGAACTGGCAGGGCAAGCCGCGCAAGGTGCTAATCCGGCCGGAACGCAACGGCTATCTCTACGTCCTTGATCGGGCCACCGGTGAGGTCCTGTCTGCAAAGCCTTATGGACCCGTCAACTCCAGCAAGGGCGTGGATCTCAAGACCGGCCGCCTGATCGAAAACCCAGACAAGCTGACGGGCACCGGCAAGGTCGTCCGCGACATCTGCCCGACCGCGTCGGGCCTCAAGGACTGGCAGCCTTCCGCCTTCTCGCCGAAGACTGGCCTACTCTACATCCCGCACAACAATCTGTGCATGGACGAAGAAGGCGTCGAGGTGAACTACATCGCCGGCACGCCCTATGTCGGAATGAACGTCCGCATGATCCCGGGGCCGGGCGGCAACCGGGGCGCCTTCACGGCGTGGGATATCGCGGCCGAAAAACCCGCCTGGAGCCTCAAGGAGAATTTCCCGGTGTGGAGCGGCGCGGTCGTCACCGCCGGCGATGTGGTCTTTTATGGAACGATGGAAGGCTGGTTCAAGGCGGTGAGCGCCAAGACTGGCGACCTGCTCTGGCAGTTCAAGACCTCGTCCGGCATCATCGGCCAACCTATTACCTATCGCGGCCCGGACGGCCACCAATATGTCGCTATCTTGTCCGGCGTCGGCGGCTGGGCTGGCGCCATCGTGTCGGGCGACCTCGACCCGCGTGATGCCACCGCCGCGCTCGGTTTCGTCAACGCGATGAAGGACCTGAAGAACGCGACCACGGCGGGAGGCACACTCTATGTATTCCGGCTGCCCTGATGTGTTCAGCGTGATCCACAGCGTGGCACGAAAGGTTTTCCCGCCGGTAGCGCTCGGCATCACCGCGCTCGCCTTGCTGCTCTTGCCGGCGACGGCCGGCGCTCGTGAACTCAGGGTCTGCGCCGACCCGAACAACCTGCCCTTTTCCAATGTGGCCGGACAGGGGTTCGAGAACAGGATCGCCGAAATCATCGCCGCCGATCTCGGCGCGAAGCTGACCTACACCTGGTGGGCGCAGCGCCGCGGCTTCGTGCGCAACACGCTGAAGGCGGGTCTCTGCGATCTCGTGCCCGGCACGCCGGCCAATTTCGAAATGCTGCGCACCACGACCCCCTACTACCGGTCGTCTTATGTCTTCGTGACCCGGAAAGCCGGTCCGGACGTAACGTCCTTTAACGACCCGCGGCTGCGCGACATGCGCATCGGCGTTCAACTCATCGGCGACGACGGCGCCAACTCGCCTCCGGTCCAGGCGCTCGGCCGCCGCGGCATCGTCGGTCACCTCGTTGGCTATCCGGTCTATGGCGATTACTCCGCTCCCAATCCCCCGGCCCGCATCGTCGAGGCGGTGGCGAGCGGCGAGGTCGACCTCGCGGTGGTGTGGGGCCCGCTTGCCGGCTATTTTGCCCAGAAGCAGAACGTCCCGCTGCGCATCACGCCGGTTGCGCCTGGCATCGACGGACCGCAATTACCCATGATCTACGATATTTCGATGGGCGTTCGGCGCGAGGACGACGCGTTGCGCGGCGACGTGAACAATGCCTTGGCCAAGCACAAGGCGGAGATCGACGCATTGCTGGCGCAGTATGGCGTGCCGCGCCTCGATGCCTCGGGGAGCACGGTGCGATGAGGTGCGCTGTCGCTGTGCTCTTTCCTGTGGTGCTGATGCTCGTCGCCTGCCAGCGCGAGGAGCGGGACACACGCCCGCAATCAGCCCTTGGCTCGGGCGAGCAGCCGACGCCGGTGACAACTCTGGAACCCGGCGGGCAGCGGCCTTCCCCCACAGATAACAAAGCGGCGAGCTTCGAGGCCAATGCCTTTCATCTGAGCGAAGGCAAGCGCCTGTTCGGCTGGTTCAACTGTTCAGGATGCCATGCCAATGGCGGCGGCGGCATGGGCCCGGCGCTGATGGACGAAAAGTGGATCTATGGCAGCTCGATGGAAAGCATCCATGCCACGATCCGCGACGGCCGTCCGAACGGCATGCCCACCTTCCGCGACAAGATCCCGGACGACCAGATCTGGGAGCTTGCGGCCTTCGTTCGCTCGTTGAGCGGCAACGCGCCCTCCTCCGCCGCGCCTTCCCGCAATGACGACATGATGGCGCACCCGTCGGAAAATCGTATGCCGAATGCCGCCACGCTGGGGAAGTCGCCGTGAAGCGCTTCGCCTCGATTGCGTTCGCCACGGCAATCGCCCTGTTTCTTCAGGGATGCGCCGGCTGGCAATCGGCGCTCGACCCGAAAGGTCCCGCGGCAAGCGAGCTCGCATGGCTGATCTGGTTCTTCACCGGCCTCTGCGCGGCGGTTTGGGTGCTGGTGATGATCGCCCTTGCCTTGCCATTGATGATGCGGCCACGAGAGCGCGCCGAGCCGCTTGTAATCGACGCCGATGCCGACAACCGCAAGCTGCGCGTGGTGTTGACCGCCGTAGCGCTGACCGCGGTGATCCTGGTCGGGCTCACCTTGCTCAGCTTCATTGCCAACAGGACGCTTGCCGCGATCGGTTCCGACGCCGCGCTGACCATTCGCGTCACAGGTCATCAATGGTGGTGGGAGGTCCGCTACGAGGATGCCACACCGAGCCGCATCCTGACCACGGCGAACGAGATCCATATTCCCGCCGGCGAACCGGTGCGGCTTCTTCTCACTTCGACCGACGTTATCCATTCCTTCTGGATCCCGAGCCTTTCCGGCAAGCTCGACCTCATTCCCGGCCGCATGAATGTGCTCGATATCAAGGCGGACAAGCCCGGCGTCTATCGGGGCCAATGCGCCGAGTTCTGCGGCGCACAGCACGCCAATATGGGGACCTTCATCATTGCCGAACCGCGCGAAAAGTTCGACGCCTGGCGGAACGACCAGTTGCAGCCGGCCGCCGCGCCAATGAGCGACGAGGCCAAGACCGGCGAGAACCTCTTCCTAAGACGCCCCTGCGTTATGTGTCACAAGATCGGCGGCACCCCCGCGGGCGGAACGGTCGCGCCCGATCTCACCCATGTTGCCAGCCGGCAGACGCTCGCGGCCGGAACATTGACGATGAGCCGCGGCAATCTCGCCGCCTGGATAGCCGACCCTCAGGGCGTGAAGCCTGGATCCCACATGCCGGTGGTCGATCTCAGCGGCGACGAACTCAACGCCATCGTTGCCTATCTCGAGGGGCTGAAATGAGCAGCGCCGATATCACCAGCGAACGCGATCTGCCTCCCGAAAGTGAAGCGTCCGCCAAAGGCGATATCGCCCCCGAACGTGACGGACCGCGCGACACCGGCTTGGACGATGCCAGCCTGCATCGGTGGCTGGCGCGGACGTGGCGCACGCCTCCCGGTATCATCGGCGCGCTGTCGAGCGTCGACCATAAGGTCATCGCCCGCCGATACCTGATCACCGCCTTCCTGTTTCTGTGTTTGGGCGGCCTCAACGCCGTTGTCATGCGTATTCAGCTCTCGGGCCCGCAGCGCGGCCTGATCGGACCGGATCTCTACAACCAGCTGTTTACGATGCATGGCGTCACCATGATGTTCCTGTTCGCCGTGCCCATCGTCCAGGCGACAGGCATCTATCTGGTGCCGTTAATGGTCGGCACCCGCAACATCGCCTTCCCACGCCTCAATGCCTTCAGCTATTGGGTCTATGTCTCAGGAGGCCTCTTCGCCTGGGTGTCCTTCGCCCTCTCGATGGCGCCGGATGTGGGCTGGTTCGCCTATGTGCCGCTGTCCGGGCCGGAATACGCTCCAGGCAAGCGCGCAGACGTCTGGGCGCAGATGATCACCTATACCGAGGTCTCATCCCTGGCGGTCGCCGTCGCGACCATCGTCACCGTATTCAAGCAGCGCGCGCCCGGCATGGCGCTCGACAAGATCCCGCTCTACGTCTGGGCATTACTGGTCACGTCCTTCGTCGTCGTCTTCGCCATGCCGGCGGTGATGATCACTTCGACCTTCCTGATCCTCGACCGGCTCGTCGGCACGCATATCTTCAATCCGGCCGAAGGCGGTGACGCGCTGCTGTTCCAGCATCTCTTCTGGTTCTTCGGCCATCCCGAAGTCTACATCATCTTCCTGCCGGCGACCGGCATGGTCTCCGCCATCATCCCGGCCTTCGCCCGGCGGCCGATGTTCGGCCATCTCGGCTTGGTCCTATCGTTGATCGCCGTCGGTTTCCTATCGTTCGGCCTCTGGGTCCACCACATGTTCGCGACCGGGCTGCCGAAACTGGGGGCCAGCTTCTTCACCGCCTCGAGCATGATGATCGCAATCCCGAACGGCGTTCAGATCTTCTGCTGGCTGGCGACTCTCTGGGACAGCAGACCGGTGATCCGTACGCCCCTGCTGTTCGTCTTCGGCTTCTTCTTCACCTTCGTCATCGGCGGCCTGACTGGCGTCATGCTTGCCTCCGTGCCGCTCGACCTGCAGGTGCACGACACCTATTTCGTCGTCGCTCACTTCCATTACGTGCTGATCGGCGGCTCGGTCTTTCCGCTGCTCGGAGCTGCCTATTTTTGGTTTCCCAAAATCACCGGCCGCATGATGAGCGAGCGCCTCGGGCGTTGGCACTTTTGGCTGGCGATGGTCGGCTTCAACGCGGCTTTCTTCCCCATGCACATCGTCGGCCTGTGGGGCATGCCGCGCAGGGTCTACACCTATCCGGCCGAGCTCGGCTGGGGGAACATCAACCTCTTCATCAGTACCGGCGCGGTGCTCTTCTTCCTGAGCTTCGTGCTGTTTGCCTTCAACCTCGTCCACAGCGCATTGAGGGGTGCGCCTGCCGGCGACAATCCCTGGGACGCCGGCACGCTTGAATGGGCGACGTCCTCGCCGCCGCCCAGCTATAATTTCGCGCGCATTCCGATCGTGACGAATGTCGAGCCGCTCTGGGCCGAACGCGAGGCGCTCCCCGTCGCGACCGGGCTTCGCGTCGACGTGCGCGAGTTGGTCGTCTCGACGGTGGCGGAAGCCCATCCCGACATCCGCGAGAAATCGGCGACGCCGTCGATCTGGCCGCTGCTGGCGGCGATCGCCGTCGGCGCCACCTTCCTCTACTCGATCTTCACGCCCTGGGCGATCGTCTGGGGCGCCGCGCCGATCGCCATCACCTTGATCGGATGGTTCTGGCCCAAGGGCGATCCGGAGGACGAGGAATGAACCAGCGCCCCGCCATGGACCTTTCCGGCCTCCCGACCTTTGGACATGGCCCGCGCAGCCCGACCTGGTGGGGTACGCTTGGCTTCATGGCGTTGGAGGGCACGGGCTTTGCGCTGGCCGCCGGCGCCTATCTCTATCTCGCGACCTTGTGGCCCAACTGGCGGCTAAGCGCACCGCAGCCCAACCATTGGCCCGGAACGATCGTAACGCTGCTTCTCATCGCCAGCCTGGTTCCCAACCACATACTGAACGGCTACGCCAAGCAATGCGCTATAGGACCGGTGCGGATCGGGATGGTGGTGATGTCGCTGCTCGGCATCGCGCCGCTCGTCGTGCGCTGGTTCGAATTTCCCGCGCTGAACATCTACTGGGACACGAACGCCTACGGCTCGATGCTGTGGGTGCTGCTCGGTCTTCACACGACGCATCTGATCACCGATGTCGGCGACACAATCGTTCTGACGGTGCTGATGTTCACGCACCATGGCTACAGCGGCCGGCGCTTCGGCGACGTCGGCGACAATGTCTTCTACTGGGATTTCGTGGTCCTCACCTGGATCCCGATCTACCTGCTCATTTACTGGGTACCGAGGCTGGGCTGAAATGCGCGCGCTGCGACTGGGCACGTCCTGGGGTGGTTTGTTGTCGGGGCCTTTGGCCTGGGCAATCTCGACGCAGCTGAACTATTCGCTTGTGCACTGGCAGTGCAATCGCCAGGTGCAGGTCGTGCTCCCGGTGGCGCTGTTGCTCGCCGTATTTTCTCTGCTGGGCGGCGCGTTATCTTGGCGGGCGAAGCGGCAAGGCGGCGCCGCCTTCAAGCCGGAGCGCACGCGCAGTACCGAGCGTTTCGTCGCCGATCTCGGCATGCTCGCGGCACTGCTGTTTGCCCTCGTCATCATCATGCAGGGCAGCGCGGCGCTTATTCTCGACGAGTGCCTGCGATGAGTCTCGAGGCCTTCTTTTCGACCTCGATCTGCTATGGCGCCGGCGCGCCCGAGGCCGGATGGACGGTGGCGTTTCCCATCACGCTTCCCTTGGCTGCAATCGCGCTCATCTATGGGATCGGCGCAAGCCGGCTATGGCGCCGCAGCGGCCAAGGCCGACCCGAGCGGCTACGGCAAGCTCTCTTGTTCGCCGCCGGCTGGGGCGTTTTGACGGGAGCGCTGGTCAGCCCGATCCATGCGCTCGGCGAGCGGGTGTTCTCAGCCCATATGATCGAGCACGAGTTGCTGATGGCCGTAGCGGCGCCGCTTCTTGTCGCCGCCTGCCCCGGCGCGGCCTTGATGTGGGCGTTGCCGGCCACACTTCGCCGAGGGACGGGAAAGCTCACCCATGGCAAGGTGCTGCAGGCGCTCTGGGCCCTCGCCGCGCGCCCGCTCAGCGCGACGGTCCTTCATGGGATAGCAATCTGGACCTGGCACGTTCCGGCGCTGTTCGAGGCAGCGCTGCAGCAGGGGGTGTTGCACTACGCGCAGCATGCGAGTTTCCTCGGCACTGCCTTGCTGTTCTGGTGGGCGCTTCTGCCACGCTCTGGCCGACGGCAAACCTATGGCAGCTCCGTCATGCATCTTTTCTTCACCTCGCTGCATACCGGCCTGCTCGGCGTCCTGCTGCTGCTATCGCCAAAACTCTGGTATCCGGCGAATGCCTCCGGCGCGGCGCTCTGGGGCCTGAGCCCGATCGAGGACCAGCAGCTCGCCGGGCTAGTAATGTGGGTTCCGGCCGGTTTGATCTATGGCGGAGCGGCCTTGCTGCTCGCCGGCCTTTGGATAAGCAACAGTGGAACCAGGGAGGCAACGCATGCGCTCCGACCTGGCTAGGCTGATCGGCGGCGCCCTTGCCGCGATCCTCCTGCTGGCCGCGGCAGTCGGCGCGGCGGCCTTATGGACCGACCGGCGCGAGCGCGTCCGGCACGAGTCGGATGTGGCGACCGGCGGCGTGGGCGCACGCGCCATTCCGATCATGACCGCGAATGGCTGTTCCGGCTGCCATACGATTCCCGGCGTGCCGGGAGCGCAAGGCCAGGTCGGGCCGCGCCTCGACGGCAGCCTAGCCGGCCGTGTCTATATCGGCGGCGTTCTGGCAAACAATCCGGAGAACCTGATCCGCTGGATCCGGTCGGCAAGGGAAATCAACCCGCATACCGCCATGCCGTCGACAAGGATCACCGAGCAGCAGGCGCGCGATATCGCGGCCTATCTCTATGCCCTCAGATAATCAGCCTTCGCCGCCGCGCCGGGACCACAGGCCGCGGCCTGGATCGTAGCCGACCACCGCCGCCAGGAAGAATGCCCCAAGGCAGGCGACAACGACGAGCATGGAAACCACATCGAACCGCAGGTAGAGCGCGAAGCGGATCAGCTCGACCGCCGAGCTGAATGGGTTCCAGGCGGCGATCGTCGCCAGCACCGGACCGGCTTCGGCGAGCCGCCAGATCGGATAGAGCGCCGTCGAGGCAAAGAACATCGGGAAAATGACGAAGTTCATCACGCCGGCGAAGTTCTCCATCTGCGTCGAGATCGAGGACACCAATAGGCCGAACGCACCGAGCATCAGACCCGACAGCACGAGCGCCGGAAACACGGCGACATAGCCCAGGATCGGCGGCCGCACGTCCCAGAAGCGCGCCACGAAAAGGAACAGGTAGACCAGCGGCAGGCCGACGATCACGCTGGCCAGCAGGCGCGCGGCAAGCAGGTACCAGCGCGGCAGAGGTGCCGTCAGCAGCAGGCGCATGCTGCCCAGCTCGCGGTCGTAGACCATGGCCAGCGAGCTTGCCATGGCATGAAACAGCAGCATCATGGCCACCAGCCCGGGCACAACATAAACCTCGTAGAGGACATAAGTCTGGTAAGGCGGCGTGATCGACAGGCCGAGTACCGAGCGAAAGCCGGCGGCGAAGATCGCCAGCCAGACAAGCGGACGGACCATCGCGGAGAACAGGCGCGCGCGCTGCCGCAGCGTGCGCAGCATTTCCCGCTGCAAGATGCCGTGGAGCGCCCGCAATGCGTGATGCGTCTTCATGGCGACCCCGTCAGCGAGGCGAATGCCTCCGCGATGCTTTCGACCCCAAGCTCGGTGGAGATGCGATCAGCGCGACCGGCCCAGCGCACCCTGCCCTGATCCAGCACGACGATGTCGTCATCGGCTCCCACTTCTTCAAGGAAATGCGTCGCCCACAGAACGGCGATGCCGCGCTCGCGGCAAAGCTCTCTCACATGCCGCTCGAGCGCGCGCCGTCCCGGCACGTCGAGCCCGGCGGTCGGCTCGTCGAGCAGCAGCAGGCGCGGACCATGCATCAGCGCCCTTGCGATCTCCACGCGTCGGCGCTGACCGCCGGACAGCGCGCGGGTGGGATGATCGATCCTGTCCAGCACTCCCAGGCGGCTGAGTTCCTCCCTGGAGCGCTGCTTGCTCAAGTCTGCGGGAATCCCGTGCAGGGCCGCGTGGTAGCGCAGGTTCTCCCCCGCCGTCAGGTCGAGATCGAGCGTCGGCAGTTGGAAAACGATGCCCATTTGCGCGAGCGCGGCGGATGGGTTCGCCTCCATCGCCTGGCCAAAGACATGCACAGATCCTGCCCGCGCGTGATAGAGACCAGTGATCAGCGAGAACAAAGTCGTCTTGCCGGCCCCGTTGCGTCCAAGCAGGATGCACATCCTCCCTTCAGCCACAACGAACGAGACCCCCTGGAGAACCCGCCGGTTTCCGAAACTGTGGCCCAGCTCCTCGACCGACAGCGCGTTCATGGGCCGATCACGACGCTCCATGGGCCGCGCCCCACCGGCAGCGATTTCACCACCTCCTGATTCTCCAGGTCAATGAAGGAGATGTCGCCCGAGTTGCCGTTGGCGCTGATCAGGCGCTTCTGGTCGTCCGAGAGCGCGACATGCCAGGGCCGCTGGCCGACGAGGTAGAGGCGCCGGACCTCAAGGGTCTTGGTATCGACCTCGGCAATCCTATTGGCCGGACCGAGCGCTACATAGGCGTTCGCGCCGTCGCGCGACATCACGATACCGACCGCCTGCACGCCCTCGCGCCGAATACCCGGCACCTCGAACTCGATCTTACCCGTTTGAGCGCGCGTCGCGGCGTCGAACACCGTGGCGGTGCCGCGGATTTCGGACGACACCCACAATTGCTTGCCGTCCGGCGAGAACGCCGCCGCGCGCGGCCGCGTGTCGATGAGCAGATTGTCGATGAGCTCGAGCGTGGCGGCGTCGATAAGATGGACCATGCTCGTGGTCTCGGAGGTACAGGCGACCGTGCGTCCGTCCGCACTAACCGCCATGCCTTCCGGCTCCACCCCGACATCGACGGTGCCGATAACCTTGGCCGCCGCGATATCCACGACCGAAACCAGATTGTCATTCTCATTGGCCACAAAGAGCCGTTTGCCATCCGGGTGGACGACGAAGAATTCCGGATCGGCGCCCGAAGGCAATCGACCGACCACTTGCCGCCTGGCGAGATCGATCATGTCGATGCGGTTGTCGTCGCCTTCGGCAACGAACAGCGTCTTCTTGTCGATCGAAAGCGCCATTCCGCGCGGACGCCGGCCGACTTCGATCGTGTCCTGAAGGGTCATGGTCGCCCCGTCGACGACCGCGACGGTGTTGTCCTGTTCGTTGGAGACGTAAATCGTCTCTGCCGAGGCGGAACGAGCGAGGATCAACATCGAAAGGACGAGCGCGATCAGAACTTGCACGTGCTCTCCTCCAGATCGATGCCCAGAGTGTCGAGCGCCGTACGCTGGTGCAAGAAGCCCGGCTGTGGCGAGCTCGAGACGAGCAGGCGAGGACCAGCGATCAGGATGGGCTGGCGCATCTGCCCGTCCCACGGACGGAAACTCAGCCCCTGTCCCTTGAAGCCGGCGAGAAGGAAATCGTCGCTGCGCAGATAGTTTCTGATCGCGGTCGGATCGAGACTGTGCAGCCGCGTTGCCGCCTCGCCAACGCTTCTGACGGCAAGCCAGGCGGCGTAGTCGCTGGGCAGCATCCAGCGCCCGGCCAGCTTGTGGAAGCGATCCTGGAGCTGCGTGGCACCCCACTCCTCGTTGACCGCACTCCAGCCGGTTGCGACCAGCCCTTGCGTCCCGGCCACCGGTCTCGGAAGAGCGGTGCGCCCCTCGAGATAGGCGCCGAATTCATCGGCTTCGTCGGCTGCGACCAGAACATCATAGTCGCTGACTTGCGTGGCGGCGGGGATCTCGGTCTGCAGCGTGACGTGCCCGGTGTCCGCGCGGCCGTTGGCGGGCCGGAACGTCCAGGGCTGGTCGACCGTGATTTCCGCTCCGAAGCGCGTCGCGGCGCGCCGGAAGGCAGCCGCCATCGCCTGATCTTGCGGATGCGGCCCGACCAGCAGGAACCAGTGCTGCCAGCGTTTCCAGACCAGATATTGCGCCAGGGCGTCGGCGAGCATGGCGTGGCTCGGAATTGTGTGCAGCACGTTCCTGCGGCAATCCTCCTGACGCAGGCGATCATCGGGTGCGCGGCTGTTGAACAGCGTCATCCGCTCGGCGCCGGGTGCTGCGCTCGCCTGCAGCAATTGGGGCGCATCCAGATCGGCAACCACAAAGCTGATGCCGGCGGCGGCGAATTCCTTGATCGCTTCGGCTGGCGTCTCGCCGACCTTGAGGATGGCTTGCTGTAACCGGAATTGCTGGCCGAGAAAGCGGCCAGTGCCCATGTCCTCGCCAATGCCCAGCCGGGCGCCTTGCAGGCCATCGTCGGTGACCGTCTGATCGAGAGGTCCCAGCGGCAAAGGCGGAGTCCGCTGTTGGCCAAGATAGCCGATCACCATAGTATGCGGCTCGGCAAGCCCGGGGACGGGTGCGGCGAGAAGCATGACCAATGCCAGCGCCTGCCTTATCCGGCTCGGGTTGCGCAAGCGAAGCTGAATGTTCGAAATCGGCACGGGCACTCCAGGACGGCAGCGACCCTAATGCTTTGCAGTAAGGAATGTTCCTGGATTCAAGCGAGCTGAGCCCGCCCCAGTCGCACAGCGCGGCGGGCGGTAAGCCTTCGACCGGTGGGGGAGCCCCGACGGCCCTGACTCATTGTTCCTATCCCAAGTCAGCGTTTCGCGCTGTCGCTGTCTGCGTCTGCCCGCGTCAAGAACTGTTCCGTGACCTGCGGCAGGTTGCTCTTCAGCCACTCGGCCATGGCTTCCTCCTCACGCAGGTTCTGTTCGCACACGCGAGCAATCTCTGCCTCGCCCGCGGCATTGGCCGCGGCGATGAGGATCGTGTAGGACGCGATTTCCATGTGTTCGAACGTGTAGCTCGCAAGCGAGCCTTTCATGACCTCGTCGCCGGCGAACACGCCGCTGATCGACTGCGCCGTGGCGGTCAGCTTGCCGCCCGCGTCCTTCAGCATGGACGATCCTTCGTCCATGCCATCCAGACAGGTCTTCAGCCGCCTGGCCTGCTCTTTCGTTTCTTCCAGATGAGTGCGAATTCGCTCGCTGAGTTCAGGGTAGCTCTCAATCCGGCTCAATTGCCCCGACAGCATCGTCTCTGCCTGTTCCTCCATGGCGTGAGCGTCCCTCAACCATTGGACAAGCCATTCGCGCGATTCAGCCATTGCGGTGTCTCCATCTATCTGGCGCCGCTCGAACCGAGGGAGGCGCACATTGTTCCTTGAGGTGTTGAAAAAGCAGCTACGATTTCCGGGACGAGGACGCGTCGGAATCGGAAAGTTTCTCGCGCACCGATTCGTCGGCCTTGTCGGCCGCGGCTTTGACGACCCCGCCGACCTTGTCGGCCAGCGTGCCCTCGCTCGACGCCTGCCGTCCGGCTTCGTCGCTCGCCGTCTGGTAGGCTTCGGCCGCGACTTGCTTTGCAGCGTCGAGGCCTTCTTTCAAAGTGTCTTGGGCAGTCTCCCCAAGCCTCTCGCGATAGGCCCCCAACCGCTCGTCCTCGACCTCAGTGTGGGGCAGCATGGCGCCGATCGCAGCTCCGATGGCGAGGCCGATGGCGGCCGCGGCGAGAGGCTGGTCTTGGAGCAAACTATGCGCCGATCGGCTGGCGCTCGTCGCCATATCGGCCGCAGCTGCCGCCGAGCTCGCCAGTGTGTCGGCTGCGCTGTTTGCCATGTTCGGCACTGTGCCGGCCGCTTCGCTTGCCATTCCCGAGACAGTTCCGGCAGCCCCGCGGACCGCTTCGGCGACAGAGCCTGCCGCATCCGAAGCGGTCGAACCCATTCCGGCGCCGAACGCTCCACGATCGAGGCCAGGACCTCGCCGCGTCACACCATCGCTGCCAGCCGAGGCACCGGAGGCGCCGCTGCCCAACATCAACCAAGCCAGGCCCGCACCGATCACCGTCAGCGGCAACGGATTGTCGCGCACCTGGAGTTTCAGATTGTGAAGCATGTCGGAGCCTGCGCCGCCTTTGAAAAGCCCAGTGAACTCATCGAAGAGCTGCCCGGGGGTCATTTTGTCGCGAATTGAGTCGGCGGTCGCTACCACCCTTGCGCGCGTGGCCTCCGCCTCGCGTTCGAGCTCGGCTGCGGATCTCTCGGTCATCTCGCTTGTTCCTTGATCACGTTCACGTCACGCTTGAGCTGTTCCTGTGTGCGGTCCGGCGCGAGCGCGGAAGGCGCCATGCTCGCCATGCCGGTCCGCAACAGGATCACTCCCAGCACGGCAACGACCACGCCGACGAGCAGAGCGGACCACCCGGCGCCCAGACCAAGGCGGGCCAGGGCGATCACAAGCGCCTGCAACAAAATCAGCAGCGCTGCCAGCAAACATATCGCGCCGCCCAGCACCTCGACAGCGCCTGCGCCAGCCTTGGTCGCGTTCTCCGATATCTCTGCTCTTAGGAGCCTCGCCTCCGTTTGCACGAGCGTGCTCACCTGTTGCGCCAGATCGGCGACCAACGTGCCGAGACTTGGATTGTCCTGAGTGCTCATTTCTTCAGCTCCGCTGCCTTGCCGGGTATGCCGCCGTCGGAACCCCAATTTGCTGGAACGCTATCCCGGCGCGCGCTCGTTCCCGGGCCGGTTTGTCCGGGGTATTCGGGCGTGGTGGCATCCTGCGTCGGATGGCGCGTGCCGGGCGGCGAAGCCTTTATGAAGCGGCCAAGTGCCAATCCCGCCAGAACCGAACCGGCAAGAAGCGCTCCAGGATTCTGGCGGCCAAAAGACTGAACGTCTTCGAGCACTTGTCCGAACGGCTTCTCCTTTAACGAGGAGGACAGCCGTTCCAGCCCGCTTGCGGCCTCCTGCATGAATTTGGAGGCCGCACTCTGGTCGCTGTTGGCCAGGTGATCGCTCGCGGCACGCAGGGCGCCGCCGAAAGCGGCCAGGCTCGATCCGATATCGCGCTGCGTCTGCTCGGCCTTTTCGGAGACGGCCTGCTGGGCTTCGGCGGCATACGCTCCAGCCCTGCGGGCGACCTCGTCGCGGGCATCGTGGAGAGCTTCGCCGGCGCTTTGCGTTTCTTGCCGGATTCGGTCGGAAACTTCGTCCTTGGCTTTGGCAAAGTCCGCGGACTCGGGGCCCCGATCATTCTCGCGCTGCATGGTGCCTCCTAGTGAAAGCCGAGGAAGGAAAGCACTGCCAGCACGACGACGATCAGACCAATGAGATAGATGACACTGTTCATGGTGCAGCCTCCTCGATGCACTCCGAACTTCCCGCCTGCGGCAATGTTCCCCTGTACGAGCAGCTTTTTAGCAACTCGTCATTTGCCCTGGGGCTTTGCTCTGAAAGCGGCAAAGTCTTGCCTGCCGGCAAGATGATCGAGGTGCACAGTCCCCATCCTCAAGCTCCCCGGATTCGGCCGACAAGGTGTTCGCTCAGCCAGCCCGGCAAGGCGTAGATCCTGGTCCGTCCCGCGTCGATGTCGAATTCGATGTTGACGCGGATATCGCGCACCTTGTTCCGCGCGATCCGGCCTTGCCCGGCGCCTGCGCTAAGCTTTGCCCTGGGCGGCCCATGGAGCCGTTTCTGGTTGGCCAATCTCCCGCAAGAGATGACGCTCGGGTCGGGGCAGCCCGGGCGACCGGTAGCCCGTTCTCACTGCGGAGTTGACGGGCTCTTACTATTCAGCGGAACCTACTATACGCCTCCCGCTTATCGAAGGATGAGCGCACGCGGACTAAACCCCCGATGGATAGGTACCAGAGCACCTGCCGAACGTCCTCAGCGACGACCCTGCGCGGTGAGCGACCTGGCAGCGAGATGATGAAGGCAGCAGAACCCGAGAGCCCGTCGGCCCGACAAATTAATGAAGAAGCCAACAGCGTGTTCGAACTGATCTTCGAAGCGATCCAACACCGAGCTGGCAGCACGGCACAATGAGCAGCAGCCGCAAATCAAGGCGCCTGTGGATCGCCTTCAGTATCCTGATCGCAGGGTTGGTGGTCATCTTGCTCGCCGGGCTCGCCTACGCTGTTTTAATCCAGCATCCAGTCGGCTAATTCAACGGCCGACGCATACGGGACCTAGAGGTCAGGTACCTGAGAGCGTCAGCTGCCAGAATTGGGCTGAGCGCGTCACAATTGACGCCCGACTAGGCTAGGCGCTTTGATTGCGCGTTAAATTGCGATGCGTGAATGGGAGGACAGGCGTTACTGCCCACAGCCCTTGAAGGCAAACCGGTACACAACCTTGTCTGCCTCATCCGTAACTCGAATCCAGCGCTGTTCGTCGCCACGTGTGTTCACGACCTCACTGCCCGTTGCCGTTTCAGCTGCCACCCATGGCGTATCGGCGTCAATGGTATGTTCAGCCACAACTCTGTCCCGGTCCATCTCTTCCACCCGATAAGCCTTCATGTGCGATCTCTGCTGCGTTCATTCCCTCTCCGAACACAGAGCGAGCAAGCTTTGTTCCTGCCCCGAGCGGTCGGCGTTTACGGGCAGCTAAGGCAGATAGGTGATCGGGACGTCCTCGCGGTCTGCCTTTCTCGAGCGTGGAGGTGCCTGAGTTAATCGTAAGTTGCTGGGGTCCTTGATTCCGCCTTGCAGGCAGCCGACCGGCCTCGGCGCCGGTCCAATTGCGGTCCAATCTGTTCGAAATCAGGAACGCTCGGTGTCCCGGCTCGCCGGCGGCGGCTTCACTACTTTCTTGCTCGGCAGCGGCGGAGCCTTGTCCGTGGGTTTCGTATCCTTGATGACCTTCTTCATCGTGCGGTTGAAGTTCTCCTGGGAGACGTTCCCAGTTGCGACACGGTTTGGTCCTCGGCTGCTTGCAGGCGATCCATCTTTGGGCATCAGGCGTCTAGCTCCGACCGCTCGTGTTAGGATGGGTCGATGATCGACAGGTGGTTGAGCAACGTGGATACCGCCGTAACTATCTGTGGCATGAAGAACGGCTTGGCAATCATGATGCTGTTCGGGACACCTTCGTGAGCCCAATGCGCTGCACCGTCGCCGCTTATGTAGACGACCGGCAAGACATTATTGATGCGGCGAAAACGTCGCGCCAGCTCCCACCCCGTCTCGCCAGAGCCGAGCCGAATATCGGTCACCAGCGCTTTGAATTTTTCTGGGTCGGCATCGTAGGTGGCCGCCGCGCTCGCCGCGTTATTTGCCCCGACGACCTCGAAGCCGGCTTCTTCAAGCGCAGACTCCAGGTCGAGCAAAATCATTGTCTCGTCTTCAACGACTAGGACCGCACCATCGCCCATATCTGCGAGTACCCCCCGAGCGAACCCCAACGCCTGATCGGAACTTATGTTCCGTGAGCGTTGCGGGATGTTATCTTTCCTCGCTCAAGTTCACGCGGAACGCACAATGTAAACCAGCTCGGCCGTAGGTGATCTTCACCCCACCAGCGTTCTTTCCCTCGAATACCCGTTGGAGCAGTTGCGTACCAAATCCACTTTTCCCAGGGGTGACAGGTGGACCGCCCTTCTCACGCCAATCGAGCTCGAGAACCCGATCGCCTCCCGCCCCCTGCAGCTTCCAATCGATCGCGATAGATCCCGTTGCGTTGGAGAGCGATCCATATTTGATCGCGTTTGTCGTCAGTTCATGAAGCGCTAGGGCGAAAGAGAGCGCGATGTTGGGTGGAAGCCAGACTTGTTCGCCGCTGAGGTCGAAACGGTCGAGAGAGGCATGCGGCTCAACGGCGGCCGCAATCAGAGCGCTGAGATCGGCGCCGCTCCAGTTCTCGCGGGTCAAGATGTCGTGCGCCTTTGCCAGAGACACAAGTCGGCTGGAAAGCACTTGACCCGCCTGTGCCAGGCTGCTGGCGTTGCGCATGGTTTGGGCGGCTATGGCCTGAACCACAGCAAGGGTGTTCTTGACCCTATGGTTCAGTTCATTGACGAGCAACTGGCGCTGTTCCTCCCCCCGTTTACGGTCAGATATGTCCAGGCTGATCTGCACTGCGCCCACCACCGACCCTTCCGAGCTGCGAATGGGCCGCGCGCTGGAAAGCAAATATCGCTGCGCCCCTGATGGCAGAGTGTATGCAAATTCCTCGTTGGTGGTCTCTTCGCCTCGCATTGCCCTGCTAAGCGGGCGGTCCTCTCGGCTGATGGTTTGGCCGTTTTTGTAGGCAAGAGTATCGATCACCAGATCCGGTTTTCCAAATGGCCTGTGAGGCTGGGGCGACAGACCCATAAGTTCCGCCGCAAACCGGTTGCGGATAACCTGGCGCGCCTGCGGGTCATAGGTAAACCAGACCGCAGCGGGAACCGTCTCCAAGACCGTTTCCAACTCGCGCGTGCGCTCCGCAATTGCACGCTCTGCCGTGATCATGGCCTGACCAATCGTGTCGAATTCCGCGACCGAGGTAAGGATCGGCTCCACAGCGCGGCCGCTGCCGAGCGCATCGGCTCGCCCGACGAGTTCTGCGGTGGCCTTGGTGAACCTCCTGCCGACGAAGTAGGCCAGGGCAAGCGAGAAAAGCAGCGCCGAAAGACCGATCCCTCCGATCTGCGCGAACGACCACCAGAGCGGCGCCTGGACCTGGGATAGTGGAATGTTGGCGGTGTAGAACCAGCCAGAATAGGGTGATCGGTAATATCCAGCCAGCAATCTGTTCCCTTCGAAATTCTGAGACTGGAAGGTTCCGGAGCGGCCCACGACCTTAGCCACGTATTCAGGCAAACCGGGCCTGCCGGCGACCTGATCATGCATTTTGGATCTGGCGACATATTTTCCCTCGCGGTCCCCGACACCGACCGTCCATCCCTCCGGAACCGCTGGCAGCATGGCAAGGCGGATGCGTTCGGTAGGAAATGATTCCGAAAGGAACAACGGTTCGCCGCTGAAGCCCGACACCTGCGCAGTGACGGCGACGCGATACTCGTTAGCCCTGTGCCCAGCGAACACGTTGCCGAAGAGAATTCCAGCCAGTTTCAGTTGCTCGCGTTCGTCAACTGTGAGCGGGGTTGTTAAAGACATATCGGAGGCGAGCTCAGGTCCGGTGCTTGCCAACTGGCGACCGTCGAGATTCCGCAGTGTGATTACCTCGTCCGTCCCTTGGACAAGGCGGCGCGCCTCGGCGCCAAAGGCCAGCAAGTCTCCATTGGCCAGAGCGGGGGACCTGGAGAGGCCATCAAGAACCGTCTTGAGATTAGAGAGTTCGCCTTCGACCACCAGCGACACCTGTCGAGCGGTCCACAGAGCTTCCTGCTCGATCCGTGACCTTTCATGCAGTGCGTACGTCACCAGCAGATAGGCAGCAAAAAGCCAGACGGGCAACACGGCTGCCGCGATTAGTCCAAGCAGATGGGCTCGTGCCGATCGACGAGACAATCTTGTCCCCTGTTCGCCCTCAAAGGTACCTTAATCCCATGCGCGCCAACGACAAGCGCGAGGAAGCAGCGCGCAGCGCTCCATTTGAGGCATGCGTTGGATATTGACGGTATCGAGGACGCCAATCGCGCACGATCCAGACAAACAGCGGCGCGTAGCGCGGAAATTCCTGAACCAAACAGCGGCCCGCGCTTTAAGAAATGAAAGGGGATGCACAGGACTGTGTCGTTTATGCTCAGACTAACGACAAAACTTCCATTCCGTGAGGGCAAGTTGAGGAGGAGAGCGCCCTCGCCTCGCATGCGTTTACTTATAGAAAGGTGCGAAGAACAAGGCAGTCCTAGGCACCTCAATCCGCAGGCCCGCAGCTTGTCACGATCCACACTCAGGGGTTCCAGTGAGCTCGTTGGGATTTAAGTCATGACCGATCAGGGACATCATCGCGCCGAGCAAATTGACTGCTTGATAGTTGGAGGTGGCCCCGCTGGGCTCGCGGCCGCGACTTATCTCGGCCGCTTCCGTCGTCGAGTCGTTCTTTTCGATGCCGGTGAAAGCCGCGCGAAGTTCATTCCGATTACCCGCAACTGTCCCGGCTTTCCCGACGGTATATCCGGCCCTGACCTGCTAAGTCGTTTGCGGCAACAGGCCTTGCGGAGCGGCGCGGAGCTTAGGGACGAAGCAGTCCACGACATTAAGCGCGACGGGGCCGAGTTTATTGCTGCCGGTCCAACATCCGTTCGAGCCCGTGCGGTGCTCCTGGCAACGGGTGTGGTCGACACGCTTCCTGACATCCCACTGGCTACCGACATGATTAGAGGGGGGACAATGCGCCTTTGCCCGATCTGCGATGGCTACGAGGTCATCGATAAGCGTGTCGCAGTAATGGGCCCTTTGAAAGAGGCGGTGAAGAAGGCGTCGTTCATGCGAACCTACACCCGCGACCTTACCGTACTTGCGACCGACGGGGCGTGTCGAATGGATGAATGCTCAGGCCCACTGAGGGAAGCTGGAATCCGGGTTGAGGCCTGCATTCCCAATTCGCTCCGCCCGCTCGGTGAACATGCCATTGTCCTACTCTCCGGCGGAGCGACCTGCACATTCGATGCGGTCTATCCGGCGATGGGATGCAGGACAGGGGCTAAGTTTGGAATAGACCTCGGGGCGACTTGCGACGACCTCGGATACATTATTGTGGATGCGCATCAGCGAACCGTTGTGCCCGGTCTCTATGCCGCTGGTGATGTGGTGAACGAAATCAACCAGATCGCGGTAGCGTTCGGCCACGCTGCGATCGCGGCCACGGACATTCACAA